>DFYY01000003.1 GCA_002383485.1 Bacteroidales bacterium UBA4070 | reverse complement strand
TTTCATTTTCCTCCTACTCGATTTCTTTTATAAAGTGCCGCTCAATGTGGCATTTTTTTATACCGCGCAAAATCCGGTTGTGCTACTTTTGTATATAATTTAGTATATTTGTTTGCGACGCTTGAACCCAACCGCAAACCTTCGCAATGAATTGTATAATTGTTGATGATGACCCCGTTTGGCTGCGAACCCTTGAAGAATTCGTTGGCAAATCTTCTTCCCTGTCTCTGGCGGGCAGCTTCTCAGATTCACTGTCGGCGAGAAACCTTCTCATGTCCCGAAGGGATATAGAGCTGATTTTTCTCGATATCCAGATGCCGGAAATGGATGGTTTCGATTTCCTTTCAAGCCTTGAAAATCCTCCACACATAATCTTTGTCTCCGGAAGCGAGGAACATGCTTACAAGGCCTTTAACTATAACGGCATTGATTATCTCCTTAAGCCCATCACCTACCCGCGCTTCTGCCGCGCAGTGGAAAAGATAATGAAATACTATGCTCCCAGGGCAGTACCGTCTGCAGCGGGGGAAGAGGAGATATTCATAAAAAAGGCATCTTCGCTGGTGCGATTGAAACTCAAGGAGATACTCTATGTCGAGGCGCTTGAGAACTATGTCAGCGTCATCACCCGCGATGAGAAATATACTATCCATTTTACCATGAGGGCCATTGAACAGCAACTCCCCTCAAGCCTCTTTGTGAGAATACACCGCTCATACCTGGTAAACAAAAGCGTCATCAGGTCAATCAGCGAAAACAGCCTCACCATCTTTGTCGGGAACACTCCCAAGATACTGCCCGTCGGCAAGTCATACCGTGACGGGATAATGAACTATATCAACATAATGCAACGCTGATGCCTTCCCAGAGGCAACTTTTCCTTGAACATATCGGACAAACCTCCCCCGCACCCCTGATGATCGAGATCGAGAGGGCAGAGGGGTCATTTCTTTATGACAGCCAGGGCCGTGATTACCTGGATCTTATCTCCGGTGTCTCGGTCAGCAATACCGGACATCGCCATCCGGCAGTAATGGCAGCCCTTAAGGAACAGGCTGACAGGTATATGCACCTGATGGTCTATGGCGAAATAATACAGAGTCCGCAGGTACAGTATGCGACACGGCTGGCCTCTCTGCTGCCGCAATCGCTGGAGTCGGTCTACTTCGTCAACTCGGGCAGCGAGGCAATCGAGGGTGCCCTCAAACTTGCAAGACGTTATACCGGCAGAAGCGAGATCATATATTTCCGGAACGCTTATCACGGGTCAACAACAGGCGCCCTGAGCGTGCAGGGTTCGGAAGTGTACCGCAATGCATTCCGTCCCCTTATGCCTTCAACCGTCATGGCTGAGTTCAATTCCCCGGCAGCGGCGGAGATGATTGGCTGCAACACCGCTGCCGTGATTGTGGAACCGGTGCAGGCTGAAGCAGGAGTAATACAACCCTCCGGATACTTCCTGAATGAACTCCGCGAAGCATGCTCCAGGCATGGTGCACTGCTGATCTTTGATGAGGTACAGACCGGCTTCGGACGTACCGGCTCTCTATTTTCCCTTTACAGGTACAACGTGACACCTGACATACTGGTTCTGGCAAAGGCACTGGGCGGAGGCCTCCCCCTGGGGGCCTTTATCGCATCACGCGAAATAATGTCATCACTGACACATGATCCCGTGCTGGGACACATAACCACCTTCGGGGGACATCCCCTCTGTTGTGCGACGGGATTGGCATCACTGGAAGTAATTGTTAAAGACCAACTTGCAGAAAAAGCCCTGAAGAAGGAGCAACTGTTAAGACGGGAATTGCAGAACATGCCTTTCAACTTGATAAGGGGAGAAGGTCTTCTCTTGGCGGTGTTACCGGAGAAGCCGGAGATCATTCCGGCCCTGGTTGCGAGGGCCCCGGAATACGGACTGTTACTCGACTATTTTCTGTTCTGTTCGGAAGCCTTCCGCATTGCCCCGCCACTGACAATCTCGGATGACGAGATACGCCTCGCCTGCCAGCGACTGAAAAGACTGACAGAGGCTGTGTCGCGAGACAGGTAAGTGGGAGGGAGGGGGGGGCCTGCCATATACAATTCTTATTGGCCTATGGTCAATGTCCAGTTTATTGGTATTGTCTGCAAATCTTGATGGGGCTAAATCGCACTTCGCACTTCGCAAATCGCAATTCTTCAAGACTGCCACTCTGTCATGCTTACTGCTGCGGCACGACCTTTGAAGAATCGGGGCAGGATAATCAGAAAACTAAAAAAATATGGAAAAGGGTAAAATCGGAGTAACTACAGAGAACATTTTTCCAATTATCAAGAAGTTTCTTTATTCGGATCATGAAATCTTCCTGAGAGAATTGGTGTCAAACGCCACAGACGCCATCCAGAAACTTAAGGCACTGTCATCAGCCGGCGAATTCAAGGGTGAACTCGGTGACCTTTGCGTACAAGTCACTTTTGACCCCAAAAAGAAAACAATCACCATATCGGACAACGGTATCGGGATGAGTGCCGAGGAGATAGACAAATACCTGAACCAGTTAGCATTCTCCAGCGCCAACGAATTCCTTGACAAGTACAAGGACCAGGCCAGCGGCCTTATCGGCCAGTTTGGACTCGGCTTCTATTCTGCATTCATGGTCTCTGACAAGGTAGAGGTAGTCTCCAAATCATACCGTGATGAGGTCCCGGCAGTGAAGTGGACCTGCGATGGCAGCCCGGAGTATGCCATCGAGGAGACAAAGAAGGAGGGACGCGGTACAGATGTCATCCTCCACATCGACAAGGAATCGAAAGAGTTCCTCGAGGAACAGAGGCTCGATGCACTCCTTAAGAAATACTGCAGCTTCCTCCCTGTTCAGGTGCAGTTCGGCAACGAGAAGGAGTGGAAGGACGGAAAGATGGTTGACACAGGCAAACCGAAGGTGATCAACAATACTCAGCCGGCATGGACCCGCAAGCCAGCAGACCTGAAGGATGATGATTACACCAGCTTCTACCATGAGCTCTACCCGATGGGCGAGGATCCCCTCTTCCATATCCACCTGAACGTGGATTATCCGTTCAAACTCACCGGGATACTTTACTTCCCGAAAATCAGGAACAACTTCGAGATACAAAAGAACAAGATCCAGCTCTACTGCAACCAGGTCTTCGTAACCGATTCCGTCGAGGGAATCGTGCCTGACTTCCTGACACTCCTGCACGGAGTCATAGACTCACCTGACATCCCGCTGAACGTCTCGCGCAGCTACCTGCAGAGCGATTCCAACGTGAAAAAGATCTCCGGCCACATCACCAAGAAGGTGGCAGACCGGCTGGCAGACATCTTCAAGAAAGACAGGGAAAGCTTTGAGAAGAAATGGGATGACCTCAAACTTTTCATAGAGTACGGTATGATCACCGAGGAGAAATTCTTTGAAAAGGTTTCGAAATTTGCCCTCGTCAAAAACACAGCCGGCAAATATTTCACCCTCGAGGAATATGATAAGACAATAAAGGAAAACCAGACTGACAAGGATAAGTCGCTCATTCATCTCTATACAACTGACCCTGTTGCCCAGCACACGTATGTGGCGAAGGCTTCCGAGAAGGGCTATGACGTGCTTGTACTTGACGGTCAGCTTGATACGCATCTTATAAACACGCTGGAGTCGAAAGAGCCATCATCGAAGTTCGTAAGGGTTGACAGCGATGTGATAGAGAAGCTTATCAGGAAGGATGAGAGTCACGCCTCGAAGCTCACACAGTCACAGTCTGATGATCTGGCGCAGGTCTTCCGGAGCCAGGTTGCCGACACTGACAAGGCTCACTTCCATGTGAGGGCAGAAAGCCTTGATGAGAATGATCTTCCCATGGTCATCACGCAAAGCGAATTCATGCGCAGGATGAAGGACATGGCGCAGTTCGGGGGAGGTTACTCCTTCTACGGCGAGATGCCTGACAGTTTTGACCTGGTGCTGAACACGAACCATAAGCTGGTAATGGATCTGGCCGGTGACCTCGACAGGGAGCATGCTGACGAGCTGAAGAAGAACAGCGCGGGCATAGACAAAACGAAGGTTGAGATCGAGTTCATGGAGAAGGAGCACAGCAAGAAGAAGCCGGAAGAGATTCCCTCTGTTGAAAAGGATGACCTGGAGAGACTCAGGGGCGAGCTGAAGCAGCTTGAGGATAAGAGGAAGAGCCTGCTGGAGGGATTCGGTAACGAGCATAAATCTGTCAGGCAACTGATTGACCTTGCCATGCTTGCAAACAATATGCTCAAAGGGGAGGCGCTGAGTGCTTTCGTAAAACGAAGCATCAGCCTGCTATAGAAGAGTATCTGAGAAATTACGGCTTGATAAAGGGACGCCCGCAAAGGGCGTCTTTTTTTATCCCATTATCCTTGCCAGCTCTGACTTGATATAGGCAATGGCGATCTTTGTCGGCTCGGCATCCAACTCCATCACCTCCTCCAGCAGCAGCCGGGAGAGCTCCTCGCCGGTGGCGGCAGGGGGAAGCTGCGAGGCCACCCTGTTGATCAGCTGAACCACAGTCCCACGTGCGTTTTTTACCATCTCCCATGCTTCTCCGGTCATGTAAATCTGCTGCGAGAGATTATGTTCATACTCGCTTCTGACACCGGTGATAAGGGCAGAATGCAGCTGCTGTGCAGTCATGTCAGGCCGGGCGGTCCGCATGATGAGTGATTCCGGTGTGATCCGTTCAAGGAACAGCACAATCCTCTCATAGGCCTGCAACCGCACCGGCGTTACAGTCTTCACGGTCTGAAGGAGCAGATCCTGCCTGCGCCTTTCCTGGTCGTCGTGCAGCATGCTGCGGATGACCAGCCATGCAGTGAGCATCACCAGCAGCGCCGGAATAAATATTTTCAGTAATTCCAGAAAGGTCTCCATTGTCC
Organism: Bacteroidales bacterium UBA4070; assembly: GCA_002383485.1. Classification (GTDB taxonomy): domain Bacteria; phylum Bacteroidota; class Bacteroidia; order Bacteroidales; family VadinHA17; genus SR-FBR-E99. The sequence continues at coordinate 115,913 of DFYY01000003.1, read as the reverse complement.
CGGTGAATTTATCAGTTTATGTGCTGCAAATTAATCATTTTTCAGGCCTCTTAAACGTGACACAGCCTGTAATAATTCCTTTTCTTTTTCACTAATATCATTTACATTTGGCCCTTTCCGAATCGACACCAACAAATATCTGACATAATGGAGCATATCAGCAGGAGAGTAAAATCACTCTCGGTATCGCAGACTCTGGCCATGTCGGCGAAGAGCCAGGAATTGAAGGAACAGGGAATTGACGTAATAAGCCTGAGCCTGGGGGAGCCTGACTTCACTACGCCTGATGATATAAAGGAGGCAGCAAAGAAAGCGATTGACGATAATTATTCGTTCTATCCGCCGGTACCCGGTTACAGCGATCTGCGCAAAGCGATATCACGCAAATTTCTTGAGGAGAACCAGCTTAATTACACTCCCGAGCAGATCGTTGTTTCTGCAGGGGGCAAGCATAGCCTGATCAACGTTCTTATTTCAGTAGTTGACCCGGGCGAGGAAGTGATTCTGCTGGCACCTTACTGGGTCAGTTATCTTGATCATGTCATTTATGTCGAAGGCAAACCGGTGATCATCAAGACATCAATTGACAGCGACTTCAAGGTCACACCGGAACAGCTTGAGGAGGCAATCACCCCGAAGACACGTCTGCTGATCTTCAACTCACCGTCAAACCCCACCGGGATGGTCTATACCTATGATGAGATGGCCGCACTTGTCAGGGTGCTTGAGAAGCATCCCCAGGTCATCATCATCTCAGATGAGATCTATGAGCATATCATCTTTTCCGGCAAACATATCAGCCTGGCAACCTTCAGCTCCATCACCGACAGGGTGGTGACTGTCAACGGTGTCTCAAAGGGCTATGCCATGACAGGATGGAGAATCGGCTACATTGGAGCCCCGCTCTGGCTGGCGAAGGCCTGCATCAAGCTGCAGGGGCAGTTCACCTCAGGGGTCTGCTCCATAGCACAGAGAGCCGCACTTGCAGCAGTGTCATCGCGGAGCGATTCCAGGGAGCGGATGCGCGAAGCATTTCTCCGTCGCAGAGACTTGATATGCAGGCTGCTTGGCGAGATCCCGGGGCTGAAGGTGAGAGTGCCGCAGGGAGCATTCTATGTGATGCCTGACATAAGCAATTTCCTGGGAAAGAGCTACAACGGCAATGTGATGAAGAATGCCGATGACCTTACATTCTACCTGCTGGCTGAAGCCAGGGTGGCCATGGTCAGCGGCACAGCCTTCGGTGCGGAGAATTGCATACGCATATCGTACGCCACCTCCGACGATCGCATTACAGAGGCCGTAAAGCGAATAAAGGAGGCACTGGCTAAGCTTAACTGATTATCCCCCGTATATCTATATAAGCATAGATGCAAGTACCGACGGGTCTGAGACCCGGTGTTACAGAACACAATATCAATATTTGTTGAAGGTGATCACCTCCCCCGGCGGTTTGCGTGATTTATCCCTCAGACGGTTATCAGTGTAACCGACGGATATGACCAGCTCAACCTTCCCCGATGACGGAACGGAGAGGACCTTTCTGATCCGCCTGTCGTTAACCCATCCGATGATGCACGTGCCCAGACCCTCGGCAGCAGCCTGGTAAACCATCGATGCCGTGGCAATGCCGACATCCATCAGGGAATAATCCTTCTGCTTTATCAGGTCACCTGCCCTGGAGGTGAGATTCGATTTTTCCCGAACGATAACGATGAGTACCGGTGCATCCCTGACGAAAGAGTTCATGCGCAGTACCTTTGACTCGGTTGCTGCTGCCACCTCAGCCCTGAGCGATGGTTCGTCCACCACGATGAAATGCCACGGCTGACCGTTGCAGGCTGATGGCGACAGCCTTCCCGCTTCCGCTATCCGTTCTATTTTTTCCCTCTCTACAGGCCTGTCAAGATATTTTCTGTCGCTCTGTCTGTTTTTTATCAGGCTGAGCATCCCGTTACCGTCGATCATCAGCAGATTCAGAGGATCAATAGTTCTGTGCGAATTCCTCGCTGTAGTTGAACGGATGGAGGCATGCGGGGCAGTTCTTCAGCGGTTTGGTGCCGAAGTGCACATATCCGCACTTGCGGCAGTACCAGAAGATCTTTTCCTCACGTTCGAAGACCTTATTGCCCATCACGCTGGCGAGAAGCTTCCTGTAACGCTCTTCATGCACCTTTTCTGCTGATGAGATGGCTTTGAAACAGGTTGCAATCTCCTTGAAACCCTCTTCCTCCGCTACCTTTGCAAATGCCGGATAGAGTTTTGCCCACTCCTCATGTTCACCCTCCGCAGCTGCCTCGAGATTCTCACTGGTGGTTGCGGTCTTGCCTGCCGGGTAGGCAGCGGTGATCTCAACCATACCACCCTCAAGATACCCGAAGAAACGCTTGGCATGCTGTTGCTCCTGCATCGCGGTCTCCAGGAAGATGGCTGCAATCTGTTCATATCCCTCCTCCTTGGCCACCTTCGCAGCAAATTCATAACGGTTCTTTGCCTGTGATTCGCCGGCAAATGCTTTCAGGAGATTCTGCTCCGTACGGGTTCCTTTTGTTCCTTTCATATCATTATTTTTAGGTTTTGGTAAAATGGTAACGATTTACTAAAATAGCACAAATTTATTTACGCCTGATAAACCGCTTCTCCTCGCCTTTGATTAGCCTTTTAATGTTTTTTACATGAGTGGCTATAACCCCTGCGGCAACCACTATTGAAAAGACCGTCAGCCAGACTGACGGCGATTTGAACAGGGTGACCAGGAGAATGGGAAACATGGCCACTGCAGTCATTGAACCGAGTGAAACGTAGCCACTGGCCAGGAGAACGACGAGGAAAATCCCGGCGCATGCCAGTGTCAGCAGCGGATGCAGAGCCAGCAGCACCCCGAAGGTTGTTGCAACGCCCTTTCCTCCCCTGAATTCCGCAAATACCGGAAAGACATGACCTATGATTGCTGCCAGACCGCATACGATCTGCAGCGCCATCATAGTCTCGGAATCAGCCGGGGCGGCATCCAGGAAACGTGGCAGCATGGCTGCCAGCCACCCCTTGAACAGATCAAATATCAGTACAGGTATGCCGGTTTTCCAACCCAGGACCCTGACAGTGTTTGTTGCTCCGGCATTGCCACTCCCGTGCTCCCTGATATCAATCCTGTGAAAGATTTTTCCTGCCCAGACAGCGCTGGGGATTGAGCCTGCCAGGTATGACAGCACGACTGCAATTACTGATAATGAAATAATCATAAATGATCTGTTACGGCTTAGGTCCCGAAGATACGAGTTTTGCGGTTTCAGTGTTCGATGTGAACTTGCTGAAATTTTTCACAAATTTTCCGGCCAGTTCCCTGGCTGCACTGACCCAGACTTCCCGCTCAGGCCATTTTTTGCCCGGGTCAAGCAGGTCAGAAGGCACTCCCGGTACGGAAGAGGGTATGCTGAGGTTAAAGACCGGAATTGTCGTATATGGCACATCGCCAATCGTATTGTTGAGGATGGCATTGATGATCCTGCGTGTCGATGGCAGGTCGATGCGCTTTCCGGTGCCGTAAGGGCCGCCCATCCATCCTGTGTTGACCAGCCATGCGCTGGCATTGTGCGCCTTCATCTTACGGGTAAGTTCACGTGCATAGATAATGGGATCAAGCAACAGGAATGCAGCCCCGAAGCAAGCAGAGAAGGATGGAACCGGTTCCTTGATGCCCCTTTCCGTGCCAGCCACCTTGGCCGTATAGCCGCTGAGGAAATAGTACTGTGTCTGTTCCTCCGTCAGCCTCGAAACGGGAGGCAGAACACCAAAGGCATCGGCTGTAAGGAAGATCACCGTGGTCGCGTGCCCGGCCCTTGATACCGGCTTCACAATATTATCAATATGGTAAATGGGGTATGAGACCCGCGTATTTTCAGTTTTCGCAGCACTGCTGAAATCTATCTCCCCCTTTTCATCCACAACAACGTTCTCCAGAAGCGCATCGCGCCTTATTGCCCTGTAAATGTCAGGCTCGTTCTCCTTGCTGAGGTTGATGGTCTTTGCATAACATCCCCCCTCGAAGTTGAAGATGCCATCATCATCCCATCCGTGCTCGTCGTCGCCTATCAGCGCTCTCTCGGGATCAGTCGAAAGCGTTGTTTTCCCGGTGCCTGAGAGGCCGAAGAAGATGGCGACATCACCTTTCCTGCCAACGTTGGCAGAGCAGTGCATCGCGGCAATACCCTTAAGCGGGAGATAGTAGTTCATCACAGAGAAGATGCCCTTCTTCATCTCACCGCCATACCATGACCCGCCTACCAGCATCATCCTCTCTGTCAGGTTGAAAAGCACGAAATTCTCCGAGTTCATTCCAAACTGCATGTACTCCGGATTGACTGCCTTGCTGGCCATAAGGACCACAAAATCAGCATTGAAATCTTTAAGATCTTCTTCGGTTGGCCGGATGAACATGTTCTTGACAAAATGTGCCTGCCATGCCACCTCCACTATAAAGCGCACGCTAAGCCTGGTATCCCTGTTGGCACCACTGTAACAGTCCATGACATACAGTTTCTTGCCGGAGAGCTGACCCTGCGCTATCTTCCTGCAGTGTTCCCATGCCTCTGCTGACAACACCTTGTTGTCAGAAACAGGTGAACTGTCTGACTTCCACCAGACGGTGTTTTCCGTTGTGCTGTCATGTACAATGTATTTATCCTTTGGCGAGCGGCCGGTGAAAACACCTGTGTCAACCGCCACCGCTCCCGTGGTGGTAAGAACTCCCCTTTCAAAACCCGTCAGCCAGGGTGACAACTCTTCATCATAAAGACGGTTATAGGAGGGATTGTGGATAATCTCCTCTGCATCCTCAATGCCGTATTGCTTTAAGATTTCTTTAGACATCATGTCTGTAAGGGTTTTGATGTCCATCAAAGTTAATAATATTAAGTATTTAAATACCCTGACAAAAATCAAATATCCGGATGATGAAGTAAAATGTCCGGATTGATTGGGAATAATTATCTTTAAAGGTCAATATGCAATGAAATGAGAACAGTAATCCTGCTTGTGATCTTGCTCCTTTCGGCAGAGGCATATCCCCAGTCAGTCAAGGTAAGGAGTGTTAAAAATGTTACCCCCGGAACCGACGGCTCATACCTTCTTTCAGGTGTAGTTCCCGGCTCCGGCCACCTGCTCCTGTCAGGGGAAGGCTACAACGGCCTCTCGTTGCTTGACCCCCGCAGGGGATCAGTTACGGTGATCAGCACCGATGCCGGTGCCGGCTATGAGCCTTCGGCTACAGCTGACGGAAGGAAGGTCTTCTACCGGAGTGATTTTTTCAGTGAGAACAGGAAGTACTCTTCCGTTTGGAGCTATGATATACCCTCAGGCGACAAGGAGGCCCTGGTTGAAAAAGGGAGAGACGTTATGCCTCCTGCAGTGGCGGGAAACTCCGTGCTTCTTGTATCGGAGTCCGAAGCAATGATTGAGCAGAAAGGGGCCGCGCTAAAGTCCGGCAATGACATCTCCTTCGTTGTGATTGAGGAGATGATGCCTGTTCTTTATCGCGGAGGCGAAAAAAAGAGCCTTATGCCTAACGGCGAAGGATTCTATATTTGGGCATCACTCTCTCCCGACGGTACCATGATTCTGTATAATTACCAGGGAAGGGGCAGCTACATCTGTGACACCGATGGCAAAATACTGCATGACCTGGGACGGATCAATGCCCCGAAGTGGTTCAATAACAAGCTGGTGATCGGTATGGACGATAAGGATGACGGACACATGATAACATCTTCGGAACTTGTTTACTATTCGCTTGGTGACAAAACGAGTAAAACCCTTACTGCCACGCCGGAGAGGTCTGAGATGTTTCCTTTCGCCGCAGGCAACAGGAAAATTGCCTTCTGCACTGACAAAGGCGAGATTTATATAATGAAGGTGAGAGTCAGATGAGATGTAGTATTTGCGTTTGGATGCTGGCAGTGATCATGATAGCCCCGGCAACCCTTTCCGGCCAGAATGCTGACTTCAGCGGCATAAAAATATTCCTGAATCCGGGGCACGGGGGATATGACGGGGATGACAGGCATATGATTGCCACTGATTTTTGGGAGTCGGAGGGAAACCTTGAAAAGGGTCTTTTCCTGAGACAGTTGCTTGAGGACCGCAACGCCACAGTCTACATGTCCCGCACAACAAACTTCACATCGGACGACCTGGCGCTGTCAGTTATTGCAGCTATGGCCAACACCGCCAACGCAGATATATTTCTCTCAATACACAGCAACGGCTTTGACGGTACCCGCAACCAGCCGCTGATGCTCTTCAGGGGTTATGACAACGCCCCGGATTACCCTGCAGCCAAAAGCCTTGCACATATCCTCTGGGCGAAGATCTACGAGAAGAGCAACTGCTGGACCCATTCATTCGAGTGGGTAAAGGGCGACTGGACATTTTACCCGGAGTGGGGCAGCCAGGTGGGGCTTGGCGTTCTCAGAACACTTAACATGCCCGGGGTCCTCTCCGAGGGTTCATACCATGACTATATCCCGGAGGGATGGCGTCTTCGCAATGCGAACCATCTGCATCACGAAGCCTGGGCCATGCTCAGGGCCCTGCAGCAGCATTTCATCGTAGCCCCTGACCCATCTGGCATAATTGCCGGGGTTGTCAGGGATGAGCTGACCTCGCCGCCTTACTATTTCGGTCCGGGGACAACGGACAGGCATGCCCCGATAAACGGGGCAACGGTCACTCTTATGCCGCTGAACAGATCTGTGGTACTGGATAACCTGAATAACGGCTTTTTCATGTTCGATTCACTGGCGCCCGGAAACTATGAACTGATAGTAAGCGGGATGACGGATTTCTACAATGCTACTGCCCTGGTGGCAGTGACAGCAGGCAATACAACGCTGGCCGACTTCCTCCCGTCTTTTGACACGGCAAGGGTGCCGGTGGTTATGGAACACCTTCCGGCTGTGACTGACAGCCTGCCGTTCAACCAGGTCTTTACATTCAGTTTCAATGTGCCTATGGACCGCGAAGCTGTATTCTCCGCTCTTGTTTTTGAACCATCGGCAAATGTTGTCCATGAGTGGGATGAAAAAAGCAAGGTATTGACAGTCAGGCCGCAAACCGGGTTCGCAGCGAAGACGCCGTACATGGTCAGATTAACCGCTGCTGCAACATCCAGATGGGGCGTCCACATCGCAGAAGAGTTCCAGGTCAGCTTCGTCACGAAGTCGCGCCCGAAACTGGTCACTGAGAAGATATGGCCCCCGGACGGGGCTGCCGGAGTGACACTTTACCCAAGAATAACGCTGAGTTTTGATGCTCCCCTGGACCAGGCAACCGCCTCTGCCGGCATCAGGCTCCTTGACAGTCAGCTGGCCCCATTGCCAAAAATGCGCGAGGCTTTCACCTCTGACGGAGGCAAGGGTACATACAGTTTTGAGCTTACATCACCCCTGCAGCGTAACAGTGTATACAGGATTGAGATTGATGCCACTGTAAGGGATATTGTCGGTGTCACAGCCGGAACCCCGGCAAATGCATCGTTTACGACACGCACAGCCGGGTACCAGTCGGGCAATGTGGTTGAGTCATTTGACAATATCGGTGCCTTCTGGGATCCCGAAGCCAGCGGCAGTACCGTTGGAACGGATAATCCATTTACAACATTCACCGCATCCAGTGATATATATAAGGTCAATGCCCCGTCAGGCCGGCTCGATTATGTCTTCACGGCTGAGGACGGTGGTGTATGCAGGGTCTTTGATACGGGCAAACCATCCATAGGCAGCAATACCAGCCAGGTTTTTGCAATGTGGGTTTACGGCGATCTCAGCAACAACTATCTCGAATACTGGTTTTATTCACCCGGATCAGTCAACCAGATGGTGGATGCTGCAACAATCAACTGGGCAGGATGGGATCTCATTGCCGTTCCCTTAAGCAGTATAGGAGGGAGCGGAGAGTGGCAGTATCACAGTATTGTAGTGCGGCAGAACAGTGCGGGACTGAAGTCGGGTACCGTGTATTTCGACGATGCCATGATTATTACCCCCACCGGTATCGATGACCCTGAGGATGACAAAACGGGTCTCTCTCTCTCCCCCAACCCGGTGACATCGGAAGGGAGGATAACCTTTTTCCTTCAGTCTGCCGGGCAGGTTGCCCTGGAATTGTTCGCCTCTGACGGCAGCCTGGCTGCGGGCATTTACAGGGGGTCAATGGATGCAGGTGCTCATTCGCTGCCGTGGTCACCGTCGCCGGCCATCACTCCGGGGGTCTACACGCTCCGCCTGAGCCATCGTACCGGTACGGCAGGCGCATGGAAGCATGCTGCACGGCGGTGGGTGATTATGAGGTAATTTGCAGGTTACAATTCTTATTGGCCTACGGACAATATCCATCAATTGGCATCTTTCAGCCATTCCCAAATCGCAAATCTCATGGCCTATTGCCTAAAAAAAAGGAGGCTCGCATCGCGGCCTCCTTTTTTATCAGCATATAAATGAGATTATTTCTTGCTTGCCCTGATTGCTGACTGTGCTGCGGCAAGTCTGGCGATGGGAACCCTGAAGGGTGAGCAGCTGACATAGGTGAGCCCGTTTTTGAAGCAGAACTCAACAGATGCCGGGTCACCACCCTGTTCTCCGCAGATACCTATCTTGAGATTCGGACGGGTTGCCCTTCCCTTCTCACAGGCCATCGTGATGAGCTGGCCCACACCGTCCTGGTCAATTGTCTGGAACGGGTCGGCTGCAAGCATCTTGTTGTCAAGATAGTCATGCAGGAAGCCACCAATATCATCACGGCTGAAGCCGAAGGTCATCTGGGTAAGGTCATTGGTACCGAATGAGAAGAACTCCGCGGTTTTTGCCATGCGGTCTGCAAGCAGCGTGGCACGGGGGATCTCGATCATTGTCCCGTACTTATTGTCGATCTTGCTGAGTCCGAACTTTTTGCAGACTTCATCATGAACCCTGTCATAGATCTTTTTGGTGACATCGAGTTCAGATACATCGCAGGTTACGGGTACCATCAGTTCAGGTATCGGCTTCTTGCCTTCCTTCAGCAGTTCGGCTGCAGCCTCGAACATAGCCCTGATCTGCATCTCTGACACTTCCGGATATGTAATGCCGAGGCGGACGCCGCGGTGTCCCATCATCGGGTTTGATTCGTGGAGAGCTTCACCTCTCTTGGCAATGGCTTCTATGGAAATACCAAGTGCTTTGGCCAGTTCTGCCTGCTTCTCTGCACCCTGGGGAACAAACTCATGCAGCGGCGGGTCAAGCAGACGGAATGTTACGGGCAGTCCGTCCATAGCCTCCAGTGTACCCTTCATATCCTTCTTCACGTAGGGGAAGAGTTCATTGAGAGCGCTGACGCGTTCAGCAACGGTGTTGCTCAGTATCATCTTACGGAGGATGAACAGGGGCTGCTCTGATCCCTTGCCGTAGAACATGTGCTCTGTACGGAAGAGGCCGATGCCCTCTGCACCGAATTCACGTGCCATCTTCGCATCATCCGGGTTGTCGCAGTTGGTGCGGACTCCCATGGTGCGGTTTTTGTCAACCAGTTTCATGAAGGTCTGGAACCTTGGGTTCTCGGTGGCGTCCATCAGCTGGAGGCTGCCGTTATACACATTACCCCTGGTACCGTTGAGGGTGATGACATCACCTTCCTTAAGAACGATATCCGATCCGGCAAGTTTTACTTTCTTCCCGGCCACGTCAACGTGCATTCCGCCTGCACCCACGATGCAGCACTTGCCCCATCCGCGAGCCACGAGGGCAGCGTGTGAGGTCATGCCGCCGCGTGCAGTCAGGATACCTTCTGCAGCGCGCATACCTTCAACATCCTCGGGGTTGGTCTCCTCGCGTACGAGAATAACCTTTTCTCCCTTACGGTTCCATGCAACTGCATCTTCAGCGGTGAAGACGATCTTACCGACAGCGGCGCCGGGACCTGCGGGCAGACCCTTGACCAGCGGGGTGACTTTCTTCTCAGCAGCAGGGTCACATATAGGGTGGAGAAGCTCGTCAAGCTGTGCGGGATCAACGCGCATGACTGCTGTCCTCTCATCAATGAGACCTTCCTGGAGCATATCCATGGCCATGTTCAGGGCAGCGGTACCGGTACGCTTGCCGGTGCGGCACTGAAGCATGAAGAGCTTGCCTTCCTGTATTGTGAATTCGATGTCAAGCATGTCATGGAACGACTTCTCCAGTATGTTCCTGATGTCTACAAGCTCCTTGTATGTACCGGGCATCGACTCCTGCATGCTGTGCAGGTGCTTGTTCTGTTCGTTCTTGGTGTCGTCATTGAGGGGGTTAGGAGTGCGGATACCTGCAACCACGTCTTCGCCCTGCGCATTCACAAGCCACTCACCGTAGAAAAGATTGTCACCGGTGGCCGGGTTACGGGTGAAGGCAACTCCTGTTGCGGATGAATCACCCATGTTGCCGAATACCATTGCCTGTACGTTTACAGCTGTTCCCCACTCATCAGGAATTCCCTCGATGCGGCGGTATGAAACTGCCTTCTTGCCGTTCCAGCTCTTGAAGACGGCCTTGATGCCACCTTCAAGCTGCTCACGTGCATCATCCGGAAACTCTTTGCCGAGGGACTGCCTGATCCTCTTCTTGAAGGCTTCAGCAAGATCCTTAAGCTCATCTGCCGTAAGGTCAGTGTCAGACTTGTAACCCCTGCTGTGCTTGAACTCATCAAGCATCTCGTCAAGCTGCTTGCGGATACCCTTGCCGTCAGCAGGCTCAATGCCTTCTGCCTTCTCCATGACAACGTCAGCATACATCATTACCAGACGACGGTATGAGTCCCACACGAAACGTGGATTGCCGGTCTTCTTGATCAGGCCGGAAATTGTCTCCGAGCAGAGACCTATGTTGAGAACAGTGTCCATCATGCCGGGCATCGAGCTGCGGGCACCGGAACGGCAGGATACAAGGAGAGCATTCTCCCTGTCGCCGTACTTCATTCCCATAGCCTCTTCTGCCTTCTTCATGGCTTCCCATACCTCAGGCATGAGTTCAGCCGGCAGCTGATGGTTGTTCTGATAATACTCCGTACATACATCGGTGGTGATTGTGAAACCGGCCGGTACCGGAAGGCCCAGGAGGCACATCTCAGCCAGGTTGGCTCCTTTGCCGCCAAGCAGATTCTTCATATCTGCCCTGCCATCGGCTGTCCTGTTGCCGAAGGAATAAACGCGTTTAACTTTTGACATATTCGATCTGGTTATTGATTAAAATCTCTTTTTTTTCGATCCGCAAAGGTAATAAAAAGACGGAAATAATGATACAGCCTTTTTCCTGTCTGCAGCGGAGCCTGTTCCGGCAGGCTGAAGGCACACTGCAGCCGGCGTAACCTCTATTTTTTGCGGGCCCTGGGGTGATACATCAGAACCGTATCCCTGAGATAACTCCGGTCAATATGGGTATATATCTCCGTAGTGGTAATTGATTCATGTCCAAGCATCTCCTGAACGGCACGCAGGTCTGCACCTCCCTCAACCAGGTGAGTGGCAAAGGAGTGACGGAGGGTGTGCGGACTGATATTTCTGACGATGCCGGCGGCAGCAGCAGCATCCTTTACGATTTTGAAAACCATCACACGTGTAAGTCTCCTTCCGCGGCGATTCAGGAACAGGATGTTCTGATCGGCAATCACCGGCATGGCCGACCTGTAGGCAAGGTAGTTGTCTATCTCCTTGAGTGTTACGGACCCGAAGGGTACCAGCCTCTGCTTGTTCCCCTTGCCGGTGACACTTACAAACCCTTCTTTCCGGTGGATGTCAGTCAGACGCATGCTGACCAGCTCCGATACCCTGAGGCCGCAGCCGTACATGGTCTCGATGATTGCCCTGTTCCTCTGCCCCAGTTCCGTGCTCAGATCAATGGAAGCAATCATCCTGTCTATATCCTCCACTGAGAGTACCTCGGGGAGGTGCAGTCCGCTCCGTGGCGCCTCAAGAAAGGCAGAGGGATCATCGGTGATAATGCCTTCGGTCAGCATGTACGAACAGAATGAACGTATCCCCGAGATAAGCCGTGCCTGGGTGGTAACGGCATCTTCTGTCCCGGCAATGAACGCAAGGAAATCGCTGAGATCCCTGTAGCTGATCTCGGCCGGACCCTTGCCCTCCATGTGCTCCGAAACATATCCTTCAAGCCGCCGCACATCGTTCAGGTAAGCAGCCACGCTGTTGGGAGAGAGGGAACGCTCAATCCTGAGATACCTCCCGAACCCCTTCGCTGCCTCACTCCATGTAATTGTCATTAACTGCCGTTTCAGGCCCTAAAGTTAAATCTTATAAGGTCTGAAATCCGGCTATTTCCTTATTTTTGTATTTACGGAATTAACTATCGCGCTGAACCCTGGTCATGAAAATTGAAATAATTAACGGACCTAACCTGAATCTCCTCGGAACGAGAGAGCCGGAGATCTACGGAAAGGCAGGATTTGAGGAGGTGTTTAAAGCACTGCGGTCACGATTTGCGGAGGTTGATCTGGCCTGGTATCAGTCAAATGTAGAAGGAGAGCTGGTAAACATGATACAGGCTGCAGGAAGCACTGCTGACGGACTGATCATCAATCCAGGAGGATATTCACATACCTCCGTGGCAATTGCCGATGCAATAGCGGCCATCGGGATACCGGTGATAGAGGTTCATATAACGAACCTTCTTTCCCGGGAAGAGTTCAGGCATACAAGCATCACCGGCCGTTACTGCCGCGGAACCATCATGGGCCTTGGCACTGACGGATACAGGCTGGCTGTTGAAGCGCTGAAAGAATTAATAAAATAAACCTGACATACATGGCAAAAAGCCTCCTCAAAAAGAGAACAAAAATTGTTGCAACCATTTCCGACAAGAACTGCGAACCCCAGTTCCTGCGCAGGCTGCACGAGTCAGGAATGGATGTGGTAAGGATCAATTCGGCACACCTTGATCCCGAAGGGGTCCGGAAGATTGTCTCCAACGCCAGGAGCGTCTCTGACAAGCTCGCTATCCTGCTTGACACAAAGGGCCCGGAGATAAGAACCACCATCTGCGATGAACCGATTAGGTTCCTCAAGGGCGAAACGGTCAGGGTTGCAGGCGATGCAGAGGCGAAGACGACACACGAGGTGATCAACGTCAACTACTGCGATATCGCGAAGTATGTTCCCGAAGGGGTCTTCATACTGATTGACGACGGCGAACTCGAGATAAAAATCACCGGGTGCGAGGGCAGGTCCCTCATTGGCAGGATGGAGAACGACGGAACACTCGGCTCACGCAAGACTGTCAACATACCCCAGGTCAGGATCAACCTCCCTTCAGTAAGCGAGCGCGATCTCTCCTTCATTGACCTTGCAGTGGAGCTTGACCTGGAGTTCATTGCCCACTCATTTGTCAGATCAAAGGAGGATGTGCTTGCCGTGCAACGTCTGCTGGACAAGCGTTCCAGTCCCATAAAGATCATTGCCAAAATTGAGAACCAGCAGGGGGTTGACAACCTTGAAGAGATCATGGATCATTCGTATGGCATTATGGTAGCCAGGGGCGACCTGGCCATTGAAGTGCCTTTTGAACGTATACCGGGGATACAGCGCAATATCCTTGCCAGGTGCATTGAGAAGCGAAAACCGGTCATCGTTGCCACCCAGATGCTCCACTCCATGATACAGAGTCCCAGGCCTACGAGGGCCGAGGTGAGCGACGTGGCCAATGCCGTATACAGCCAGACTGACGCCCTCATGCTGAGCGGTGAGACTGCCGCTGGCAGATACCCTGAGGAGTCAGTCAGAACCATGGCCCGGATTGCCTCAGAAGTTGAGCAGGAAAAGGATCAGTATATAGAGATGCCGGCCGGCTCCCTCAGCGGACCCGTCTCGGCTTACCTGGCAAAGGTGGCGGTGAAAACATCGGTGAGGATCAAGGCCAGGACTATCCTTGCTGACACCGTCAATGGCACTGCCATAAGAAACATGGCAGGCTTCAGAGGGATCAACCCGATAATAGCACATTGCTACTCGCATCGTACAATGCGTGAACTCTCCCTTTCATACGGGGTAATTCCCGTGTTCGTTGAGAAAAAAATGACGGTTGATGAGTTCATCCATACTGCCATCCGCGAGCTTCTCAAGAGACAGAGCCTAAGAAACAGTGACATAGTTGTGGTGCTTGCAGGTAACTTCTCCAGGGGAACAGGATTTTCATTTATTGAAGTAGGTACAATTGATTATCTGAGGGAACGGGCCGGGGTCACTGACGATGACCTGCTGGCTTGATTTTTGCTGCAATCAGGTGAGTGCCGCCATGAAAATGTTAACTCTTGCAATACTGATGCTTTTGCATCCCGTGCACGTCTCTCTTACCGGCATTGAATATGACGCTAAGAACAGTGACTGGTCACTGTTTGTAAAGGTGTGGGGTGATGATCTGGAGGCTGACATGAACCTCGGTATGAGCAGCGGTGCAGAGTTAACCGGTAGCCGGGACGAACGTTTTTTTCAATATCTTTCTGACCGTATAAAAATAATGGAGGACGGACTCCCCCTCAATCTGCAACTGATCTCTGCAGAGATTGACGGCCTGGAACACAGGTTCACCCTGAAGGCCAGGGGAAAGGAGGATGTCGGGACCGTGACAGTGGTGAACCGGATCATGACCCGCCTGTACGAAGACCAGGCAAACATGCTGCTCATAAGCCTGGACGGCATCGAGGAGGGTCACCGATTCACTGTAACGGATACCATGAAGAGCTATAAATTGAAATGAAAGGGTGTAAGATGAGAAGACGATTTATTGGTTTGATGGCATTGTTCCTTGCCCTCACTTCCGCAGTCACTGCAACACATAATCGCGCCGGAGAGATCACATACAGGCAACTGTCAGATCTCACCTTCGAGGTGACAGTCACCACCTTTACATACACTCTCAGCCAGGCTGACAGACCATCACTTGACGTAGAATGGGGTGACAACTCCATAACCAGTGTTGACAGGATATCCATTACTTTCCTGCCAAATGATTATAAGAAGAACGTCTACGTGGCTCAGCATACCTATCCCGGCCCTGGTGTCTACAGGATTGTGGTTCAGGATCCCAACCGTAACCTTGGCGTTCAGAATATCCCCAACTCTGTCAACGTCGTCTTTTCCATCTCAACAATTCTCATAGTAAATAACGCAGTCGGACGGAACAGCACTCCGATACTTCTCAACCCGCCATACGACAAGGCTGCACTGGGGCAAATCTTCATTCATAACCCTGCGGCCTTTGACCCTGACGGAGACAGCCTCTCATATAAACTGACGGTCTGTACCAGAGAGGACGGCAAGCCAATCCAGAACTACACCTTACCTCCTGCATCACGCAAATTTTACGTTGATTCCATCTCCGGCGACCTGGTATGGGATGCTCCTACGGCCATCGGCATATATAACGTGGCAATGGAGATCGAGGAATACCGTTCCGGCATCAAGATAGGAATTGTGGTCCGCGACATGCAGATAGAGGTATATGAAACTGACAACAATCCTCCTGTCACCTCACCTCTGCCTGACCTTTGCGTGGAGGCCGGGGAGACCGTCTCACTCGATATAACTGCAACGGATGCCGATATGGATTCGGTCACACTGATTGCAACATCAGGTATTCTCACAGCAACTGACTGTCCTGCCACCTTCACTACCATCAGCTCAGTTCCTGGTTCCACACGGGCCAGGCTCACATGGGTGCCGTGTCACAGCGTTGTCAGACACCAGCCGTATGATATTATCATCAAAGCGGAAGACTCAAACAGTGAGCTCCAGCTGGTTGATATTGACAATATGACAATAAAGGTCCTCGGACCATCACCGGTGCTGCTGTCAGCAGCGCCTGTGGGGAAATTCATGCAACTCAGCTGGGCTGAATACAACACTGACCAGATAGCCGGATTCAGCATCTACAGGCGCGAGGGCGCCTCAACTATTGCGGCAGACACATGCTATGACGGCATACCTCTTTCATCCGGATTTGTCAAAGTGGGATATGTCAGCGGCTCCGGCTCTGTCTCCTTCCTCGATACGGATGACAACCTGGAGGCGGGCACTGAGTACGCCTACCGGATTGTGGCAGTTTATCCCAACGGGACTGAGAGCAAGCCATCGAATGAGATCATAACGGCACTTATAACAGGTATACCGCTTATCACAAATGTCTCGGTACGCAATACCCACCCGGTAAACGGATCCCTCACACTGGCCTGGCAGAAACCCCGTCTCCTGGACACCATACCGGCCAACGGTCCTTACGAATATCTGATCTATCGGGCAGAAGGTGTGACAGGTTCCTCATGGCAGCTGATACATACACTCCCGACGGCGGATCTAAATGATACGGTTTATGTGGATACTCTCATCAATACCCTTGACAACGGATGGGTATACAGGGTGGAACTTTACAACAACGCACCGGGAAACAGGTTCCTGATCGGAGAACCGGGCATCGCATCATCCCTGTTCCTTACTGCACTTCCGGGTGACAGAAAGATGAGATTCACTCTTGCCAGGAATGTGCCGTGGATCAACACCTCATACGATTTCTACAGATTCAACGGTTCGGCATGGCAGCTTGTCGGCTCTGCCAACCAGCTGAATTTTACTGATCTGAACCTTATCAACGGCACGGAGTACTGCTACTATGTTGTCTCACAAGGCGGGTACCAGGGTGACGGTACCCCGAAAAATCTGGTAAACAATTCACAGCGTGCCTGTGCCATACCGGTTGACAATGAACCCCCATGCACCCCGGAACTCACTGTCTCTTCACAGTGTGACAGCCTTTACAACACCGTTCGCTGGAGCGTTGATGATCCGCTTTGCTACGAGGATATTGCCGGCTACAAACTGTACTATAAGCAGACTACAGGAGAGGAACTCTCACTGCTGACTACTTTCAACGACAGGGAAATACTCAGGTACATTCATTCACTTCCTGATTACGTTGCCGGATGCTACGCCGTTTCATCCTTTGACGTGAACGGCAATGAGAGCCCGCTCTCAGAGATGATCTGCGTTGATTCATGCAACTTCTATGAAATACCCAACGTCTTCACACCGAACGGAGATGGTGTGAACGATTTCCTTCTCGCAAAGACATCGGTCCTTGTGGAAAAGGTGGAGTTCAGGCTCTTCAACAGGGCCGGGGTGCTCATCTTCAGCACCACGGAGCCAAGGCTGAGCTGGGATGGCACATACAAGGGAAAGATAGTATCATCTGGGGTTTATTACTATGACTGCGAGGTGTTTGAAAGAAGGGTCAGCGGACTGGAACAGTTCCACCTCAGCGGTTTCATACATGTGATTACCGAAAAGGGCGCAGAGCCCGGTTTTATTGAAGGGAAAAAATGAGAAAGATGAAAAGGATAATTCTCTGCCTGTCTGTCCTGCTTGCTTCACAATTGCTTACAGGCCAGGACTTATATTATGATGTGCTGAAGGCTGTCTCGCTTTCCGGCAGGGGAGAGGCAGGGGCGGCAGCAGCCCTGCTTGCAGACAGGTCAGAGATAAACAGTGATGCCGCATTGCTGGCAGTAAGGGGAGACATCTTCCTTCAGGCTGGTAAGATCCGCGAAGCGAAGTCTGATTTCATGAAAGCAGGCAGTCTGCGACCGGGTGCGGGGCTTTACGGCCTGGCACGCTGTGCCGCAGCCGAGGGTGATGCACAGACTGCCGTCTCTCTTCTCGAGGCTCACCTTAAATCACCTTTGCGTAAAAGCGAACCAGAGATTATGCTTGACAGTGCCTTCTCGAAAATATCAGCTACTCCGGAGTGGAGAGCGCTATGGAAGAAGGATTGGTACAGGGTTTATGAGAGAAAGAGCTGGGAGATAGACCATTACCTTAAGTCTGACCATGCCGGCATGGCTGCCGATGTGTATGCTGAGCTTGCTGCGCTGTACCCTGACCTGCCTGTCACAGAATACTGCATGGCAAGGATACTTATGAGTCAGAAAAGGTTCAGCGAGGCTGCTGACCTCCTTGAAGGGCTAACCTCCTCAGGAGATGTTCCTGCCGGGTGGCTGCTGAGCCTTGCCTCTGCACGCTCCGGAGAAGGCAGCTATTATGCGGCCGCAGCTGTATATGAAAGGCTTATCGAAGCCCGGTACCCCTCCCCTGATCTGCTTATGCTGAGGGCTGGCATGCTTCTCAGATCGGGTGACCGCGAAGCGGCAAGAAATGAGATGCTGAAATATATAGAAATAGATCCGGACAACACAGAGGCACTGGGGCTGATGGGTAGAACCCTTGCAGAGGAGGGAGCCATTTATGAGGCACTCCCATACCTTAATCAAAATATTGAAAAGCATCCGGGGGAAGCCTCAGCCTTCAGGCTGCGTGGCGATGCCTGGCTGGCAGCCCGCTCGTGGGAAAAAGCTGTTGAGGATTACACCATGAGCCTCGACCTCGACCCGGAAAACGGATTGGTGAACCTGAACATCGGAATAGCCCTTGTAAACTGTGGCAGGAGTAATGACGCCTGCCATTATCTGCGAAAAGCAAGAAACCTTGGCATCAGGGAGGCCACGGACTGGCTCTCAAAACACTGCATCAGATAACACTGCTACCCTGCAAAAACAGGCATTTATCTCAAATTCTTTGCAATCCTGTCGTACAGGTCCTTCGGCTTGAATGGCTTGAGAACATAATCATTGATTGCCAGGTTCTCAATCTTGTCATGTGCCTCCGACATTACGGCGGCAGTAAGGGCTACAATCGGAATCTGGCTTATCTTCCTGTCGGAAGAGTTCCTTATCGCCCTTGTAGCCTCGATCCCGTCCATTACCGGCATGTGAAGATCCATGAGTATCAGGTCAAACTCCTGCTTTCTGATCTCTTCCAGGGCAAGAGCCCCATTCTCCACATGTGTGACAATCACACCCCAGCTTTCAAGGAACTTGTTGGCAACGAAGAAATTGATCTTGTTGTCCTCAGCCACCAGGATTCGCTTTCCTGCAAGACCCTTCATGCTGTCAGAGGATCCTGTCTGGTCAGCAGCTTTGGCTTCGGTGGCAGGAATACTGTACTCTATACGGAATGTAAATACCGATCCTTTGTCCGGCTCACTCTTAACGTGTATGCTGCCCCCCTGGAGATCAACAAGTCTCTTGCATATGGCAAGTCCCAGACCTGTGCCTCCGTATTTCCTTGTAGTATCCGACGATGCCTGGGCATAACTTTCAAATATAACCTCCTGATTCTCCTCGGCAATACCTATCCCGGTATCCGCTACAGAAAACTCTACAACCGCCTTTCCTTCCAGACGCTCCTTCACCGATGCCTTGAGCGTTATACCTCCCCTGGAAGTGAATTTCATCGCGTTGGAGAGCAGGTTCGAAAGTATCTGATTGAGCCTCAGGGGATCACCGATCAGTGAAATAGGCAGATCAGGACTCTTTTCCAGTACGAAGTAGATGCCTTTCTCCAGGGCTCTGTGACTGTAAGACCGCTTTATGTCCTCCAGCATGCCGGCCAGGTCAAACTCCGTCTTTTCAAAGACGATCTTGCCGGCTTCCATCTTGTTGTAGTCCAGTATGTCATTGACAAGTGAAAGGAGGTGGTTTGCAGAAAAGCGGAGAGTATTGATGTAATCCATCTGATCCTCTCTCGGATTGCTCTGGTAAAGCAGGTTGGTTATGCCTATCACCTCATTCAGAGGAGTGCGTATCTCGTGGCTCATGGTTGACATGAACTGTTGCTTGGAAAATGCAGCCTCCTCAGCTCTCTTGCGGGCAGTGATGAGGTTATCAAGCATACTCCGCCGTTGAAGCGTAAGCACTATCTGGTTGGCAATGAACTCGAAGACCTGAAGATCATCATTGTTAAAGGCATCGATAGCCTTATAGTCCTGGAGACAGATTGCTCCGATTACCTCGTCATCCATCTTCAGCGGAACACCCATCCATATCTTGCACGGCGAACCAACGAGGCTGATGGCGCCAGTCTTCTCTATCTTCAGTATGTCATTCTCATCGAGAAGTACGGACTTATTGTTCCTGATGACCCACCCTGTCAGCGTGTTCCTTGCCGCAGTCTCCTGGAAATGATCACGCTCATCGGCAAAAAACGGAAAGGTAAGGGTATCCTTCTCACGGTTGTATAGGGCAATGAAGAAATTATTCACGTTCCACAGCTTGCCGATCTCCTTCACTATGGTGGGGTAGATGTCGAAAATATCACTGTCCTGAAGCGCCACCGTTGAGATATTGTACTGTATCTCCTGCATCAGCCTGCTTTTGATCTCCCGGGAGATATCCCTGTAGATTCCGAGGAAAGCAATGGTCTTGTCATTGGAGATGACTGACGAAGCAATCAGAGAGACGTTGATCCTGTTTTCCTGCTTGTCCTTCCTTATAGTCTCGAGGTAACCGGTGCCTGTTGCGAGTGCAGTTTCATCAATCTTCAAAGCCTCATCGCGAAGCTCATCCGGTACGACCAGGTCATCAATCATCCTGTTCATTGCCTCATCGGCCCCGAAGCCGAAGAGCTTGGTGAAGCCGCTGTTGATGCGCATGATGCGTCCGTCGAAATCAGTCAGGACTATTGCCTCCGGGGCGGCGTCAATGAGGTGTTCCAGCAATGCCTTTTCGTTTGACAGCTTCTGTTCATACTCTTTGTGCTTGCTGACATCGGTAAGAACGCACCTGTAACCTGTGACTCTTTTCCGTATGATAATAGGCCCGGCATGAAAAAGAACAGAGACATTTCGCTTCAGCCGGTTAACGAGAATGTATTCGTCAAACGTGATCTGCCCTGGCCTGGTCAGGCCTGAGAGCTCCCTCATCAGCCTGTCAATATCTGCAGGAAGAAAAAGATCCGAGAGGGTCACACCCCTGGTCAGGTCATTGTTGTCAAACCCAAGGGTAAGCATCCCCTGGGTGTTCATGAATGTGACATGGCCCTGGGTGTCTATTTCCATTATCATCTCCGGAAGGAGTTCAGCAAAGGTCTCGAAGACAATACCCTGCTTGAGTATCTCACTCTCCCGTTCCTTTTGCGCTTTCCCTGCTTCCCAGGTAACCAGTATGTCACCGGTTGAAAGAAGGAGACCGATATAGTATCCTGCATCATCACTGCCGTCAGGGGAGACGGGCAGCTTATAAGGCCTCCGGCTCGTTTCCAGGTTGTCCAGCAGGCTGAGGAAAGCCTCGTTTTTGCCGTACGGGGTTTCCGTAATATCCTTGCCCAGCATATCCTTGCGGTCAAGCTGCTCTACATCCTCCGCCCGGTAATTGAAGTCTATTATAAAATGCCTGTTATCCGCCTCCCGCCTGAGGATGACGGCATAGCTGCTCATGGAATCAAAGATCTCCTTCAGTAATTTTTCCGACTCGGCCCTGGCGAACCCGCCGTTGAGTATGCTGATGTCATTATAATACGTGATAAGGTAGATGTCCTGATCAATGAAAAATGTACGTGCACTGAAGAGAAAACTTCGTTCCTCGCCTGAGCGCATCCGGAGCTTAATCTCAAGGTCACTCACCTTTTTCATCCTGGAGAGCAGTCTCATGTACTTCCGGCTCTGAATCAGATCTACGTACAGCTGGATGTCCTCGGATGTTTTTCCAATGATATCCTCCCTGGAATAACCTGTCGTATCCAGGAACGCCTGATTCACTTCTATGTACTTCTGTGTCTCGAGGTTACTGAGGGTGATCAGCTGGTTGGTGGTGTTAAAGGCCAGCTCAGGTATTTCTGCGAGATGTTTGAGTGAGGCCAGGTAATCCGGAGTTCCTTCCGGGTTATTGACTGTCTCTTTTCTCTTTTCCATCTGGATTGTTGTGTTGTACATTGAAAGTGATATAGAGGTCCGTACGATTTGATGCATCAGCCGATGCACAAATTATAACGTAGCTCCCCGTCAACTTATTTTCCCGTCGTGACCCGCATACCATGAGCACCATCTCTTTATTCCGCATGATGCGCACATGGGTTTGTGAGCCTTGCATGTATATCTCCCGTGAAGGAGCAGCCAGTGATGAGCAAGTGGCCTTGCCTTCTCGGGAATCTCCCGGGTAAGCCTTAGCTCTACATCCAGCGGGGTTTTGGCACCCGGAGTCAGCCCGATACGTCTCGCAACACGAAAGACATGAGTGTCCACAGCAATTACCGGACTGTTCCATACAACTGATGCAATCACATTCGCCGTCTTCCTGCCCACCCCGGGAAGTTGTGTCAGTTCATCCCTGTCCATGGGGACCTCTCCGTTGAACCGGCTGACAATCATCTCCGCCATCCCCCTGAGATGCTTCGCCTTGTTGTTCGGATAAGAGCAGCTCTTTATGATCCCGAAGATATCTTCCAGGGAGGCGCAGGACATTGATTTTGCGTCCGGAAACCGCCTGAACAGTTCAGGCGTGATCATATTGACGCGCTTGTCAGTGCACTGTGCCGACAGTATAACTGCCACAATCAGCTGAAAAGGGTCACTGTAAGTCAGCTCTGTCTCTGCAACAGGCATATTCACGGCAAACCATTCCATCACGCCCCTGTACTTTTCTCTGATCTTCACGGTCCGTTTTCAAGTTTGAGGAGATGAATGTACCATTTTTTTTATTTTTTTTCCGGGAGAACTTCATTATCTGAATAAAATCATGTGAAGTAATTGTTCTGTTTGCTATTTTTCGCCTTGATGAATCAGCTAAGGATAAATAGTGCAGGGGAGAGGTCACTTCTGCTCATGGGCGGTACAATGGATGACATCCGCGGATTGCTGCCGCAGAAGGGGCTATTCATAATCACGGACACTAACGTAAGCAGGCTGTGGGGCCATCTTTTTCCTCCCGGCGAGGTGCTGGTGATTGAGGCCGGCGAGAAGAGCAAGACACTGGAGACAGCGGGAGACCTGTGCAGGAAGATGCTCCTTGCCGGGGCAGACCGCTCATCGTTCATCCTTGGCTTTGGCGGCGGAGTGGTCTGCGACGTGGCCGGACTGACTGCCTCGCTGTTTATGAGAGGCGTAAGGCATGCATTCGTCTCCACCAGCCTGTTGTCTCAGGTTGACGCAAGCATTGGCGGAAAAACAGGCGTCAACCTTGGGGATTACAAGAATATTATAGGAACATTCCGTCACCCGGAGTTCGTGCTGTGCGACTACTCAATGCTCTCCACTCTGCCGGAGACTGAGTTCCGGTCAGGGTTGGGGGAGGTATTCAAGCATGCCGCCATAAGGGACAGAAACCTCTTCTTTGACCTTGCAGCCGGTTCCGAAAGCCTTGCAACCCGTGACCCCGGAGCAATGGGAGATATTATCCTCAGAGCGGTAAAGATCAAGGCCGCAATTGTAAGACGTGATCCTCTTGAGCACGGAGTACGAAAAGTGCTCAATTTCGGTCATACATTCGGACACGTGCTGGAGACCCAGTACAGCCTGCCTCATGGAATTGCCGTTGCACAGGGCATGATCCTCGCCGCAGAGCTGTCAGTCTGGAAAGGGGAGATGCAGCACTCAGAGCTCAGGATACTGAAATCAGCACTGGAAAAAGCAGGATTGCTTCCTGAACTGCTGTTGCCGTCAAACATCGTACCCAGGATTGCCAGGGACAAGAAGGGTGAGTCCGGCTCGGTTAACTTCGTTCTGCTGAGGTCCGTTGGCCGCGCAGTCATCCGAAGATTGTCACTCACTGAGATTCAGGGATTTGTAAACTTTTTTATCGACAGGGAAAACCTGTCACAATAGCATTGAAGATGAACACTGTTGGAACAATATTCAGGGTATCAATATTCGGCGAGTCACACGGACCGTCGGTGGGAGTTGTTATTGACGGCTGCCCGGCAGGACTGTCATTCTGGAGGGAGGAGCTGATGGCTGACCTTTCAAGGCGAAAGGGATTGCTGCCGGGAACCACACCCCGCAGAGAGAGTGATGAGCCGGAAGTGATCAGCGGAATTGTAAATAATTTTACAACCGGCGCTCCCCTTGTACTCTGCACGCGCAACAGCGATTTCCGGCCCGGAGACTATGAACAGTTCACCAGCATACCCCGGCCGGGCCACGCCGATTTCACGGCAGGGTATAAATATAAGGGATTCAGTGATATGAGAGGCGGAGGTCACTTTTCCGGCCGTCTTACCTGGGGCATAGTTGCTGCAGGATACTTCGCCAGGAAAATCCTTTCACCGGCAATAATCACTGCCAGCCTTGTGGAAGCCGGAGGTGAAAAGGATGCCGCAGCCGCAATAGACAGGGCTATGGAAACCAATGACACCATTGGCGGGGTAGTTGAATGCGTGGTCAAGAATGTTCCCAAGGGCCTTGGAGAACCGGGATTCATGTCTGTTGAGGCGGCGCTGGGATTAATAGCCTTTGGAATACCTGCAGTCAACGGCGTTGAATTCGGAGCAGGATTCGCCTCATCCAGAAGCTATGGGTCCTTGCATAATGATCCCTTCGTGGATGCAAGAGGCAAGACATCAACAAACAACGCAGGTGGTATCAATGGCGGCATCACTAATGGCAACGATTTGATAATGAGGGTTTCAGTAAAACCTGCTGCCAGCACGGGGGTGCCACAGAAAACATTTGACACCTCTACAGGAGAGATGACGGAACTGGAGATAACCGGGCGGCATGACTCATGCATCGCAAGGCGGATACCTGTAATCCTGGAATCAGCCGTGGCAATTGGGCTTGCTGATCTTATGATGATAGACAGGGGAATAAACGGACTCAGGGAAAGATAACGGCCTGACAAAGAGCCTGATTCCTTCTTAAACCGTGATCACCAGGATTTTCGAAGTCCGGTCAGTGATCCTGAACCGGTCATCAATCCTGTAGCCCAGAACCCACATTACATCACTTCCTGACAGGAGCAGCAGCACTTTCTCCTTTTCAGATACCGGCACCTTGAGATCGATCAGAAAATCACTTATCTTCTTCATCTTCTTCATCCCAAGCGGCATGAACCTGTCACCCGGTTCCCAGTGCCTTACAGTTAAGGGGAAAGAGACAAGATCCAGGTCGAGTGAAGCTATGAGCGGTGAGACCGGCAACGCCTCATCCGAAGGTTCCGTGATCCTTAGCTCGCTGAAGAGGCCTGAGATCTGCATTTCATCAATGGAGTTGAAGCTCTGTTCTGCCTGTGCTTCCGATTCCCGTGGTGTTATTATGATCTTTCCCCTGTCTTTCAGCAGGCGATGGGTGGATGTGTACATGTACCTGCCTGTCTCTGTACTGAGCAGGGCAATCACCTCTGGTGTCTGTTTCGGTGAGAGGCCGTACCGGCGGAAAATCTCGAACATGTACGGGACAAAGGGATTCAGGGCTGAAAGTTTATCTATATCAGCTTCAGCGCTGTCACCTTTCTGCCTGAAGAGATCATTGCTTAGCAGAGTGACGGAAGTATCCACTATTTCTTGTGATGATGATAGGTGATCGATGGTGTCGGTAATGGAGGCAAGAAGACCCGGATTAACCTTTTCCATCTCTGGTATGATCTTGTGCCTGATCCGGTTGCGGGTGTATTTCAGCTGAGTATTTGAGCTGTCTTCACGGTATTCGATATTCTTTTCTGCTGCAAGGGCCGCTATTTCGCTTCTTGATGCAAACAGGAGCGGCCTGATTACACCGCCGGCATGCTGTTTCATTCCGGTAAGGCCGCTGAGTCCTGTTCCCCTGATGAAGTTGATGAGGAAGGTCTCTGCATTGTCATTGAGGTTGTGTGCCACAGCCACCGAGTCATAACCCTCACTCCGGAGCAGGGAATTGAACCAGTCGTACCGCAGCTCCCGTGCTGCCATCTGAACAGAAATCTTCCTCGTGGCGGCGTAGGAGAGCGTGTCGAATCTGTTGCTGTGGAAGTGAATATTGTTCGATGCAGCCCATGAGGCAACGAATTCCTCGTCACGGTCTGACTCCTCTTTTCTGAGCGAAAAGTTGCAATGAGCAATCGCGTGATCAATGCCTGACTCCCGGAAGAGCCATGACATTACCATTGAATCGATGCCGCCGCTTACGGCAAGCAGGATTCTGCTGTTGCTGCTGAGCAGCCTGTTTTCTCTTGCGTATTCCTGAAATCTGACAAGCATCGTGCTTCGCTTTGCGCAAAGTTAATCATACATGCCGGGATAGGGATTTGCGGCATCCGAAAAAAACAGATGATTCAGCGAAAAGGCACAACCCCGGGCGGATCAGGCTCGAACCGGGGAGGCTTGAGACGCACCAGTCCGTCAGCTGCGATCCATGATTTTTCAGAGTAGGGAGGTGAGTAGGGATACCAGGCGAGCCGTATCTGAAGTGTGTTCAGGACCAGCTGGTCATTCCTTATCCTTACGCCTGCACCGATGGCCGGGACGACATTGTAACCGCCCTCCCTGAAACCCTCCCATTCAAGCACTCCTGCCTCGCCGAAGGCGAAGAGGGCAAACCTGAAACCTGCGACAGGCTTATGCAGGAAAAGCACCGGCTCAACAGAGAGAATGATGCGGGTGCCACCGCTCAGGGAGTCATTTCGGAAACCCCTGACGGATGCATTGCCTGCAAGATACAGGCATTCATCCTCATAGCGGTTAATGCCACGGGTGTAATAGAGGTTGACGAAGGTGCGGATTTTTGAATGTCCGGCCTGTACCAGCGGCGTGAAATACCTCAGTGTGGCATCAACCATTCCCTGTTCCGTGGTGCCCTGGTTGAAGAATGTGGATACACCGGCGCCGGCATACAGGTACCCGAGCCTGGTAAAGATATTTCCGTAAGAGAGCCTGGCTCCGGCATAGGTGCGCAGCTTGAATTCATTCCTCTCCTTTCCTCCCAGCAACTCCAGCATGTAGCCGTACGGAATATCCTCGGTGCGTCCGTAGCTGTATATCAGGGAGGTGTTTATGAATCGCTGTGACGTGACAGCCACACTTCCTGTCATCATCCTGTAGTTCTGCAGCCTGTAATATGAAAAATCGTTTATCTCCGGACGGCGGAAAACATTGTTGTGGGTATAACGGCCGGTGAAAATGAGCCTGGTGACGCTGTTCCTGTCAAGCATGAATGATCTGGCTCCCCAGTAATCCTGCCAGGTGTACCTGAGAGGTGCAGGCATGGCCATTGTGTCAAGATCCTCATTTGTAAATGTTGAAATCACTGACGCTGACCAGGCATATTTCGTTGATGAGGTGACGAAATCCCTGCTGAAGGTGCCCCCCATGCGAGAGGTGCCAAGGCCGTCACTGAACTCCATCTCCAGGTCGGAAAAGGAGCGTGCAATATTTCGCATTGAATACCTGATACCGATACCTGGAACATTATACTCATTGAAATCATAGGGCATACTGATCTCCAGTTCATGCCCAAGTCCTGCGAAATTCCTGCTGTACAGCTTCACGGCACCTCTCTTCAGATCAGAAAGCCCGATGTTAAGTCCAACCGGATACGCTTCCCGCACAACCACAGCAATGTCTGCATAGTTGCTGTCCGCCGGCAGTACTGTTATGCTGGCATCCTCCAGGTATGGGAGCTCTCTGAGTAATCGTTCATTGTCAGCCAGTTGCAGGGGAGAGACTGTGTCCCCCTCCCGGAACAGGAGATGATGTGTCAATACAAATCGTCTCGTCTTGGTATAGGTGCTGTTCATGAATTTTTCAGCCTTTGACGGGCTGTTTTCGGCAGGGTTGTCAATGTCCGAACCGAATGCATTGAGCCTGATGATCTCCAGGTTACGGATTATTCTTCCGGAGTAGGGTTCATAATCAGTGGTGTTCGTCATCTTTTCCCTTGCGGACCCTGGCGGAGGGGGTGTTACCACAACCATATCATAAAGCAGCCGGGTAAGCTTCCGCTTCTCAGCCTTAACCTTCAGCGAGTCATAGAAGGCCTTTGACAGGGTATCCTGCAGAACAGTATCCTGCCCAAGGACTAATGAACCAGGGATAAGGAAGAGAGAGGTGAAAATCAGAAAAAACAGGGTGTGTGTTTTGCTATTTGAGCATGGCTTCACGGCTGCGTTGAATTGTCAACCAGGACATCGTCAGAGTTAAACTGGAACCCCAGCCGCTTGCCCGTTATCAGCCTCGAGTGCTGTATCTTTGATTCTGCCTGACCTACAGAGGCAATCTTTACGGTGTCATACGGCGGGACGAGGAGATCA
Organism: Bacteroidales bacterium UBA4070; assembly: GCA_002383485.1. GTDB lineage: Bacteria > Bacteroidota > Bacteroidia > Bacteroidales > VadinHA17 > SR-FBR-E99. The sequence goes on along the minus strand of DFYY01000003.1, from coordinate 87,803 downwards.
AATTCAAGGGAATAATTGATTGCCGTGCATACGATCTTTTTCAGCGACTCAGGGCCGAAGGCTTCATTGCCGAAGTTGGTGAAGAGCATTCCCATCTGCCTCTTGCCTTCGACAAAATACTGGTTCTCATGGTTGATGAAGATGCGGGCTATCAGATAGCCCAGGTCATCGAGCCTTGAGTATTTAAAGGAGTCGGCAAGGAAGTTGTATATGTTTATTATACCGCTGTATGCGTTGAACTTGTTCTTCTGTATATAGGCAGTTTTCCATGCCGGATGCTCGCGGTCAAACTGGAAGATGTTCGAGTGCATGCTGAAGAGCAGCATGTCAGCCGCTACCTTTAGCTGGGCGTCAAAGTTGCTGCGGTCAGTATATTCCATCCTGATCCTCGGGTCAACGCCGCTGAGGTTGCCGTTTACCTCCCGTGCAAGATTCTTGAGGATTTCCTTCACCATCATGAAGGCGTTGGCAGTATTGTCAAATACCTTTTGCTTCAGTACAGATTTGCCCTTCAGGGTATCAACTATCAGGATCTTTTTCTGTGCTATTTCATCCGCCATATCATTTCATTTACTGAACCGTCTAAAATTAAGGATTTATTCAGTATAAAAGCAATAGGTGAGCATTAAAAACACAGACAAATCTGATGCACAGAACTACTCGCATCTCTCCTTAATTCGCAACTTGCAATTCGCAACTCGCAACTCGCAACTCGCAACTCTCAATCCTTAACTCGCAACTCGCAATTCGCAACTCGCAACTCAATAGGCTCTTGCGAAGAGAACCCTTCTTTCCGAAGGTTTTCCGGACAGGATGCATTTCCCCTCCTCCCTCTGACTGTGGAGAGGGATGGCCCTGATGGTGGCTTTGGTCATGTCCTTGATCTTCTCCTCTGTCTCCGGTGTACCGTCCCAGTGGGCAAGGACGAAGCCGCCCCTGTTCTCTATTATATCAACGAACTCTTCCCATGTGTCTGCCCTGAAGGTGTTGGTCTCCCTGAACTCAAGCGCTTTCCTGAAGATGTTGTGCTGAATCTCTTCGAGAAGGTTCTGCACCCGTTCCACGATGTTGTCACGGCTGACGGTCTCCTTGGTGAGCGTGTCACGGCGCGCTATCTCCACTGTACCTTCCTCCGCATCGCGCGGGCCGATGGCCAGCCTTACGGGCACACCCTTGAGCTCGTACTCGGCAAACTTGAACCCCGGCTTCTGGGTATCACGGTTGTCAAATTTCACTGAGATACCGGCTTTTTCAAGCTTCGACTTGAGATCAAGGGCGATCTCCGATATTGAATCGAGCTGGCTGTTGCCTTTGTAAATCGGGATTATCACAACCTGTATCGGGGCGAGCTTCGGAGGCAGCACCAGGCCGTTGTTGTCTGCATGTGCCATAATAAGGGCGCCTATGAGCCGGGTAGTGACACCCCAGGATGTGGCCCAGACATAGTCGAGCCTGCCCTCCTGGTTGGTGAACTGCACATCGAATGCCTTTGCAAAATTCTGTCCGAGGAAATGGCTCGTTCCTCCCTGCAGAGCCTTGCCGTCCTGCATCAGCATCTCAATCGTATAGGTGTCAATGGCGCCGGCAAACTTCTCACTCTCGGTCTTTACACCTTTTACAACCGGCACACCCATGAAGTTCTCAACGAAATCAGTATAGAGTTCAAGTATACGGATCGCTTCCTCCTTTGCCTCCTCCATGGTGGCATGCGCTGTATGCCCTTCCTGCCACAGGAATTCCGTGGTACGGAGAAACAGCCTGGTCCTCATCTCCCACCTGACCACGTTTGCCCACTGGTTTATAAGCAGAGGGAGATCACGGTAAGACTGGATCCAGTCCTTGTATGTGTTCCAAATGATTGTTTCCGATGTTGGCCTGACGATAAGCTCCTCCTCCAGGCGGGCATCCGGATCAACCACAATGCCCTTGCCGTCAGGTGAGTTTTTCAGACGGTAATGGGTTACTACCGCACACTCTTTGGCAAATCCCTCAACGTGAGCTGCTTCCCTGCTGAAGAACGATTTCGGTATGAATAGCGGGAAATAGGCATTGACGTGACCGGTAGCCTTGAACATGCTGTCAAGCTGTGCCTGAATTTTTTCCCAGATTGCATAACCGTAGGGCTTGATGACCATACAACCGCGTACGGCCGAGTTCTCGGCCATATCTGCCTTTATTACAAGATCATTGTACCACTGCGAATAATTTTCCTCCCTGCTTGTAAGAAACTTGGCCATTACTCAGTTAAAGTTTGTATAATTGTTTTCAGTATAAAAAAGATTGCCCAAAAATAGATAAAACTTGCGAATTCAATAGGGAGCTATGCAATTATATGTCCGTAAGAGCCGAATTGGTACGGAATTTGTATAAATTTGAGAAGATAACCAGGAGGAGAAGAAAATGAAAAGGTTTTGGTACATAATCCCGTCAATACTTGTGATAACCAGCGCGTGCTCGTCGCTGCGTTACGCGGGTACAACAAATGATGACCTGTACTACAGACCCTCCGAGGCGCCTGTTACCGTGGCAACGGTGGAGGAGAGGAACGCGGGTCAGTACTATGATAACATCTTTGCCGGCGATACCCTTATTGCGGATGAATACATCCCTGACAATGAGTATGCGGATTATGCAGCCTCTGAGGCAACCGTGATAAACAACTATTATGGCAGCCCATCCGAAAGGATCTATCTCTTCAATGACTATTTCCAGCCTTACTGGAGAGACCCATTCTACTATTCACCGTTCTCGATGAGGCTCAACTTCGGTTACGGCTATTCACCCTACTACTATGGCTATGATCCTTTCTATTATGATCCTTTCTACTATGACTGGTACTCTCCCTATTCATATTACAGGCCTTACTACTCATACTGGGGCGGGTACCCCAACTACTACGGTTACAACTATTACGGGTACAACAACTATTATCCCTGGTATTCCGGTTACGGCTATCCTTCATACTACTACGGGAATGATGACTTCGTAACCAAGACAGGGCGCAGAGGCGGTTACAGTTCCATGTCAAGGGGATCATACGCAACCACAGACACCAGGACCAAATCAGGTTACGCTCCTTCGGGCAATCTGGACAGCAGACGCTTACCCCAGACAACAGAATCATCTTCAGCCTCCGGTACTGCTACAACCGGAACAAGGAGAACCGGACAGGAGACCGGCACTCTAAGCAGGGAAGGTACTTCAGGTACTACTGTCTCGAGACCTGAATACACAAGACGTGAATCTGGTACTACCAATGTGCAGACCCAGACCCGTACCCAGTCACAGGGAAGGACAACTGAAACCGGTACACAGACACGCACCCAGTCACAGACTCCGGTCAGGACTCAGACTCAGACCGTAAACAGGCCTCAGTACCAGCCCTCCGAGAGGAGCTATACTCCCAGTTACAACAACCCAAGGGTTAGTTCCAGACCTTCTTATAACACCACCCGCAGTACCACCGGTACAAGCTCGCAGGGCAGCGGGACAGTTTACAACCGCAGCACTACCCCGTCACGCAGCAGCGGAAGCACTACGCCGGCTTACAGCACACCCTCAAGATCATCATCTTCAGTGCAGTACTCAGCACCTTCACGCAGCAGCAGCGGATCATCATACTCCGGAGGAACAAGAAGCAGCGGCTCATCCTATTCGGGTGGCAGCAGGAGCAGCAGCTCCGGCGGTTCGTACTCTGGCGGAAGCCGCAGTACAGGATCATCAGCCGGGACTTCCTCCTCCTCCTCGTCCTCCTCCTCTTCTTCCTCCTCTTCTTCCTCCTCAGGGCGAAGCTCATCCGGCGGAAGACGATAAATACCATAAATGATGTTGTTGATTCATGTTCCGCATATTTTGCAGGAGCAACAGGAATTGTACACCTTAAAATCAAGAAAATGAACAGAAGAATATTACTCGTGGCCGCCACAGTCCTGATGCTCCCTCTTTGGGTCGCCGGACAAAACATGGACGACGCATACAGGTACTCAAAAACATTTTACCAGGGTACAGCCAGATTCAATGCCATGAGCGGTGCCTTCACGGCACTCGGGGGAGATATATCAGCCATAGCCCTTAACCCTGCCGCGGCAGCCGTATTCCGGTCAACGGAAGTGTCAATCACACCGGTTGTATTCTTCCGCGACATGAACACTGACTGGAACGGATACGGCAGCGATGACAGTTTCTCGGGACTCAACCTGGGACAGGCCGGAGTTGTCTCATCGTTTTCCACCGGAAACAACTCCGGAGTGAAGAACCTTTCGTTCGCATATACCTTCAACAGGACAAATAACTATTTCAAGAATGCGGTAATCGACGGCATCAGTGACAACGGATCGATGGCAGACTTCTGGGCTCTGCAGGGCACAGGCTTTCGCACCGGAGAACTTGGCGGAACAGCATGGATGGCCTACGAGACCTATCTGATTGACACACTGCCTAACTATCTTGACGAATATGCATCCATCTTCTCATATTACGGCGAGGTGGACCCGGCTTACGGCCAGCAGATGAAGAGAACAATTGACAATGCGGGTTACAGTAACGAGCATACAGTCGCACTGGGTGCAAATATCAGTGACAAAGTCTATATCGGCGCAGGCTTCGGGATAACAAACATATCATATACCGGCCATTATACTCACAGGGAGATTGATGAGGCTGAACGGACTTTTGACTTTGTGAACTTCACATATACAGACCATTTCAATGCTACAGGATCAGGATGGAACTTCAAGATCGGTGCAATTGTGAGACCATTTGAATCACTTCGTCTTGGTGTAGGCTTCACGACCCCGACAGTATATACAATTGATGAGGTCTTCTACAACAGTCTTGTGGTCAAGCTTGACAATGACACTCCTTCTGATCCCTCCGATGATGCGACACCCAGTGTCAACCAGGAGGACATGACTTATCGCTATCGTGTCACAACACCTTTCCGTCTTAATGCCGGCATAGCGTACCAGTTGGGTAACTTTGGCCTGCTGAGCGCAGACTATGAGATGGTTGATTATGGATCGGCTAAACTCAGCAGGGGGTCTGACGGTTATGAATTTGAACAGGAGAACGAGGATCTTTCTGCCGAGATGGTCAGAAGCGGTAACCTGAAGCTTGGTGCCGAAGTGCGGACCGGTCCCCTCTACCTTCGCGGAGGATTCAGCTATCACGGCTCTGCCTTTGCTGACGAAACACTGAATGAGGATGCCACCTCAACAGGATACAGTGCGGGACTCGGATACAGACAGGATAAGTTCTACATTGACATGGCAATGTCATTTCTCAACAGCTATGAGGCATATATGATGTTCCCTGATGATCCGAGAGCAGCACGGGAATATACAAGTGATCCGGTTGATCTGCATACAAAGGATAAGTACCTGTCAGTTACGGTCGGACTTAAATTCTGACAGTTGGTTAACAGTTGTCTGCTGCCAGGGACCCCTGCAACAATGCACGGGTCCCTGGTCCGTTATTGAGAAGGAGGTCAATGATGCTCAGCCTGGGAGTGAATCCATACCGCTCCCCGAAGACCTGGATATACGGTATATCTGAATATCCCTTCACAATGCACGGTTTTTTGGGATTTATGCAGTACCTGTAATCGTTCTCCCTCAGGCCTTCGGGCAGGAAAGCCTCTGAATATTTTATCTCTGAATCTATGCCGATGGCTTCGCAGACAGCAGCAATTGCCGCATTGTTAAGATCAAGCAAAAAGCTGTACTGAGTTGTTATCACATCCCTGATCATATCATAATAATACTCGAAAAAGGGAGCTGCGGCGTAGGCTGAAGTGATACTCCTAAGGTGCAGTTCACGCCACCTTCTGGTGTCGTCGGTTCTAAGGTCCGTTATGGCTGTTTTATGAAATGAACCTTTCTGCACCGGTACTATCAGAGGAAGAGGGCCGTTAGCCCCCAGGATGATGCACCTGTTGCGATAAGTCTGTCTGTGGTAATTCTCATGCTTCTCGATGACTACCCGCCGGCTGTTCGCAACGAGGCTGAACCACTCGGCAGGAGGGAAGTATGCCGTCGACAGTAGAAGCTCCTCCACCATCCCTTTCAGAGTCTGTTGATCCTGCTTGCAGCGAATCCCGCTCCGAAGCCATTGTCAATGTTCACCACAGTAACCCCGGCGGCGCAGCTGGTCATCATGGCGAGCAGTGCCGAGATGCCTTCAAAAGATGCCCCGTAACCCACGCTTGTCGGGACGGCGATCACCGGCATGTTCACCAGGCCGCCTACCACGCTTGCCAGTGCGCCCTCCATACCTGCAATCACCACCGAAACCCTGCAGGCCCGTATCTCCGGCAGCTTGTCTACAAGCCTGTGAATGCCTGCAACTCCCGCATCATATATCCTTATAACCTCATTGCCCAGCAGCTCTGCCGTGACTGCTGCCTCCTCAGCTACCGGGATGTCAGATGTGCCGGCAGTGACTATGGCAATCTTCGTTGCAGGAGGAACAATTGCCTTTTTTCTTATGCTGATGATCCTTGCCACATCGTAATATACCGCACCGGGAAAGGAGGGAGCTATAAATTCAAACATCTCTTTGCCTGCCCTGGTACCTATTATGTTGTTGCCGTGACTATCCATCGCGCGGAAGATTGCTTCCACCTGCTCCGGTGTCTTGCCGGCACAGTAGACAATCTCCGGGTATCCTGTCCTGAGTTCGCGGTGATGATCTATACGGGCGAACCCGAGATCTGTATAGGGAAATTCCTTCAGATTTTCAAGTGCCTCATCCACACTTACATATCCGTCCCTGATACTGATCAGAATCTTTTCAAGCTCCTTTGCATTCATTCTTCCTCCTTTTTATTCATGCTTCCTGTCCTATAGCCCTCAGTGTCTATTGAAACATACCTGAAGCCCAATGTCTTGATGGCTCCTGACAGTTTCATCCTCACGCCAGGCAAGGTTATCCTGTCAAACTGGTCATCGCGAACTTCAATACGTACCAGTTCACCGTGTACTCTGACGCGGGCACCCGGGAATCCGGCCTCCGAGACGATTCGTTCAGCCTTCTCTGCCAACCTCAGGCCGGCAGGCGTTATCTGCGTATCATGCGGGAAGCGTGTCAGCAGGCATGTGTTTGAAGGCTTGTCACTCACCTCAATCCCTGCCTCGCGCGACAGTGCCCTTATCTCCTCCTTCGTGAGCATGGCTTCAGCCAGCGGACTGCGTACACCGGCTTCCCTCAGGGCCCTGAGACCGGGACGGTACTCCCTGAGATCATCGGCATTTGTTCCGTCCAGTACAAATTCAAATCCTCCTTCGCGCGCAGCAGCGGTGATAGCCTTCATTACTTCCGTCTTGCATAGATAGCAGCGGTCATGAGGGTTGAGAAGAACGGCTGAGGGTATATCCATTTTTATCTCCCGGTGCTTCACTTCATGGCCGAGACAGAACCGGACTGCATCATCAACTTCGGAAGAGAACATGTAGGGTGTGCTTACTGTCACTGCCATAAGCCTGAGACCCCGGACACCACGGGCAACACTGACCAGAAAGGTGCTGTCGGTGCCACCTGAAAGGGCTACAACAGCAGAGCCGGCATCTGAAAGGATACTCTTCAGCTTTTCAAGTTTCTCGTACCGGTTCATAACTGTCAGCCAAGAAGGGATGTTATCTCCTGTATTACCTGTTTCATGGGAAGTCCCGTCGCTGCTGCAATTTCAGCACACCTGTCTGCTTCAGGCTTGACTGAAACCAGCCTGTCGTTGAAATATGACTTCTTGATAAGTACCTTCCCGAAACGGGTGTCAATCTCCTCAAACTCGCGGTGAAGGGTCTCCTTGGTGAAAGGCATTACCCTCAACCCGATAGTGGTGGACTCGGTAAAGAGGATCTCTCTTACATCGTCCAACTGATCCTCTTCACAGATAATATTAATTGTGAAGGCAGGTCTTCCCTTCTTCATTATCACCGGGGTGAACCATACATCACCTGCACCTGCAGCGAACAGTCTGCCTGAGAGATACTCAGAGAGCTCGGGATTCATGTCATCTATGTTGCATGCTACAAGCAGTGCCCGGTGCCCGCGCTCCTCATCATCTGCCGTCTCAGCCAGGAAGACCCTGAGTATATTTGGACGTGACGGATTGATCTTTTGACCTATGCCGTAGCCGCTCCTGATGATAGTATGCTTCAGCGATGGAGGAATCGGCTCAGCCGTTGCTGCAATTATTGCAGCACCGGTGGGAGTGGTGGCCTCGAAATCTACCCCTCCGGTGTGCACCTGGAAACCGCTGATGATGCGTTCCGTAGCCGGCGCAGGAACAGGCAACAGACCATGCTGGCATCTGACCATCCCGCCCCCTAGCTCCACCGCAGAGACATAAACCCTGTCAACCTCAAGACAGTCAAGACAGATGGCAGCCCCTACAATATCAACAATGGAGTCAATTGCACCTACTTCGTGGAAGTGAATCTCATTGAGCGGCTTGTTATGAACAGCAGCCTCGGCCTCTGCAATCTTCCGGAAAATTTTCATTGACAATTCCTTTACTGAAGAGGAGAGGTCACTGGTGCTGATAATCTTCCGGATATCCTCCAGATTCCTGTGAGGATGCCCCTGACCCGGTGCATGCTCATGTGAATGACCGGACTCATGCTCATGTGAATGACCGTGAACCTCTCCCGGGTCATGCTCATGAGTGTGCTCATGTGTATGATCATGCCCGTGAGGGTGTTCGCGGGTGTGCTCGTGCCCGTGTGTATGCTCATGAGTGTGCTCATCTTCATGGTCATGCGCATGATCATGAACATTCTCCTCCATACCATCAGGTATTACGCTGACCCTGGTGCCTGTGATTCCGTGACGCTGGTCACGCGTGATATCCAGTCGCCATCCCTTCAGGTTCAGCTTCTGCAGGCCGCTCTCCAGGATATCACGGCTGACACCCAGGTCAAGCATCGCACCCAGGTTCATGTCTCCGCTGATCCCGGAAAAACAGTCGTAATAAAGTATTTTCATCTTCATTATAGTCCTTTTTAACACTTTATGATTCGCCCGCACAGTCGCTCACACCCGCATTCTCAGGCTGCTAATATAAGAATACGGAACCGATATATTGAAAAAAATGTTTACTTTGCAACTTCTCATTTCAGGGGTAATATTTGGAAATCAACAGATGAAGAGAAGGAATTTTTTAAGAAGTTCGCTCGGTGCCGGCCTGGCCGCAGGAGCATACATGAGCTTTGGGAGTTATGGGAAAGCATTTGCGGGGAAACCGTTTCCCTCAGGGACTAATTATGACCTCATTGCCGTCATGGGAGGAGAACCGGCGGCAATGTTTGACATGGGTATACAGGCGATGGGCGGTATGGGAACTTTCGTCAGAAAGGGTCAGAAGGTTCTTGTGAAGCCCAATATTGGCTGGGACGTGGTACCGGGGAAGGGCGGCAATACTAACCCTGCCCTCGTCAAAAGAATAATCGAACACTGCTACAGGGCAGGAGCAAAGGAGGTCTATGTCTTTGACAATACATGTGACAACTGGATTAAATGCTATAATAACTCAGGCATAGAACAGGCTGTTAAGGATGCCGGTGGAAAGATTGTTCCGGGTAACTCGGAGAGTTATTACCAGGAGATATCAATACCCAACGGTAAGAAGCTTACAACCGCAAAAGTTCATGAGCTGGTGCTGGAGAGCGATGTCTTTATAAATGTTCCGGTCCTGAAGCATCACAGTTCAGCCATGATGACCGGCGCCCTCAAGAATATGATGGGGGTAGTATGGGACCGTGGCTACTGGCACAGGAACCATCTGAACCAGTGCATAGCCGACTATGCCCTTTACCAGAAGAAACCGCAGCTTAACGTCATGGATGCCTACAATGTGATGATGCGCAACGGTCCCCGCGGTGTCTCCGTGGCTGACCTCTCAAACATGAAGTCACTGATGATATCCACTGACTGGGTGGCAATTGACGCTGCCGGTGCAAAGATGATGGGCAAGGAACCATCTTCAATAGAACATATTGCCCTGGCAGCCGGGATGGGCATCGGCAAGATGGACCTTTCAACAATGAATATCCATAGGATGAAAATGTAATCCTGAATGAAGTCTTCAGCCCTGAAACATATCCGGACCGTCTTTGCAGTACTTGTCCTGCTGCTCTTTACTTTCCTCTTCATTGACTTCCGGGGAGTACTTGGTGATAAGGCTTTCGGACCAATACTCTATCTCCAGTTTGTTCCTTCATTCCTGAAGTTTGCAATTGCAGGAGTTGTTGCCTCCACAGGATTCATAGCAGTGCTTGTACTTACGGTACTGACGGGAAGGACCTATTGTTCATTTCTCTGTCCCCTGGGGATAATGCAGGACGGCATAAGCCGCATAGGAGGCCTGTTCAAGAGACGCTTCAGGAAATACGGTTACAAGAAGCCTTATACCATACTCCGTTACTTTATACTGGTGATGACGGCGGGGATTCTTGCATTGGGCGGAGTTTACGTACTCACAATTCTCGATCCTTACAGTACATTCGGCAGGTTTATAACCTACTTTGCCCAGCCTGTTGCACTCGTGATCAACAACCTCCTTGCATCGGTTCTAGGGAAATTCGATATCTATTCCGTCTACAGGGTTGACATCAAGCCGTACGAGCTTGCTGCCTACATTGTGCCGGCTGCCTTCCTGTCTCTTGTGGGGATACTCTCATTCAGATACGGAAGGCTTTACTGTAATACAGTTTGTCCTGTCGGAACACTGCTGGGTCTGCTGAGCAAGGTATCCCTCTTCAGGATCAGGTTTGATGAAGAAAAGTGTACCCGCTGCGGAAGGTGTGCCATGGCCTGCAAATCATCATGCATTGATTTTCTAAACAAGAAGGTTGACTTGAGCAGATGCGTAAACTGTTTCAACTGTATTGACGCCTGCAAGGAGAACGGCATGTCATACGGCCTGGTCAGGCTGAAGCAGAAGTCAGAGGATGACGCCGGAACCGATGCCTCCAGGCGAGGCTTTATTGCCGGGTCAATTGCACTGATCGCCGGCGGATCACAGCTTCTGCGGGCACAGGGTACCACACCTTCCCCTACAAAAGATTCCACTGTAAAGGAAGACAGACTCTACCCTGTTTCACCTCCTGGATCAGCAGGCATAAGCATATTCACATCCAGGTGCACGGCCTGTACCCTCTGTGTCAATGCCTGCCCTACCAATGTGCTCCAGCCTTCCGTCAGCGAATACGGCTTTGCAGGTATCATGCAGCCAAGGATGGACTTTCACAGCGGCTTCTGTAACTATGACTGCACCCGCTGCACTGACGTGTGCCCCACGGGCGCCATCATGCCGCTTATGATTGAAGCCAAAAAGCTAACACAGATTGGCAAGGCGGTATTCAATAAGGAAAACTGTATTGTTCATACCGAAAAGACTGCCTGCGGGGCATGTTCTGAACATTGCCCGACCAAAGCCTGCCATATGGTACCTTATGAGGGAAACCTTCTTATCCCCGAGGTGAAAGACGAGATATGCATCGGATGCGGCGCTTGCGAATATGCATGCCCCACGAGACCTTACAGGGCTATTTTCGTTGACGGTAACCCCCTGCATGAAGCAGCCAGCAAACCTGAAACGGAGGAGCTGCAAGCAGTGCCATCCGAATTCCCGTTCTGAGCCTTAAAAACATGATTTTTATCGTGTGAGGCAGAGTTAAATAGAGTTAACTTGCATGCTCTTATTTATTCTCTGAACAAAACGTTCATTTTATGAAACCTACACATATTGAACACATTGGAATTGCGGTAAATTCCATTGCCGAGGCTTTGCCGTTCTATGAAAAGGTGCTTGGCCTTAAGTGCTATAACATAGAGGAGGTAGCAGACCAGAAGGTCAAGACTGCCTTTTTTATGATCGGCCAGACAAAAATAGAACTTCTGGAGTCAACTGACCCTGAGGGGCCGGTGGGCAAATTCATCGAGAAGAGGGGAGAGGGCATCCATCACATAGCATTTGCCGTTGATCGGATTGAGGAGAGGCTTCGCGAAGCAGAAGCAGCAGGTATCAGGCTTATCGATTCTGCACCGAGGAAGGGCGCCGAAGGACTCAGCATCGCATTCCTTCATCCGAAGTCAACCTTCGGAGTGCTTACCGAACTCTGCGAGGACAAGAATAAGGAAAACAATAAATAACAAGGTTTAATGAACAGTCAGGAAAGAATCAAGCAACTCCTTGATTTCAGGGAGAAGGCGCGTAAGGGCGGTGGTGATAAAAGAATCGAGGATCAGCACTCCAAGGGCAAGCTGACAGCCAGGGAACGGATTACTCTCCTGCTCGACGAAGGCAGCTTTGAGGAGTATGACATGTTTGTCACTCACAGAACGGAGGACTTCGGCCTTGCCGATAAGAAATTTCTGTCAGACGGGGTAATCACCGGCCACGGAACCATCGACGGAAGGGTGGTCTATGTATTTGCACAGGATTTTACGGTCTTTGGAGGATCTCTGTCAGAGACTTTCGCCCAGAAGATCTGCAAGATAATGGACCAGGCCATGAAGGCAGGTGCTCCGGTAATAGGGATCAATGACTCCGGCGGCGCCCGTATCCAGGAGGGTGTCAGAAGCCTTGCCGGTTATGCTGAGATTTTTGAACGCAATATCCTCGCCTCCGGCGTGATACCACAGATCTCGGCAATCTTCGGCCCGTGCGCCGGAGGTGCTGTCTATTCACCTGCTCTGACAGATTACATTGTCATGACCCGCAAGAGCAGTTACATGTTTGTCACGGGCCCAAAGGTGGCTAAGGCTGTCACCGGAGAAGACATCACTATTGATGATCTGGGCGGCGCCGGTGTCCATACAACAAAGTCAGGCGTGGCACACTTCGCCGTCGACGAGGAGAAGGAGGGCCTTGACCTTATCAGAAAACTGCTGAGCTTCATGCCCCAGAATAACCTCGAGGAACCACCTCAGCTGGAATGTGATGATCCTATTGACAGGCTTGAGGATGAACTTAATGATATAATCCCGAAAAGCCCCAACCAGCCCTATGACGTCAAGGATGTCATTGTGAGGGTGGTTGACTATCATGATTTCCTCGAGGTACATGAGGCATATGCAAAGAATATCGTTGTCGGCTTTGCCCGTTTTGACGGCATGCCGGTCGGGATAGTGGCAAACCAGCCTGCATACCTTGCCGGTGTGCTTGACATCGAAGCTTCACGCAAGGCAGCACGCTTCATCCGCTTCTGCGATGCTTTCAACATCCCTATAGTGACCTTTGTGGATGTGCCCGGGTTCCTTCCCGGATCCACCCAGGAGTACGGTGGTATTATCATCCACGGTGCCAAGCTGATGTACGCCTACGGCGAAGCCAACGTTCCGAAGGTAACCGTCACCCTCCGCAAATCATACGGCGGAGCCCATTGCGTGATGTCATCGAAACAGCTCAAAGGTGATATCAACTATGCATGGCCGACAGCCGAGATAGCAGTCATGGGTCCCCAGGGCGCCATCGAAGTGCTGGAGGGAAGAACAATCAGCGAGATTGCTGACCCTGCAGAGCGTAAGGACTATGTCGCCAAAAAGGAACAGGAGTACCGTGACAAGTTTGCAAACCCGTATGAGGCTGCCAGGTACGGTTATCTTGACGATGTGATTGAACCCCGCAACACCAGGTTCAGGGTTATACGGGCTCTCCGGACACTTGCAACCAAGAAGGACCCGGGACCAATGAAAAAACACGGTAATATTCCACTCTGATAAAGGATGATCATGAACTGGATATATATTACTGAGAGTGCATCAGCACTTAATTCGCTCACCTGGACCGTAGTGGTGGTGGGTATTGGAATAGTTTTCCTGTCACTGCTGATCGTCTACTGGTTCTTCAGATACGTTCTCACCTTCATTCTGAACTTCAGGCTGAAAAGCTTTGCACGTAAAAAGGGTATTGACCCGGCAGAGGTGCAGACCGCAAAGACAATCCAGTCGGGCGAGGTCAACGCTGCAATCGCCATGGCTCTTTACTCATACTTCAATGAACTGCATGATGTCGAAAGCGGAGTGATGACAATCAAGCGCATCTCCAGGCATTACTCACCCTGGAGCTCGAAGTTGTACAATATGAAAAATCTTTAAGATCAGAATAATCCGACAGTCAGATGAAAAACTACAAGTTCAGGATAAACGGAAACCAGTATGAGGTTGAACTGCTCGAGATCGAAGGCAATATGGCGAAGATCGAGGTGAACGGAACCGTTTACGATGTTGAGATGCAGCGCGAAATCCCCAGGATAAAGAGCGTTGTCTCTTCTGCACCGGCCCAGCCAAGGCAGGTTAAGGAGACAAAGTCTGCACCGGAGAAACCTGCAGGTGGCAAGGCCTCTGAGGTCAGGGCTCCGCTTCCGGGTGTCATCATCCAGGTTCTTGTGAGGCCGGGTGACGAGGTGAAAGCCGGTCAGACAGTGTGCACCCTCGAGACCATGAAGATGGAAAACGCAATCAAGGCAGATAACGGCGGCAAGGTGACTGCCGTGAATATCAATCCCGGTCAGTCAGTCCTTCAGGATGAAGTCCTGGTTTTAATCGCTTAGAGATGGCAAAGAGAAAAATGTGGACTATGCTGGCACTGCTGGTGATTACATCACTGGCATGGACAGCATTCGTCAGGCCTGAACAGGAGAGGCAGACAGCACTTGCGGAATCGGGCATAGAAGCTGCGGCTGCCCTGCCGCAGTTACAGCAGGATCAACCAGGGAAAGAGGGATTTGCTGAAGGATTGATGCAGTTCTGGGCTTTTACAGGTTTCCGGAACGTCACTTCCGGCCACCTGATAATGATAGTGGTAGGATTGATTTTCATCTTTCTGGCTATAAAATATGAATATGAACCCCTGCTGCTGGTACCCATCGGTACCGGTATACTTATAGGTAATATACCCTTCTTTACGGACGGGGGCATGAACCTCCAGGTTGGAATCTACCAGCAGGGAAGCGTGCTCAATTACCTCTACTTCGGAGTTATGAAAGGCGTCTATCCACCTCTTATCTTTCTGGGCATAGGAGCCATGACCGACTTCTCCTCACTTATTTCCAACCCAAGACTTCTTCTGCTTGGGGCAGCTGCACAGGTGGGGATTTTTGCAACCTTCATCGGTGCACTGCTGCTCGGTTTTGCTCCTCCTGAAGCCGGAGCTATTGGCATTATCGGCGGCGCTGACGGCCCGACGGCAATATTCCTCTCATCCCGTCTCGCCAATGGTATTAATATACTGCCTGACGGTACCACGGTAAAAAACCTTATCGGCCCCATCGCTATTGCTGCATACTCATACATGGCACTGGTGCCGGTTATCCAGCCGCCGATAATGAGACTCCTTACCAATAAAAAGGAGAGACTCATACGCATGAAACCACCGCGCGCCGTCACTAAGACTGAAAAGATGCTGTTCCCGATATTCGGACTGCTGCTCACATGCTTCATATCCCCAAGCGCACTGCCACTACTCGGAATGCTCTTCTTCGGAAACATTCTAAAGGAATCAGGTGTCACAAAACGACTGGCAGAGACAGCCCGTACGTCGCTGATTGATATTGTCACTATAATGATCGGGCTCACCGTTGGCGCCTCAACACAGGCTGACGTCTTCCTGACCAGGGAATCAATAATGATATTTGGACTTGGTGCTGCAGCTTTTGCAGTAGCAACCACAATGGGAGTTCTGTTTGCCAAGGGTATGAATATCTTTCTGCCGGAGGGTGACAAGATCAACCCGCTCATCGGCAACTCAGGTGTATCTGCAGTGCCTGACAGTGCCAGGGTGTCTGAGATGGAAGGACTCAAGGCAGACAAGACGAACCACCTTCTCATGCATGCCATGGGCCCGAATGTGGCTGGCGTTATCGGCTCAGCCATAGCAGCAGGGATTTTGCTCAGCTACCTGGGATAATTTTAGTAAGTTTGTTTCCAACCATCATTTCTGGTACCAGATGAAACAGGCAATAACAGGTAATGCCGGACCCAAGGTAAGGTCTGACATTGAAGTAACGCTTGAACTCACCGAAGCAGGCGGCATTGAACTGAACCTCAGGTCGAAGGTGAAAACAATGTACGGCAAAGCCATCGAAGAGCAATGCCGCACTCTTCTTGCTTATTTTGGCATTGAAAACGCCAGAGTGACAGTGAATGACTCCGGGGCTCTTCCCTTTGTCATTGCCGCCAGGATCGAGGCTGCAGTAAAAGCTCTTACCGGCACATCCAAATCATTCATCCCTGAGATGATAAGTGAGAATACCTATCACTCTGTACGTGACAGGTACAGGTTCTCAAGACTCTACCTGCCCGGCAACAACCCCGGAATGTTCCTTAATGCCGGGCTCCATTCACCTGACGGTGTGATCCTCGACCTTGAAGACTCTGTTGCACCCGACAGGAAAGATGAAGCCAGGATTCTTGTCCGCAATGCCCTCAGGGCTGTCGACTTCTACGGGGCGGAGAGAATGGTCCGGATCAATCAGGGCCAGCGGGGCCTTGATGACCTTGATGTGGTAATTCCCCACAACGTGCACCTTGTTCTCATCCCCAAATGCGAGGATGCAGATACTGTAAGGACTATTGACAAAAGGATCAGGGAGATAAAGCAACGCGAAGGTCAGACTGAGACCGTTTTCCTGATGCCGATAATCGAGAGCGCCCTGGGAGTGGAAAACTCCCGGGATATTGCCACTGCTTCTGAATCCGTTGTGGCACTTGCAATAGGTCTGGAGGATTACACCGCTGACCTGGGAGTGCAGCGCACAAAGGAAGGCAAGGAGTCACTCTATGCCCGTAACCGCCTCGTAGTGGCAGCCAAGGCCGCAGGGATCCAACCCATCGACTCGGTCTTCTCCGATGTAGGTGACATGGAGGGACTGCTTGAGAACGTGCTCTCTTCCAAAGCCTTGGGCTTCGAAGGCATGGGCTGCATCCATCCCCGCCAGATTGCAGTGATCAGGCAGGGTTTCTCCCCCTCCCCGGAGGAGATGGACAAGGCGAAGAAGATTGTAATCGCCTGGCGCGATGCTCAGGCCAAAGGCCTCGGGGTAGTCGCCCTCGGGACAAAGATGATTGACCCGCCGGTTGTTGCAAGGGCAGAAAAGACAATCACCCTGGCCGTAAGGCTCGGCATGCTGCCTGAAAACTGGATGGAAGAGGAAACGGTTAAAAACTAATGCAAACCCGGTCATGAAAACAGTAGAAAACGCAGCCGGCCGCATGGTGCCGGATGAGATAAACGGAAAAGAGGCCGTGCCGTTCAAAGGTGTCGGCAAACACCGCCCCACCGGGAGAAAATACGCCCCTTTGATTCCTTCCTGCATAGACTATCCGGAGGATAACAACAAGGTCATCAGTTCTCTCAGGGAGGCGCTTGTGCTCTGCGGCCTGAAGGACGGCATGACTATCTCAACACACCACCACCTTCGTGACGGTGATCTGGTTAGCAACCAGATATTTGCAATTGCATCAGAACTGGGCATAAAAGACCTTGTATGGCTGCCCTCTGCATCATTCCCCTGCAATGATCCTGTCATCCAATACCTTGAGGACGGCACTGTTAACCGTATTGAGGGCAGCATGAACGGCCCCCTGGGTATGTTCGTATCGGAAGGAAAGATGAAGGGAACAGCTGTCCTTCGGTCTCACGGCGGACGCGTGCAGGCAATACAGGATGGCGAGGTGAAGATTGATATCGCCGTACTGGCAGCACCGGCGGCAGACTCCTTCGGAAATGCGAAGGGAACCGGCGGACCCTCAGCCACCGGCGTAATAGGCTATGCAAAACCAGATTATCTCTACGCAGAGAAGGTAATCGTTGTTACTGACAACCTGGTTGACCTTCCATGCTGGCCAATGGAAATAGAGGGTAACTACGTCGACTGTGTAGTCGTTGTTGACAAGATAGGCATCCCTGAAAAAATAGTCTCGGGTACCACACAGATTACCAAAAGCCCTGACAGGCTGCTGATTGCCGAACTGACAGCATCATTTCTTGAGAAATCCGGACTGCTTCGCAACGGTGCAACAATGCAGGCAGGAGCAGGGGGCACGAGCCTCGCCATAGCCGTTTTCGTGCACCAGATGCTGAAGAAGAAGGGATGGAAGTTCCGCTTTGGCTTCGGAGGCAGCACAAAATACATGGTTGATATGCTTGAGGAGGGCCAGATGGGAGCAATACTTGATGCCCAGGCCTTTGACCTTGATTCAGTGAAGTCGATAGAAAAAAACCTGAACCATATACCATACCCTGTCTTCAACGCATACAACTACCACTCAAAAGGCAACCTGACCACCATGATGGATATCATGATACTGGGTGCGACAGAGATAGATACAAATTTCAACGGCAACGTAGTCACCCATTCTGACGGCCTTCTGCTTCACGGTATTGGCGGCTGGCAGAACTGTCTCCACGCCCGGAACGTGATAATACCCGTTCCGCTGTTCCGTGACAGGATACCGGTGATTGTAGACCGCGTGACCACACTGTGCGGACCCGGGGAGCTGATAGACGTTATAATTACCGAGAGAGGTATTGCCATCAATCCCCGCCGTCAGGACCTGCTTGACTCTGTTCGTGGAAAGGGTCTGCCGCTTGTGACAATAGAGGAGCTAAGGGAGACAGCGGAAAAAATTTGCGGCAAACCCGAAAAGGCTGCTTTCGACGACAGGGTTGTGGCTGCAATTAAATGGGTTGACGGCACGGTGATTGATGCCGTACGTAAAGTGAAAAAATAAGTTTTCTGCTATGGAGATGAAAAGATACAGGTGCCCGGTATGCGGGTACATTTATGACCCTGCGACAGGTGACCCGCAGAACGATGTAGCACCCGGAACAGCATTTGAAGATCTGCCTTCGGGATGGTCCTGTCCGGTTTGCGGCGCACCGCACGATGAGTTGGAAGAGTACAGCTAGTCTTCTTCAGGGATATGCCTCAGCACATCAATAAGAAGATCCCAGAACATCTGAACGGTCTCTATCTCGATCCGTTCCTCGGGGGTATGGGCTCCCTTGATGGTCGGACCAAATGATATCATGTCTATTCCCTTGTATTTCCCAAGGATGAGGCCGCACTCAAGCCCTGCATGAATTGCCTTCACCTGCGGCACTTTACCGAAGAGCTTGCGGTAAGACTCAATCATCAGCCTGAGTATGGCAGAGTTCATGTTTGGCTGCCAGCCCGGATATCCGTCTGAATGAGTTACTGTAGCCCCGGCGAGATCAAAGCTGGTCTCAGCCTTCATAGCAGCATAATGCTTCGCCTCCTCGGAGGAGCTTCTCTGAGTTGTGACAACGTGAATCATGTTGTTGTCAGTTAGCCTGATGGTTGCGAGATTGCTTGAAGTCTCAACCAGGTCCGGAATCTCCTTTGACCATCCGATTACGCCGTGAGGTACTATGCTCAGTGCACCGAGCAGCCTGTGCTGCGTAGCTCCGTCAAGTACCGTCTCCGGCACATCGGCCGGGGTGGCCGCCACCTTCATCTCCGGCTCAAGCGAGCCATACTCATCCCTGACAAGAGTATTATATGATGCCGTGTCAGCCAGTATCTTCTCTTCAAAAGCGGGATTGAATGTCACAGTCACAAATGCTTCCCTGGGAATGCCGTTGCGCAGATTACCGCCTGAAAAGTTGCTTATCCTGGTGTCATATTTTTTTTCAAGATCCTGCAACAGTCTGGAAATGATCTTTATGGAGTTGCCGTAGCCCTTGTGTATCTCATCACCTGAATGGCCGCCGTGCAGACCTGTGACTGAAATGTTCATGGCTCTGTGGCCTGAAGTGACCTTCTCAGGCGTATAGGGCAGCAGTGCCTGTGTATCAATGCCGCCGGCGCAGCCGATAAACAGAATTCCCTCATCCTCAGAATCGAGGTTCAGCAGGATTCGTCCTTTGAAGAAGTCAGGCCTCAGGTTTATTGCCCCGGTCATCCCTGACTCCTCATCAACTGTAAAGAGACACTCAATGCGGCCGCACTGCAGGTATGTATCCGTCAGAACGGCCATCTGTGCAGCAATGCCTATTCCGTCATCTGCCCCGAGGGTGGTTCCGCTTGCGGTCACCCACTTGCCGTCAACAACCGGAATGATTGGATCTTCAGCCCAGTTGTGCGGATGGGCGGCATTCTTCTCACCTACCATGTCAAGATGGCTCTGAAGAACCACAGTCTGTACCTTCTCTTTGCCCGGAGCGGCTTCCCTTATTATAAGAATATTTCCGACGCTGTCTTCTCTCGCTTCAAGGTTGTGCTTCTGCGCAAAATCAAGCATATATGCCCTGATTCTTCCCTCATTCTTTGACAATCTGGGAATTTTGCAGATCTCTTCAAAGTAACCCCATACCTTCCTTGGCTTCATCTCCCCCAGTTCACCCATGCTGTTCTTATTCTTTATGTTGTGCACTTTGGCGGCAAATATAGTTTTTTTCCATTGCAACCTTTATGAATTTTACCTGCTGAAACTCTTTTTTTTAACACAATAAAAACTATATTTTTACGGGAAACGAAAAACACTGATTAACTAATACGACTATGGCTAAACGTACTATTGTTACCTTGCCGGGTGACGGCATCGGCGCCGTTGTACTGAAACAGGCAATCCGCGTCCTTGATGCGGCTGGTTTTGAGGCTGATTATGTACACGGAGATATCGGCTGGGATTTCTGGTGCCGTGAGGGAAACCCGCTTCCCCAGCGTACAATTGACCTCATAGCTGAACATAAGATCGCTCTATTTGGTGCCATTACCTCAAAACCCAAGGATGATGCCGTTGCAGAACTCTCACCGGCCCTCCAGGGAAAAGGATTCACCTACAGCAGTCCCATCGTGGGTCTGAGGCAGCACTTCGGCCTCGATATCTGCGTCAGGCCTTGCCGCAGTTACAAGGGCAATCCCCTTAACTTCATCCGTCGGGGCAAGGATGGCAACCCGGAAGAACCGATGGTTGACGTGGTTATCTTCAGACAGAACACCGAGGGTCTCTACGGAGGTGTAGAATGGTCCAATCCTCCTCAGCAGGTCTATGACGCACTGATGACCCATCCCAAGTTCCGTGACAACTTCGGCTGGTGCCCGAAGGAGGAGCTGGCTGTCTCTACCAGGATCTTTACAAAGAAATATACTGAACGAATCGTGAGGGCTGCCTTCGAACACGCAGTAAAATACGGCTACAAATCTGTCACTGTTTGCGAAAAACCCAACGTGATCCGCGAGACATCAGGTCTCATGTGGAAAATTGCAAAGGAGATGCAGAAAAATGAGTTCCAGTCAATCCAGCTGTGGAACACCAATATAGATGCACAGATGATGTGGCTGACCAAGAACCCCGAGGACTACGGCGTAATCGTCGCAGGCAACATGTTCGGCGATATTGTTTCAGATGCATTCGCAGGACTGATCGGCGGTCTCGGCTTTGCCTGCAGTGCCCAGTTCTCCGAAGACGGCATAGGAGTGTTTGAGCCCACCCACGGATCGGCTCCCAAGTACGCCGGATACGAGGTCTCAATAGTCAACCCGATTGCAATGATTGAATCGGCCTGCATGATGCTTGACTATATCGATGAGAAGGGTATTGCAGCGCGGATACGCAAGGCTATTGCCGAGGTCATCGAAGAGGGAAAGGTAAAGACCTATGATATGATGAAGATGACCGGCAAGCCCGAGGTGGTGACAATGGGTGCAGCTTCTACCGTCCAGATGACAGATGCCGTAATTGCACGTTTAAAATAGGCTGCCATGACCGAGGAGATAAAAAAACTCTGGCCCGAGCTGGAATGGATCAGTGATCCTGACCTGCGTGAGAAAACGGCACGTACATGGGAGGTGGCGCTGGAACGAAGCGTTCTTACCGCTGATGACCTTAACCGCATACCATTTACACTGCTCTGCGGACCTGACCTGAAAGTTACATTCATGGACCATAAGAGATGTGTGGTTCATGTTGCACGTGAAGCCGGCAACAAGATGAACGAGTTCTTTCGCGAGGATCTTCCCGTCAATATGGATGTGTTGATCTCAGGCGCAATACTTGCTGATGTGGGTAAGATGCTCGAATATGAACTCGACGTGTCCGGAAAAGCCGTTCAGGGCAAATACGGACAATATCTGAGGCATCCCTTCTCCGGTGTCAGCCTGGCAGAAGAGTGCGGTGTGCCGCCTGAGGTATGTCATATAATTGCGGCCCACGCCCATGAGGGTGACCTGGTGAAGCGCACCACCGAGGCCTATATTGTACATCATGCAGACTTTATGACATTCCTGCCATTCAAGAGCAGACTGATCGTTTGATCAGTCTGCTCAGGCAGCAGGCCGCAGTCAGTAGTGAATTATGCGACTAGCAGGCAGTTAGTTACACTGATAACCTCTGTTTTTAGAGTTTGGTGTCCGTGTTAACACTATTGCCCTCCCTGCAACCTGGCTCCTTCGCTAAAATGACCCACCGGGTCATTTCTTTACGCTCGGCCCTCTATTGCCTGTTGCCTGTCATGGCCCTCTTCACATTCTCATATCCCATCTTATCCACCTTGCGGTCATACGTCATCAGTCCGTTTGTTTCCGTCTCCACATCTGTGGTCTGGGTGTAGACCGAGGCGCTGAGACCCTTCTCAGCCACCATCTGCCGTATCAGGACGTAGAAATCTTCATACTTCCTGAGCAGTGCCGTGCTGTCACCCATCTTTTCGTATCCCCAGTTTTTCTGTTCCCAGGTATGTCCCTGAACTGGCAGCCCCAGCCCTCCGAATTCACCAAGAACAATAGCCCTCTCTTTCCCGGCCTTTGGGGCAACAGGATCAGGATAGTGATGAATGTCAAGGATATGTCCCGTTCCGCGGTCGGTCCAGCCTGATGCACTGTTGACCAGCCTCGTGGTGTCAAGTGCCATTACATACCTGGTCACCCCCGGAGTATCATACTGTCCCCATCCTTCATTGTATACTACCCACATAACAATTGAAGGATTGTTGAATTTTGTCTCTATCATTCTTGTCAGTTCTGTCATAAAGAGTGAGGAGTCAGACGAACTTTTTGAAATGTCTGGCATGTCACCCCATATGTAATCGTCACCGCTGGGCATATCCTGCCAGACCAGCATACCCATCCGGTCAGTATGGTAGTAAAATCTCCGATTCTCAACTTTGACGTGTTTTCTGAGCATGTTGAATCCCATCTTTTTGAGCATCTCAATGTCATATTTCATTGCTTCATCTGACGGGGGTGTGTACAGGCCGTCAGGCCAGAAGCCCTGGTCAAGCGGTCCGTTCTGCCATACAAACTTGTTGTTCAGCATTATGCGTGTAAAACCGTCATCACCTGTCCCCAGCGATATCTTACGCATGCCTGCATACGATTTCACCTCGTCAGCTACCATGCCTCCGGTGATAAGCCTGACATGCAGATCATAAAGGAAGGGATCTTCAGGGCTCCAAAGCCTTGCATCAGGTACCGGCAGGGTAAGCGCAGTGCCGGTTAATCCTGAGGTGACAGCCACTGTTTGTCCATCCATGAGCAATGTCACCTCAGCAAGCGACGGTGCCATATCCACAGGCGGGCAACCCTCCGGACCCTGGCACCTCTCTTCCATGACTGTCACACGAAGATGTCCATTGTCAATGTCGGGAACGATCCGCAGATCGCCAATCCAGGTCTTATCCACCGGTTCGAGCCATACACTCTGCCAGATGCCACTGGAGGGTGTATACCAAATTCCTCCCGGCTTTAGAACCTGCTTGCCCCTGGGCTGTCGTCCCCTGTCGGAAGGATCAGTTACCCTGACCACAATGCGGTGCACTTTTGACCCTGCGAGAAAGGGTGTGATATTGCATGAGAACGGATCATACCCGCCACGGTGGCTGACAGCAAAATTGTCGTCGATCCAGACCGTTGTCTCCCAGTCCGATGCCTCAAAATTGAGTATCAGTTGCTTCTCCTTCCAGCGTCTTGGGATGGTGAATTCACGTGAATACCAGAGTGCCAGCGAATCGGTAATGCGGGCCTTAACTCCGGAGAGAGCTGATTCTGCGGGGTAGGGGACAAGTATCTTACCCTGTGGTTCAGGGCGATCAGCCTCCTTCGGGCAGATTGAATAGTACCACAATCCGTTAAGACTCATCCATTCAGCCCGCTCCAATCCCGGACGGGGATATTCCGGCCATGGCATGGCCGGATCTATACTCTCACCCCAGACCGTGAGGAGCGGATTTTCAGCAGGTTTCCATACGGTTTCCTTTTCACCCGTACAAAATGTCATCACTCCGGCGGTGACAAACAGTACCGGAATAAATAAAGACTTCATATAAGATCTGTTTGCGGATCAGCCGAGCTTCATCTTCTCGACCTCTTCCATGTTGCGTTCATTGTTCACGATCTTTCCCATCGGTGTGTATAGCCACTCAATAAGATCCTGATACTTTTCGGTGATCTTTCCCCTGACGATCTTCATGGTTGAGTTCATCATGCCGTTGCTCTCATTGAAGCTCTCGTTCAGCACACCAAGCGCAACCGGCAGCCAGCGGTGTGGAAACATGTGACCGTACTTTCCATTGATGCGGTACTCATTTACTTCATTCTCAATAAGATTTAGAACGGCCCTCTTGCCTTCCTCTGTGGTGGCAGTCATATTTCGATCTTCGAGGTAAAGCTTCAGCGCATGCTGGTTGGGTACAATCAGCGCCACCGTGTAGGGCTTCTGGTTATTGTAGAGCATGCATTGGTCGATGTATTTAGACTGTTCGCTGATAGCTTCCTCTATTCCTTCAGGACTGAATTTCTCGCCGTCGTCAGCAATGAGCAGGCTTTTAAAACGGCCAAGAACGTAGAGAAAACCGTCTTCACTCATATACCCCATATCACCGGTATAGAGCCAGCCGTCACGTATTGCATCATTGGTGGCAGTTTCGTTCTTCCAGTAACCATGCATGACGTTGCCGCCGCGGATCACGATCTCGCCCTTCTGGCCAACCGGCAGTTCATTGCCGTCATCGTCACATATCTTCAGGTCCATGTTGTTTACAAGGTAACCTGACGATCCCAGCTTATGCCTTGCTGCCGAGTTGGAGGAGATGATGGGGGATGCCTCCGAGAGACCGTAGCCCTGGTACATCGGTACCCCGATTGCATAGAAGAAGCGCTGCAATTCTATGTCAAGAAGTGCACCGCCTCCTATAAAGAAATCAAGTTCGCCACCGAATGCCTCTCTTACCTTGCTGAACAGTATTTTATCGAATAACCTGAGCAGCGGCTTCTTCAGCTTCTGAATCCCGAGTCCCTTGTTGTAACCTTCCCTGTTATAGGAATATGCCATCTTCAGGGCGAAGTTGAAGAGGGCTTCCGTCATATTACCCTTCTCCTTAATCCCTTTTTCGATGTTTTTACGGAAGTTTTTAGCCAGTGCCGGAACGCTCAAAAGCAGGTTCGGCTTTATCTCTTTCATACAGATCGGGATATTCCGAAGTGTCTCCATGGGAGTCTTGCCTACCTTCACTGAGGCGATGCTGGCTCCCTTGCCCATGAAGGCGTATATGCCCGCCGTGTGCGCAAAAGAATGGTCCCAGGGGAGGATAAGCAATGTCTTGTAATACTGCGGGATATCCATCAGGCTGTATGACTGGTAAACGTTGGTAACGTAATTGCCGTGCGTAAGGATGATACCCTTGGGGTCTGCCGTAGTGCCTGACGTATAGCATATATTGGCATAATCTGATGGAGTAATGGAAGCTGTGAACCCTTCGAAGCTCTTCCTGTTGGCAGGAATCTCCAGCCACTCACGGCCGATCTTTCTCACCTCGTTGAAATGGATCTGGCCCTCGGCATACTCTTCCATGGGATCCATGAATATGACCTTTACCAGGTCCGGACACCGGTCAATCACCTTGAGTATCATCGGTGCCTGGGTACTTGAGGTGATTACCATCTTTGACCCTGAGTGGGTCAGCCGAAATTTGATCTCTTCCGGATTAAGTTTAATTGAAAGAGGCACAGTCACCCCTCCTGCATAGAGTATCCCCAGTTCCCCAATGACCCAGCTGTTGCGCCCGTCAGCCAGCAGGCTTACCCGGTCACCCTTATTGATGCCAAGTTGCATCAGACCGGCTCCGAATTCGTGAACCTGACGCCTTGTTTCCTGGTAGGTAGTGCCTTCATACTTCTCCTGCAGCTTCTCCCACAGGTAGATATTGGTCGAATACTTTTCCACATTTTCTTCGAAGAACCGGATAATTGACTTCATCTCTGAGATTTTTTAAAGTGTTTAAAAACGCGATCTAAGATAGAAAAAGAATTGGCTTGCATGGACAGGATTCCGGATAATTCATTGCATTTTTGCAATGTATACAATATCTTTATCAAGGGAAATATTGAAAAACTGTTATTTATGAAGAGAATCCCGCTTGTGTTTCTTGCAGCCGTGCTGCTGCTTACCCCTTCATGTGATTTTATGAAGAGTATTAATCCTTTCGGAAAGAAGACCCGTGAGGCTGAAGCTCTCAGGCAGCAGCAGGAGGCATTCCGCATTGCCGATTCGATTCGTGTGGCCAAGGAGAAGGAGGATGAAGCTGAACGTGTCCGTCAGGCAGAGCTCGCCCTGGCAGTTGATGAGCAGGTAAGGGTTATGACGGGATACCATGTAATCGTGGGCAGTTTCCTGACACCTGCCTATGCCAGTGCATGGCTGGAACATATCAGGAGTTTCGGCTATGATGCCCAGCTGATTGACATGAACGGAGGGAAATGGCAGCTGGTTTCAGCTCAGTCGTTCTCTGACCTCCACGCGGCATGGAACTCGCTAGCCGCCATTCAGGACAAGATTAACGGAGAGGCCTGGGTTTACAGGAAGAACTGAGGGCTACCTGTAAATGGTTGCTGACCTGTCAGGGCCAACGGAGACAATGGTTACCGGAACACCTGTCTCCCTCTCGATGTTTTCAATGTATTCCTTAAGCTCTGATGGCAGCTCATCCCAGCTACGGCATCCGGTTATGTCACATTGCCATCCCCTGAAGGAGATATAATTCAACCCTTCAATATCATTGAGACAATAGGGAAGTTCTGTCTGCTCCCTGCCTTGGACTGTATAGGATCTGCATACTTTTACTTCACTGAATCCGGACAGGACATCAGCCTTCATCATGAGAAGCCTTGTCACTCCGTTGACCATAATGGCATATTTCAGAGCCGGAAGATCAAGCCATCCGCAGCGGCGTGGCCTGCCTGTGGTGGCACCGTACTCATTGCCCCGGTCACGCATGAGCTGACCGTCAGCGTCATTAAGCTCGGTAGGGAAGGGGCCGCTGCCCACCCTTGTGCAGTAGGCCTTGAAGATGCCGAATACCTCCCCTGTACGGGCAGGAGCAATCCCCAGTCCGGTGCAGGCCCCTGCCGCAACGGTATTTGACGAGGTGACAAAGGGGTAGGTCCCAAAATCAATATCAAGCATAGTCCCCTGGGCTCCTTCCGCAAGCACCCGCTTACCGTCCTTAAGAGCCATGTCAATATGATAGTCAGCATTCACGGCCGTAAACTGCTTAAGGAACTCCACCGCATCAAACCACTCATCCTCAAGAGCCTTAAGATCACCGCTGTAGCCGTAACCCTGCAACATCCGCAGGTGCTTGTTCACACGTGTGCGGTAGAACTCCCTGAAGTCATGCCTGAGAAGATCACCCACTCTGAGCCCGTTGCGTGAAGCTTTGTCTGTGTATGCCGGACCTATTCCCCTCAGGGTGGACCCTATCTTCGCCTCACCCAGCGATTCTTCCTGAGCAGCATCCAGCAATTTGTGGGTGGGCATGATCAGGTGTGCCTTGAGCGAAATAAGCAACCTTGAACGTACTGTTGAAATATCTATTCCCAGACTCTCCACCTCACGGCGGAAGACTACGGGATCAACCACCAGCCCGTTGCCGATGATGTTAATCTTCTCCTCGTGAAAAATACCTGACGGAATAAGATGCAGCACATGCTTTGCCCCTTGAAACTCGATGGTGTGACCGGCGTTTGGCCCGCCCTGAAACCTTGCTACTATGTCATACTGAGGAGTTAATGCATCCACAATCTTCCCCTTACCCTCATCTCCCCATTGGAGCCCCAGTAAAATATCAATCTTCATTATTGCACTATAATCCTGATTAGACAAAACAGGTCCGAAGTTACAAAATAAATCGGCGTCAACGGCTCTTTACTCCTCATCCTTTTCCTGTACACCGTAAACATAAAGGGCGTAATGGTGCAGAGCGAAGGAGTTTTCTTCACACGCACTCCTTATGATTTCATTTATGCGGGGATCACTGAACTCAATCACTTTTCCTGATTTTGTGTCAATAAGGTGATCATGTTGCCCTGACCTGTAAGTTTTTTCATATTGCGCCTGGTGACGCCCGAATTTGTGCCTGGTAATCAGCTTGCAGTCAAGGAGCAAATCAACCGTGTTGTATAGCGTGGCCCGCGATACCCGGTAATTCTTGTTCTTCATATAGCCGAAGAGTGATTCTATGTCGAAGTGCCCTTCCCTGGAATAGATCTCATCCAGAATTGCATACCGCTCAGGCGTCTTCCTCAGGCCACTGGATACAAGATACTCGGTAAAGAGCTGCTTAACTACCGACCTGGCATCATCTGCTGACATGGCTTATTACGTTTTTCAGGACCTTGCCTACTCAATAAATTCCTCAATTCTCTTCACACTTGCTATGCCCTTAATGTTGGAAAGCTGCATTATAAGGTTATTGAGGTCCCGGGTGTGATGAACATAAAGGTCAATTGTCCCCTCGAAGATGCCGTCATACACTGATACGTTGATATTACGTATGTTGACGTTCAGCTCCTTGGAGATAATTGTGGTCACCTCGTTCACCAGCCCGATCCTGTCAATACCGTTGAGGCTTATCCTTGCAAGGAAAGAGGCAAGCTTGTGAATCGTCCACCTGACAGGTATGATCCTGTTACCCTCACTGGACATCAGTTTGACGGCAACAGGGCATTTCGGCTTATGAACGATGATATTGTTGGAGTGATCAACATAACCTGTAACCTCGTCACCCGGAATGGGCTGACAGCATGGCGCAATGATATAAGAGTTACCGGTATTGTCAACATTCTCCCTCAGCAGGTACGGATGGCTCTTGTCTATGGTGCCCGGAACAGGAGGAACCTCTTTTGTCTCGGCTCCCTTGCGGGTGACACCTCCTACAGCAAGCCTCCAGTATTTGCGAAGGCTTCCCTCCGGAGCCTTCTTTAAAACCTTCCTGAGCTCATCAAGATTGATAAGCCCCAGCCCGATACGCGAATAGAGCTCATCCTTATTGAGTAATTCGTAATTATCAAGTAACTTCTTGATTATATCTGAATTTGGCAGAATGCCCAGCTCGCTTAGCCTCTGTTCCAGCATCTCCATACCCTTCTGTATACTGTCAGTCGACTGGTCCCTCAATGCATCCTTTATTGCATTCTTTGCCTTTGCCGTATGAGCATACTCAAGCCACTCCTTCTCCGGCTTTGCAATATTGGAGGTGATAATCTCAACCTGGTCTCCGCTCTGCAGGGTGGTGGATAGGGGTGAAAGCTTGTAGTTCACCTTGGCGCCTATCGCTTTGTTGCCGATGTCAGTGTGTATCTCGTATGCAAAGTCGAGAGCCGAGGCACCCTTAGGCAGGTTGACAAGCAGACCCTTAGGGGTGAATACCATGATCTCCGAGGAGAAGAGACTCATCTTGAATTCATCAAGGAAGGTGATGGGATCGGACATCGGGTTTGCAAGCATCTCCCTGATATGCTTGAGCCACTTGTCAAGTTCGCTCTCTGACTGTGCAGTGTCTCCCTTGTATTTCCAGTGCGCCGCAAAGCCTCGCTCTGCAATGTCATCCATCCTCTGGCTGCGAATCTGCACCTCAACCCATCGACCCTCGGGACCCATAACAGTCAGGTGAAGAGCTTCGTAACCGTTGGGTTTGGGCCTGCTGATCCAGTCACGCAACCTGTCAGGCTTGGGTGTGTAGATATCTGTAATGAGTGAGTATATCTGCCAGCACTGAGCCCTCTCACTCATCTCCGGACCCGGCTCGAAGACAATACGGACAGCCAGAAGATCATACACCTCCTCAAAAGGAACGTTTTTAGACTGCATCTTCTTCCAGATGGAGTAGATAGACTTGAACCTGCCGGAGATGTCAAATATGATGTTATTGTTGTTGAGCTCTTCAATAATCGGCAGACTGAACCTGTTGATAAGGGCAAGGTTCTTCTTCTCGTCCATTTTGACCTTGCGCGCGATCTCATCGTAGATGCGCGGATGCCTGAACTTGAAGCTCAGATCTTCAAGCTCTGTCTTTATGGCGAAGAGTCCCAGCCGGTGCGCCAGCGGGGCATACAGATAGATTGTCTCGCCGGCTATCTTCATCCTCTTGTGCTCGGGCATCGAGTCGAGGGTGCGCATGTTGTGAAGCCTGTCGGCAATCTTGATGAGAATGACCCTGAAATCGTCCGAGAGGGTCATAAGCATCTTCCGGAAGTTCTCAGCCTGCAACGAATTGGTCTCCTTGTTGTAGGTGCCTGAGATCTTGGTCAGGCCATCTATGATTGAGGCAATCTTGGGTCCGAACTGTTTCGATATCTCTTCCAGGGGTATCCCGGTGTCCTCAACCACATCATGCAGAAGCGCTGCAGCCACTGACTTGGCACCGAGACCAATCTCCTGATTCACTATCCTTGCTACATTAATGGGATGGATGATGTACGGCTCACCTGAGTTCCTGTACATATCGCGGTGAGCATCATTGGCAAACCTGAAGGCCTTGTCAATCAGTTCCCTGTCACCAGGTTTGTCACACCTGTAGAGATTGTCAGTCAGCAGGCGGTACTCTGATTCAATACGGCTTATATCCTCCGGGGTGAGTATTTTTGTTTTTGTTTTTACCATTGGTGATGCCCTGCAAGGGAGTGTCAAATATACGAAAAACAGGCCATTTTAATTGTGCTGTCAGGGAAGTATAGTTACTGTGCCGTTCCTGATTTCTGTGCTACCGGAGGGTGTGATGAGACTCAGTCGCCAGAGGTATACTCCCGGAGGCAGTGGTGAACCGTTGAAGTTGCCATCCCAGGCTTCACCATGATCGGTAGTCCGGAATATCAATGCCCCGTTCCTTGAGTAGATCCGGAAATCATACGCTTCAGGCATAAATGAGAACTCCGGACTGAAAGTTTCGTTCTCTCCGCCTCGTCTCGGAGTGAATGCATTGGGCACGAAAATATTTTCTGTGGCCGATATTACTGCGGCGGATGAGCTGTGCACCGGCATGCCGGCCGGCGCTGCAGGATCCTCAGCTGTGACCCGGTACAACACTTCGGCGGAGATGACTTTATCTGCAAAGGCCGAATAATCCTCTGACCATACCGTGTCCGACAGCGCGCTCTCAACTTCCTGCAGTCCCTTTCCCGTATCACGCCACACTGTGAAGAGCTCTCCGCCGCCAGGCACAGGCCTGTTCCACCGGAGCCCAATGCGCGTTCCGGTTATTCCTGCTTCAAGAACCATATTCCGGGCAGGGTCTGAAAGAGTGGACTCCAGGCCGCAACCATTGACGGCAGAAATCCTGTAAAGTGTTGTTAAGGTGGTGTCAGCTCCAGGTACCTCAAAATAAACCTTTCCTGATGACCCTGATGCAGTGGCGGCCTGGTCCCATGAAGCCGCTGCACTGTTGTACCTGAACAGACGGTAGTCAACCATGTCAGTGGCCTGGTCATAACTGCCTGACACCGTCAGTCCTCCGCTGTGAACTGAAATGGCATCAAGGCTCACCCACGCAGGAGCAACTTCACTCCCCGTGGTGATACATGCTCTGTTGGAAGAGGAAAGAGGCCCTCCTGAGTCGCTGACAGTAACATGAAAACAGTATTCGGTATCCGGATCATACCCGGTGAATTCAAATTGTGTTGCAGCAGCAGATAATGCCTCGTCTCTGACGAATGTACCCGTGGCCAGCCGAATATGCAGGGTCTGGCTGAAAGCAGGATGCTGCTGATTCAAATAAGGTGTCCAGCTGACAGTGATCTTTACGGTACATTCATCATTCACGGCAGAGAGCCATACTGTGCTGAGCGGTTTACTCAGCGGACTGATATTCAGAGAGGAATCCACCGCTGCCACAACATAGGTCACACTGCGGTACCTGGCTGCAGAGGCGGTATGGGTGAATGTGGTGACAAAGGGCGACTTAACTGTGTCGATAGCCATGGCTGTTTCACCCGAATAGGTATATACCACATAACTGCCCACATCCGGAGAAACTGAGGGAAGCCATCGTATTTCCGCAAAACCAGTTGCAGGGTCAACGGTAACAATGTCGAGAACGGGTGAGTCAGGCTGATCCTCATCCTGCCCCGCCGCAGCCCATGACATTGACAATGTCATGAGCGAAATCGCCATTGACTTCAACAGTTTCATTTTGTGCCGGCAATGATAATGTAGGTCTCATCAGGTGAGAAATAGGACTGGAAGATCTTCCTGATCGTGGACGGGGTTATCGTTCTGACCGTCTCTGCAAGCCTTGTGTAGTAGTCAGCTCCGGCTTCATAGTCTATGACGCCCTTCATTGCCTCTGCCACTGAGAAGGGACCGTCGAACATCCGTGCGATCTCACCCATCATGTGATTCCTCACCAGTGTCATTTCGTCTTCGCCTGCTTCATGATGCATAAGACTCTCGATTTCCTTTCTTATTTCGTTCAGTGCAGCATCACGGTACTCATTTGCAACATCGGTCATCAGGGTGATGTAGCCGATATCTCTGAAGGCGCCTGCAACGGCATGAATACCATATGTGTAACCTTTGTCCTCCCTGATGTTGCGCATCAGCCTGGAGCCGAAATAGCCTCCGAGTATCATCGTTGCCACCTGTAGAGCCTGATAATCCGGATGTGTCCGGGTGATCCCCTTCCATCCCATTCTGACAGTGCTCTGCACGGGGCTCGCTACCTCGCGAAAGATCATTCCTGGCTGCGAAGACTCAAAAAACAGTGATGGAAATTCCGGCTGAACCCATTCGTTGCTGCCAGCATGTCCGAAATAGCGCTCCAGTACAGGCAGAGCCTGTTCAGGCTCCCTGCCGGCAACAGTAATATACATGTTCCCTGGCTGGTAATGCCTCTCATGAAACTGCCGGAGGTCAGTGGTGGTGAGTGAACGGTAATCTGATTCTGTGGTTATGCGTCCGTAAGGATTATCTGATCCGCAGAGTGCCTCGTAAAATGCCTCCCTTGCTATAACCGATGTTCTCTGCCTGCCGGTCCGGAAAGCCTGAACCCTTCTGTCTGTCAGCATCCTGAATTCATTTTCGGGGAAGGAGGGGCTGAACAGCACTTCGGCAGCCAGTGCCATGACCTCATCCAGCTTTCGGGCAAGAGTAACAGTAATCAGTCCGGCCGTATCCTTGTCAGCAAGATGGTTGAGGGCGGCACCGGTACTGTCAATAAGATCATTTATGCTGGCAGCATCATGATTCAGTGTTCCCTCGGTAAGCATAGCATTTGCCGTTGAGGCGGCCAGGTGGACATCTTCCATTATCTGGCCTGCCCTGAAGTTGAATTCAACCCTCAGAAGGTCAACGGTACCGTTGCCAACTAAATAAACCGGCACACCGTTACCCAGCTTAACCATGCCAGGAAGGCTGGTATCTCCCGCCGACGGAGTGATAATCCCGGGGACGTTGTGTATGACTTTATCTTTCATCTCTGCTCCGGCAGGTAGTGAATAATATTGCTGTTTTCTGTTCTGAAGGTCTTCCGGGATGCCTCGGTTATCTCGCCGGCAGTAACACTCATATATTGCTCTTTCTCGGTATTGATGCCTTCTGCATCGCCAAGCACTTCGTGATAAGCGATGTTGAATGCCTTGTTGGCGGCACTCAGGTAGGACATCAGGCGGTGCGACTCATACCTGTTCCTTGCCTTATCCAGTTCGGCAGGTGTGACGGATTCCTCAATAATGCGGTTGAGTTCTGCCGTGACTGCTTCCTCGGCCATCCTGATGTCTGTTCCGTCCCTCAGCCTGCCGCTGAAGATGACAAGACCGGGGTCAGCATCACCGGACAGATAGATGTCGGCATCGCTGAAAAGCTCCTTCTGCCTTACGAGCAGAGACGGAAAACGGGCTGAGTCGCACCCGGCAAGGATATCAGTCATCAGATCGAGGATATAGAAGTCACGGCTGCTTCTCGGGCCGGTATGGTATGCCATGAGAAGGTGTGCCGCCGGCACCTGCCGGTATACAGTCAGCTCCCTGCGCTTATCCTGCAAAGGTTCTGCCGGCAGTGAACGGCTATCAGTGGTGCCTCCGGGTATGTTGCCGAACCATTTCTCAGCGAGCGCAAACATATCGTCAGGATTAACCCTGCCGGCAATGCTAAGGATGGCGTTGGACGGGTTGTAGTACCTGTCATAGAACCGCCGTGCAGATGCGAGGTCAGCCTTTTCTATGTGGCTGATATCCATTCCTATTGCCGGCCATCGGTAAGGATGGACCTGGTAGGCCAGTGGCCTGAGCAATAGCATCAGGTCACCGTAGGGCTGGTTCAGGTACCTCTGCCGGAACTCCTCGGTCACCACGCTCTTCTGGTTGCTCAGTCTCTCCTCGTTGAGGTCAAGCCCTCTCATTCTGTCAGCCTCAAGCCAGAGAGCCGTCTCAAGATTGTTGGCGGGCAGGGTAATGAAATAGTTGGTAATGTCATTGCTGGTGAAGGCGTTGTTCTCCCCTCCGGCCATCATCACGGGAATATCGAAGACAGGTACCGCCGTTGTGCCCCCGAACATCAGATGTTCAAACAGATGTGCAAAACCGGTGGAACCGGGATACTCATCTCTGGATCCTGCATCATAGAGAATGTTTACGGTGACCATTGGTGTGCCCTCATCCCGGTGCACCAGCACCCTCATCCCGTTGGCCAGCTTATGCCTCTCAAATCTGATCATAAATGCGAAATATGGCAAACTTACCAAAATAAATATCCTCTTCTCAATTTATCCTATATTTGTCTCCTGTGTATTTTCAAATTTTTTCTTCATGACTTTGAAGATCCTGTTAATAAGG
The DNA here is from genome assembly GCA_002383485.1 of Bacteroidales bacterium UBA4070. Classification (GTDB taxonomy): domain Bacteria; phylum Bacteroidota; class Bacteroidia; order Bacteroidales; family VadinHA17; genus SR-FBR-E99. Next base: position 52,740 of record DFYY01000003.1, on the reverse strand, counting down.
CAGATACGAAATCTTAAATCTTTTCTGGCAGATCAGCAGACACTTATTTACCTGCTTAGTTTTGTCGTGGGCCTCATCAGTGCTCTGGCGGCGGTGGCAATGAAGAATGCCATTCATTATACCCACATGCTTTTTACCCAGGGTATAATGAAGGGAGCGGGAGGAGTACTTTCGCTGGCATATCCGCTCTTCGGGATTTTCCTGACGGTACTGGCTATGAAGTACCTGGTGCGTGACAACATCTCTCACGGTGTAAGCCGCGTGCTCTATGCCATCTCCCGCCGTAAGAGCTATATCAAACCGCACAACAACTGGTCATCAATTCTTACAAGTTCACTGACAATCGGTTTCGGGGGGTCAGTTGGAGCCGAGGCACCCATAGTCCTCACAGGAGCATCGATAGGATCGAATATCGCCCGCTATTTCAGGCTTAACTACAAGAACGTTACGCTTCTCCTTGGCTGCGGCGCTGCCGGAGCCATATCGGGCATATTCAATGCACCCATCGGCGGCATCCTCTTTACCCTCGAGGTGCTGATGCTGGATCTTACAATGTCTTCTATAGTGCCACTGCTGATCTCGTCCGTAACTGCAGCAACCGTATCGTTCTTTCTCATGGGAGAAAACGTCCTTTTTTCTTTCCAGGTCACTCAGGGATTCATGCTCAGTGAGCTGCCCTATTACCTTATCCTGGGGGTTTTTTGCGGTTTCGTCGGTCTCTATTTCACCAGTGCAACTATTGCAATTGAGAAACTCTACGCAAAGATACCAGGCAAGTGGACCAGGATGGTACTCGGAGGATTGCTGCTTGGCAGCCTGATATATTTCTTTCCGGCCCTCTACGGAGAGGGATATAATACAGTCATGCTTCTGCTTAATGCCGAGAGTGGCATTAATCCTGGCATCGTGATGTTTGGTGAGGTTGCCTCCGGATTCTGGCCTTTTGCCATCCTGATGGCAGGGCTACTGCTGCTAAAGGTTGTCGCCACTGCCTCCACCAACGGAGCGGGCGGTGTGGGAGGAATCGTGGCACCGGTGCTCTTCACGGGAGGTGTGGCAGGATACTTTTTCGCGAGCTTCATGAACCACATCTTCGGCATTACCCTTTTCGAAAGCAGCTTTACACTGAATGCAATGGCAGGTGTCTTTGCTGCTGTACTGCATGCACCACTGACAGCCATTTTCCTGATAGCAGAAATAACCGGAGGATACGAACTGCTTATCCCTCTAATCCTTACAGCAACGGTGGCTTTTGTTACGAAAAGGACCTTCCGTAAGCACTCGATATACAACGAACAGCTTGCCCTCAGCGGCGAACTGATCACCCATGACAAGGATAAGGCGGCAATGACTCTGCTCGACTGGAAAAAGGAGGTCGAGAAAGACCTGGTCACAGTGAGCCCGGAAGGTAATCTCGGTGACCTTGTGAGGCTGATTGCCAAATCAAACCGGAACATCTTCCCCGTGGTGGATGAGTTTGGTATCCTCGAAGGAGTAGTGCTGCTGGACGATGTACGCGACAAGATGTTCAAACCTGACCTGTATGACAAGGTTACTGTCAGGGACCTGATGACTATTCCGCCGTCCTATATAGATTTGAATGAGAGGGGAGATGCTGTCCTTGAAGCTTTCGAGAGAACGGGTGCATGGAACCTCCCTGTTCTTGACAGTGGCCGTTATGTGGGGTTCATCTCCAAATCGAGGATCTTTTCTGCTTACCGCGAACTGCTAAGGCAATTCTCAGAGGAGTAGGCATCAGGCTTAAGCAAATAAAACCTGCGCGAAATCCCCTCCTGCAACAGGGAAACCTGTGTCATGAACATAATTGAGATTTAAATGTATATTTGCCATTGAACACTCCGTTTTACCGGTTTCAGTAAACGGGTAATTATCAACCGAATCAAGATTTTTATTATGGAAAGAGACATCGCTGTTTTTGAACTGATCAGCCGGGAGCGCAAACGCCAGACTGATGGTATTGAACTTATTGCATCCGAAAATTTTGTCAGCCCGCAGGTGCTTGAAGCGATGGGCTCCGTTTTAACCAACAAATATGCCGAGGGCTATCCCGGTGCACGATACTACGGTGGCTGTGAGGTGGTTGATGAGGTTGAGCAGCTGGCAATAGACAGGCTGAAACAGTTATTCAATGCTGAGTATGCCAATGTGCAACCCCATTCAGGCGCCCAGGCCAACATGGCCGTCTTCCTTACAATACTGAAACCGGGAGACACCTTCCTGGGACTGAACCTGTCTCACGGCGGACACCTCTCACACGGATCGCCGGTGAACTCCTCAGGGATACTCTACAGACCGGTAGCCTATGGGGTGAAGGAGGAAACAGGCAGGGTAGACTATGACATGATGGAAGAGGTTGCACTTGCAGACAGTCCGAAGCTGATCGTCGGCGGTGCCTCTGCTTATTCGAGGGAGTGGGATTATGCCCGCATGCGCGACATTGCAGACAAGGTGGGCGCAATGCTTATGATAGATATGGCTCACCCTGCCGGACTCATCGCAGCAGGCCTCCTGGAAAATCCGCTTAAGTATGCACATATCGTGACCTCAACCACCCACAAAACCCTGAGGGGTCCGCGTGGAGGCATTATTCTCATGGGTAAAGACTATCCCAACCCATGGGGTGTCACAACACCCAAGGGCGAGATCAAAATGATGTCTGCAATGCTTAACTCGGCCGTTTTCCCAGGTATACAGGGAGGTCCCCTGGAGCATGTAATTGCAGCCAAGGCAGTATCGTTCGGTGAGGCACTAACACCGGAGTTCCGGTCCTACCAACAGCAGGTGAAGAAAAATGCCGCCAGGATGGCTGAAGCCTTCATGGCACTAGGCTACAAGGTAATATCAGACGGAACAGACAATCATTCAATGCTTATTGATCTGAGAACCCGCTTCCCGGAAATTTCAGGAAAAAAGGTTGAGAATACCCTGGTAAAGGCTCACATTACAGTCAATAAAAATATGGTACCCTTCGATTCCAGGTCACCGTTCCTGACCTCCGGAATAAGGGTGGGAACACCTGCTGTTACAACCCGCGGGCTGAAGGGGAATGATATGGAAACTATCGTCAGCCTGATTGACGAAGTGCTGGTAAACATTGAGAATGAGTCAGTCATAGCCTTGGTGGGAGAGAAGGTGGTAAAGATGATGAAAGACTATCCTCTCTTTTCAATGTAGGAAATTAATAATTCCTTTTGTACTTTTGTTGTCATGGAAAAAGTTGACCCTCAGACTGACAACCTGATATTCGTAGTTGATGATGATCCTGTTATAACAGGACTTGTCACCGCCCGTCTGGAAGCAGCCGGTTACAGGGTCAGATCATTCGCATATGCCGAGGAGTGCCTCGCCGTTTTGGCTGAAGAGCTGCCTGATCTGATTATACTTGATTTCTACTTTTATAAAGAGGGCGAGGTCCCGATGAACGGCATGGAAGCCTATGACGAGATAACCCGGCTGGCACCGGAGATTCCTGTAATAATGCTCTCTGCACAGGAAAAGGGAGAGGTGGTACTGGAGTTTGCCCGTAAGGGTATTGCTGACTATGTCATCAAGGATACGGACCTGATTGACAACCTCCAGATGTCAGTCAAAGAGGTCCTTGAGAGATAGCCTGCTGCCCTGATGGAATGGTACATGTACCTGGCTGTCATAGCCGCCGGCCTCTTTGCAGGATTTGTTAATACCCTTGCCGGCAGCGGATCACTGATTACTCTTCCCCTTCTGATGTTTCTAGGCCTTCCGGCCAATATCGCCAACGGAACCAACCGTATCGGGGTCTTTGTGCAGAGCCTTGTCAGCAGTATCAGTTTCAAGAAACAGAAACTCTACACGGTAGACGAGGGCCTTTGGATGTCTCTTCCTGCTGCGGCAGGCGCCCTGCTGGGATCACTCCTGGCTGTGCGGATCAATGAGCGTATCATGGAACTGCTCATCGGCGGCCTGCTGATTATCATGTTCTTCATCATACTCTACAAACCTGAGCAGTGGGTGAAGGAGCATGCTCAGTCAGCGATGTTGAGGCGTCGCTGGTGGGTGCCGGTAATCTTTTTCGTAATTGGCATTTACGGTGGTTTCATTCAGGCCGGCGTGGGTTTCTTTCTCCTGGGCGCACTGGTACTGGGTGCCGGTCTGGGACTCACCAGGGCAAACGCACACAAGGTGCTTATTGTCACTGCAATGACGACCATCGCCCTTCTGGTCTTTATCCTCAGTGATCAGATATATTACTTCTACGGTATCGTTTTGGCCATCGGCCAGGGCGTCGGCGGGTGGCTCGGCTCACGCGTTGCTGTCAGCTGGGGCCCTAAGGTGGTGCGTGTTATACTGCTGGTGGCTATCATGGCTTCAGCAATAAAACTTACCGGCCTGCTTGACCTTATGGTCAGGCTGTTCTGAAATAGTTAAATCTTATTTTAACCGGAAATCGTAGGTGATTGTCCCTTTCTGAATTATAGGGGCATCATTCTTTTCCTCGAACCTGGTCTTCAACGCCGCTTCCTTTGCAAGCTTAAGGAGATTTTCATCAAGTGTCGTCGATCCCTTCATCCCGGGAGTTGCCTCGGTGACCCTTCCGGAACGGTCAACTACTACCGCAACAACAACAATTCCGTCTTTCTGGATATTATAAGGTGGTTTGAAGAGGGACTGAGCCTTCCTTCCTCCGAGTTCAAAAGATATACCCTTGGTTCCCAGACCACCTCCAGGCCCGTAATTGGGTGCATCGGGTGTGCCCGACACAACACCCTGGTTGCCCTGCCCGCCTGCCACTCCCTGGCTCTGGCCTGAAGTACCTACATTACCTGCGTTGCTGAAGGCACCTCTGGCCCTGGCATTCTGCTGGTCAATGCGCCGCTGTTCTTCCTCACGCCGCCGACGCTCTTCCTCCTCCTTCTGAATCCGTTCCCGCTCAGCCTCCAGCTCCAGCTGCCGCTTTATCTCTGCCGCACGTGCCTCAGCCTGACGCTTCAGCTCCTCCGGACTGGGTTCTTTCTTCTTCACCTCCACAGCCTCCTCGAAATCCTGGGTCAGTAATGCCTCCTCATCTCCGGCATCCCCTGCGGACTGCGGCGGCGGCGGAGGGGATGAGACCGGCTCGGGCGCCGGCTCAAACAAACCGCTGCCCGTCTCGTCAAAACCGAAGTTGACAAGCAAACCCTCTTCAACCGGATCAGGCACCTTTACCTTAAAGGTGACCACGATGATTAGCAGTGCAATCAATAGATGTGCTATGGCGCTGATAATCAGACCCTGTTTCCTTTCCCTTGAGAGAGGCTCCCCGGCGCTATTTTGGAGTAGTGGCAAGTATTAGCTTGTACTGGTTCTTGGCTGCAATATTCATAACGTTCACTACATACTCAACAGGAACACTCCGGTCAGCATGCACTGATATGTATATCTCCGGACTGTCTTGCACCCTCGACTGCAACGCAGACTCGAGGTATTCAAGTTCTATGGGTTGATCTTCAATGAAATATTGAAGATCCTTTGTGATGGATACTGTGGTCAACGGACGGGCCGAAGACTGGGTGGTACCCTTTGGCAGTAACAGCTTCAGGGCCGTCGGGTGCACCAGGGTGGAGGTCAGCATAAAAAACAAAAGCAGCAGGAACACAATATCAGACATTCCCGCGTTGCTGAAGTTTATGCCGACCTTATTCTTGTTTGTTATTGCCATTGGTTACTGTTTTACTGGTTCATTGAGGATGTCAAGGAACTCGGTTGAGGTGGTCTCAAGCTGGAACACCACATTCTCTACCCGGACAACCAGCAGGTTATATCCGAAATAGGCCAGTATTCCGAGAATTAGACCGCCGACAGTGGTGATCAGAGCGACGTAGATACCACCACTCAGAGTGCTGATATCAAGACTGTTGCCCGCAAGTGACATCTCGTAAAATGCCTGCACCATCCCGATCACGGTACCGAAGAAGCCGAGTAGAGGAGCTGCACCGGCTATTGTGGCAAGCGTGGGGAATCTCTTCTCAAGCTTGTGTATCTCCAGCCTGCCAACATTCTCAATTGCCGAGGTCACATCCGCCAGAGGCCTGCCGAGACGGGTGATGCCCTTCTCAACCATCCTGGCCTGCAGTGAGCTCGTCTTTTTGCAGAGCTGAACGGCCGCTTCAACTTTGCCTTCATACATGTAATCCTTTATGCGGTTCATAAAGTTGGCATCGTATTTTGAAGCCTTTCTGATAACCAGGTACCTCTCAATGAATATGTACAATGCAAGAAACGAAAGCAGGGCTATGACGTGCATAACCCATCCACCTGCCAGGTAAAGGTCAGCCAGAGACATTGTTGCTTCTTCTCCGGCAACGGCGGCTGTGGTACCTTGTAATAAAATGTTAGCTGATATCATTGTCTGTGGTTTAAGATGTTAACAGTTTGACTTGCTTTTTTATATCATCGGGCGAATATAGTAAAAAACGTAGTACTTCACCTGTAAGTATACCATTGTTGATAACTAGAAGCCATTGTTGACAGGTTCCTGCACCTCAGTCTCTTTCTCACTGAGGGCCTTCTTCCTGCGCTTCTCTTCAGGCCTGACGAAGAGATCCGGGAGGGTATTGAAGTCACGCCTGTAAAACAGCCCGACACCCTGTGTGTATGGATAGACCTGGTAATACAGGTTATAGTTTGACCTGTTGAAAACCTTGAATCTCAGCATGTCCGTAAGTCTTACCTCCACTGTGAACTCCCCGCTGATGTTACTGGTGGAGGTGTTCGCCTGGTTACCCCTGACATCCACGTTACCGTTGACGGTAACCTTGTCATTCAAAAGCTGGGTGGATAGAGCAAGCTCTACCTCCTGGTCAGTAAGCTCACTGCCGGGCCTGTAATTGAACCCAATGTCGAAATCGTTGCTGATCTGTGACAGCCAGTTGCTGAGCTGGTTGGAAAGCATCTCCGTGGTTGTGGTCACCCCTACGTTGGGTGACACGGGCAACCCGGCCTGACCGAACTGGGCGCCGGCCGTTGAACCGGAGTTGTAAAGCGAAGGATCAGTATAGAAACTGTTCATTACCAGGAGGTAAAGGAACTGTCGGCTGAGCTCCTCCTCTGTGTCGATGGCCACCCGCAGTAACTCCCGGGTCCTTTCATCAGCCGTCGGGAGATTAATATCGAAGCTGACGGACGGATTGAGCAGTCTGCCGGAGAGACTCAAGATGCACTCTACCGGTAGCTTCACCTTCAGCTCAGAGAATTCCTCCTCTCCGAAGATATCCGAGAGAGCTGCCTTAGTCCTGTAGAGAGCCCTGATATTCAGGCTGGCATCCTCAATGGGACCGTTCCAGGAAACAGTGCCTCCCTCTTCTACGGCGAACCTCTTGTTCAGAATGTTCCCGAGGGTAAAGAGATAATCGCCTTCATCAATTACGTAGTTTCCTGCCATCCTGACGTCTCCCCGTGAGTTGAGGGAAATATTCAGCTTCCCTTCGCCACGGCCTCTGATGACTCCCCCTGAAGTCTCGTCCATTATAAGCTGAACCTCTGCCTCCGGAGTCACTTCAAGATCGAAGTTGAGTTCAATCCTGCTCCCCTGTTTCTGCCTCGCGAAATTGCTGCGTTCTGTCTGTTTTTCTGCCTTTTCTTCGTCATGGTCAATAAACGTTATGTAGGAATAATCACTCACGCTCGCCGAGGAGTTGAGCGGAACGAAGAATTCGGTATTCATATCGGTCTTTGCGGAGATGTTGAAGACGAGCCCGCCTTCACCTCCCCTGATACCAGCATAGCCTGAAGCATATGCCGTCCCGTAGAAACTGTCGCTGTCCTTGGGTTTCGTATTGAGCACCAGCATCTTCTCCATGTTGATGTCTAATGTGACACCTATATTCTGGAATGACCTGTGCGTAAGCATCCCGTTGATGGTCCCCTGGTTACGCTTTTCGTCATAAATCCGGATGTTTTTGAAGATGATGCCGGAGGGAGAAAACCTCACACTGTCAGAGAAGCTGTACCGGGTCTGCAGGAAATCAACTTTCATGGAGGCGTCACGGGCCATAACCGAGCCAGACAGCTCCAGTTGCTTCAGCTTGCCTCTGAGTCTTATTGTTCCCGTGGCCACACCCCTTACGTCAGAGGCAAATGCTCTTAGGAAAGGGTTCAGGATGTCAAGAGGCAGATCGAATGTGCTGACGGCTATATCAGCCATCCTGCTCGAAGGGGCGTAGCTTCCCTTGATGTCAATGGACTTGCGTCCCGCAAAATCATTGCTCACATCTATGACAGCCACCTTTTTCCTTGGGTCCCACTCACTGCTGATTGACACCAACCCGTAGTTGTGATCATTCATCCTGAAGTCTGAAACGGTGATGCTGCTCTCGAAGAGCAGATCATTATATACATCGGAAAGAGTAATGCTTCCCTTCATCAAACCGTCAAAACTCATCACCGGAGCTTCGTCTGCCTTCTTTGGACTGCCCTTGATCAGGTTGTTGAGGTATGACATGTTTAGTCCTTCGAAACTTAGTGAGAGCTTCTCTTCAGGTGACCTTGCAAGCTTACCGTCCAGGCTGATGTAATTCGTCCTGCTGCTGATGAGGATATTGTCAAAGTATGTGCTTGCGGAATCAACCACCATCCGTGCCGCACTTATGTTCCATGGCACACGGTTTACTGTGACGCCGGCCGGTAGGATGGCGACGGTCATTACAGGCCGGTTCATTTCGTTAAGACTGAAGAAGCCCCGGGCTTTTACCTCACCGAGTGTACGGCCGTCATCCCTGTTGTCCCATGCCATGCCAAGGTCAATAGTGTCACTTGCACCCTCCGCCCCAAGAATGAAATTGTTCAGTTCAGATTTATCGGGCAGCAACACCGTATCTGCAGTGATCTCAACCGTAACCCTCTTGCCGGTAACCCGTCCGGTCATATTCATCTGCCCCATTCGTACGCCGGCATATGTAATAAAACCAGCCTGCACTTCAGCTGTCATCTCCGGCCTGCCTGACCAGAAGTGGCCGGTCAGCCTCGTGCCTTCTGAGATATTTAACCCTGTTCCGAGAAAATTGTTCAGCTTGTCTGCCTTCTTAATGCGGGTATCAACTGTAAACATCGCAACAGAAGCTGTACTCTCCTTTTTTTGCACCGGCTCTCTGAACTTCGACGGGAAGATACCTGCCAGCATGCCGGAAACACTTCTCCCGACGGCGTCAAAAGTATAAAGTCCCCTGACTTCAGCATCAATGAAGTCTGATCTGAGACTCAGCAATGGCTCACCATCGGAGACAGAGGCCCTGACCAGAAGGTCATATATGCTCAGAGTTCCGTTTGAGTTTTCAAGGGTTGAGTTAATTAGCCTTAGATCTCCTTCCAGATTGTCAATGCGGTTGCCCCTGAAGTTTGCCGTCACCAGTGCAGAGGCCTTGAAGACGGAATCCTTCTTCACGAGATTAAGCGTGTGCAGGTCAGCATGGGCAAGATTCATGCTGAAATCAAACTCAGGCATAGACTTTTCAAGGTAAAACCGGCCCATCAGGTCCATCTCAATGTTCGGCTCCCTTACAACTACATTTCCGTCCCAGACCCTGTCTGCATATGTTCCTGACAAACTGATATTCCTGTAGAGGTAGTTGTTGATCTCCACGCTGTCAACAACGCCGTTTATTGTTGCAGACAGCCTTTTAAATGACTCCATCGATCCGTCAATGTCTGCATGCATCCATAACCCGCCAAACATCTCCTCGTTCTTCGCAATAAAACCCAGGTCCACGTTGCTTGTCCTCAATGATCCCCTGAAACCGAATGTATTCCTGCCGTCAGGCCTGAGTGACAGGTCTGTTGCAAAAGTCCCTCGTTCTGTGGTGAGCTTCCCGAAAGAGACAAAATCAGTGGTGAAACCGGTGAAACTCCCCTGGTAGGAGATGATTCCAAGGTCATGGACAATGGAAGGCAGTAGCAGAGGCTTCTTCCCCGGGATATGGAAGCTCTCAACATCTTCCGCCCTTGTCTTCATGTCCGTAAAATCGATGAACAGATAACTGTCTGACAGCACCGGCAGTCCGGATATGTCAAAATCAAACCTTAGCCTGGTTGCTGACTCATAATCAATGAGAATGTTTCTTCCCTTCATCTCAGCAACCGTGCCGCTTACACGGCCAGACATCCTGATGATTTCATTTACCCCTTTGAGCGGCCTGACAAAATATGAAAGATCCGATGTATTTATGACTGACCTGTTGAAGAGAAGGTCCATCCTCACACCGTTTATGAAATCCTTCCACGAGCTTTTATCCCTGGGCATCAGCAGAATTTTTTCTGCTGAGATGGAGCTGGAGTCAGTGATAATATCAATCTCCCTGAAGCTTAGATTACTTTTCTGAACGGCCAGGTTCATGTCTATGCTGCTGGCAGTAAACCCTCCCGATTCAGAAAAGCTCAGACCTCTGAGCACCAAGCTGACAGAGTCAGGATTGATGATCAGGTCACGGACTTTGCCGCTGATATTTCCTAACTGCATTTTTTTGAAATTGACCCTTCCGGGAATGACTCCTGCTGTGTCGCTCATATTGTGAAGCAGATAGGAGCCGTCAAAGATGTCTATATCGGGAAAACGAATGTCAATCCTCTTGGTACTGTCAACTTCACCCTCCCGCTTCAATATCCTGAGGTATTCTGTCAGATTCATGATACCGGCGGTGTCCTGCACCATCCTGAAATCAGGCTTGTATATATCAACCCTTCCGAACCTGTAAATATTTCGCCCGGGCCTTATTTCCCTGAGCCTGACGTCAAGACGTTCAGCCGTAAGGAGAGTATCTCCTCTCAAATCCTTGAACAGTATGTCATTAAGGACTATCTCGTGCCACAGCGAATAGGAGACACGGCCTATGCTGATCTCCCCGCCCGTCTTGCCTGAGATCTCCGTCGCAATCTTGTTCACTGCAAATGTCTGGATGCGAGGGGTTCTCAGCAGCAGGAAAAGAATAACAGACACCATAATCAGCACACCGGTTATGATGAGAAGGACCCTGACGATTTTTTTAATAATTTTGGCCATTCAAGAATGAAATTCCCGCCGCAGGCGAAGTTATAAAAAAGAGTGATACAAAAATGGCACCAGAAATTACGATCCTCGCGATAGAATCGTCCTGCGATGATACCTCGGCGGCGGTCATCAGCGATGGCTTCGTACTCTCCAGCCTCATTGCCAACCAGGCAGTGCACCAGGCATACGGGGGAGTGGTACCGGAACTTGCATCAAGAGCTCACCAGGCTAACATCGTTCCGGTGGTCGACAGGGCACTGGCTGCAGCAGGCAAGAGAGCCGATCAGATTAGTGCCGTGGCTTTCACCCGTGGACCGGGACTGCTTGGTTCACTTCTCGTCGGAACATCCTTTGCCAAAGGATTTGCTATGGCTCAAAACATCCCGCTGATCGAGGTAAACCACCTGCAGGCACACGTCATGTCTCATTTCATCCTGGAGCATGGCAGGGAAAACCGCATCCCGGGATTCCCGTTCCTGTGCCTGCTTGTCTCCGGCGGACATACCCAGCTTATTGTTATCCGTGACCATCTCTCTATGGAACTGATCGGAAATACAATTGACGATGCCGCCGGCGAAGCATTTGACAAATGCGCCAAGGTGATGGGATTGCCCTATCCGGGAGGTCCGGTCATAGACAAGCTGGCTTCGGAAGGCAACCCCGATGCCTTCAGCTTCGCCAAACCGAAAATACAGGGACTCAATTTCAGCTTCTCGGGACTTAAGACCAGTTTCCTCTACTTCCTTCGTGACAGGGTGAAGGAAGACCCTGATTTCATAGCGAAAAACCTGAAGGATCTGGCAGCCTCACTCCAGCGCACTATAATAGATATACTGATCTCCAAACTTGTCCGCGCTTCAAAGGAGACAGGGATCACGGAGATCGGGATCGCCGGCGGTGTCTCCGCAAACGCAGGTCTCCGGCAGGCTGCAGCAAGGGAGGCGGCGAAACGCGGCTGGAACCTCTTCCTGCCTGAGTTCAGGTACACTACCGATAACGCTGCAATGATAGGCATTACAGGATATTACAAGTATCTCAGGTCTGAATTTACTGACCATTCTGTGGTTCCGGCGGCACGGATCGATACCTGAATGCCTCTCTTCCCGGATAATAGTAGCGACCCCGGGCGATCTTCTCAGGGTAAACAAAGTAATCCAGAACGGCTTCGGCGCAGAGCCTTCCTTCTCCGTCATAAAGAGCGGCTGAGATCAGAACATTCTTTTCGCTCCTCTTAACAATCCATGCCTCCACTGACACCTTCCCCTTGCTGATATGTACCGGCTTGAGATACTTTACAGTCAAAGATGATGTGACACCGGCCGTACCTGCCTTCACGTAGACGCACCAGGCTCCGGCTTCATCGAGGAGGGTGGCAATTATCCCGCCGTGAAGCACATTGAGGTACCCCTGGAAAAGAGGGTCAGGCTGCCATGTCGCATATAGCTTCTCATCATCCTCCTCGAATGTCAGTTTCAGCCCGATATTATTGCCGGGAGAACATCCAAAGCACATGTATTCATCCGCCCTGAACGGATTCCTGATTTTCCTTCTTTCTTTCATCTGCCAGTTGCTTTTTCTTTTTTTGCTGAGCCAGCCAGGCACTCAGATAGAGTAACGAAATGACCATGTAAGAGAACCCTATGATAAAGGTCAGGGCAGCCAGCGCCAGCGAAGGCTCCTCCCTCGGGCCGGTGGCTGCCCGCATCCTGTAGTTGTACCCGTAAACCGACACGAACATCACTGCCGTTGCAAGAAGTAGGCCAAGCAGGACCATGGCACCGTCTATGTGTGTTGCGCTCCTGTAAACAGGGCTCTTCCTGAATTCGTTGTAGGTGGCCCTGGCATATTCCTCAGCACGCTTGCGTGCCTCAGCCTGCCTGTAGTTAACCCAAGCCTGGTAATTCCTGCGTACCTCTTCTTCGGAAATATTCCTGCCATGAGGATGCGATGTGAGATATTCATAAGCCTCATTCACCCGGATGAACATCTCCTGAGCTTCAGGGGATTGATTACGGTCAGGATGGTACTGCAAAGCCTTCTTCCTGTAAGCTCTCCTGATCTCATCATCAGAGGCACCCTGCCTTATGCCGAGTATACTGTAATAATCCCAGAGGTTCATCTTCAAATGTCATCTCTAAATAAGGGCTTTTTTTTGTCAGTCTGAATATACCTCATGTTGTTTTTCCCGTTATTCTTATAAATTTGCAATTTAAAATGAATCTAAATAATGGTTTTTGATGGATAGTTCCCGGCTTATCTTTGCCTTCGGCATCACTTTATTTGCAGGCCTTGCCACCGGGATAGGAGGATTGATAGCTTTCTTTGCCAAACGCACCAAGACAACCTTTCTTGCATTCTCGCTGGGCTTCTCTGCCGGTGTGATGATCTTTATATCATTCACCGAGATACTGACTGAGGCAGGGCAGTTGATGCAACTAGCATATGATAAAGATACAGCAGCCTGGCTCACCTTTATCTCGTTCGTAGCCGGCATTGGCCTTTCGGCCGGAATTGACAAAATACTTCCATCCGAGGGCAACCCTCATGAACTTAAAAGGGTGGAGCAGATGCACCCCGAGACGCGTGACCCTGATAAGCCTGAATGCAAGGGCAGAAGGATGCAGAACCGCGGACGCCACGGTGTCAAAGACCAGAAACTGATGAGGCTTGGGATTTTTACTGCCGTTGCAATTGGAATCCATAACTTTCCCGAAGGAATAGCCACTTTCATGTCAGCAATGTCTGACGTTACAGTGGGGATCAGCATAGCACTGGCAATTGCCATTCACAATATACCTGAAGGAATTGCCGTCTCTGTGCCTGTTTTTTATGCTACCGGATCGAGGAGAAAAGCGCTGAAATGGTCAGTCCTGTCAGGATTTTCCGAGCCTATCGGGGCTTTCGCAGGGTATTTTATCCTTTCCCTCTTTAAGACCGATGTGAGTCTCGGATATGTCTTTGCTATGGTGGCCGGGATCATGGTTTATATCTCATTCGACGAGCTGCTGCCCGCTGCTCACAAGTACGGCAAGCACCATGTGGCCATCTACGGCCTCATCAGCGGCATGATAGTGATAGGACTCAGCCTGATACTGCTGGGTTAACGGCTTTCCGTCTCAGGCTCTCTGCCTCACAAATATCAATGAATAATATTTGTTGTCTCTTCCGGTACGTGCTTATGTCTGAACAGTATGGCAAAGAGTATGGCAACCACCAGTGCATAAGCGGCAAAGGAGATCCAGATGCCCGGCCAGTCCTTGACGAGGCTTACCGGGTCTTCAAACCACTTTCTGATTACCTGCCCGGCAATGAGATTTCCAAGCACGGCGCCTATTCCGTTGGTCATCAGCATAAAAACACCCTGTGCCGAGGCAGTGATCTTTGATTCAGTGTTTTGTTCCACAAACAGGGCTCCCGATATATTGAAGAAATCAAATGCCATTCCGTAAACAATACAGGAGGTGATAATCAGTATAAAACCTGTGACGGTATTGCCTGCCAGACCGAGAAGAGCGAAACGCAGTACCCATGCTACCATACTTAAGAGCATCACTTTCTTAATGCCGAAACGCCTCAGGAAAAAAGGAATCGAAAGGATAAACAGGGTTTCGGAGATCTGTGATATTGAGAGTATTATAGTGGAGAAGTTATTAATGATCCCGCCTTTTGGGAAAACTGTGGCATCCTGGAGAAAACTGTCGCCGTATGCATTGGTCAGCTGAAGGGCACCGCCCAGCAGCATGCTGAAGATAAAAAACAACAGCATTTTCTTTTGCCGGAACAGCACGAATGCGTTTAACCCCAGCCTCTGACCCAAAGTCTTCTTTTCAGTTGCATCGCTTTCTACCTTATTTACTGCCGGCAACATGAAGAATGAAAAGAGACCGAGGCAGAATGCGGAAACTGCTGCTATAATGAATGAGACCTTGATGCTATATCCGAGGCCCCATGGTTTAGTGAAGAAGTTAGTCACCCACATTGCAATTATAAAACCTACCGTACCCCACACCCTGATCGGCGGGAAATACTTTGTGGGCTCTTTTCCTTCGCTTTTCAGCAGTCTGAAACCGATAGAGTTATTCAGACCGATTGTTGGCATATAGAAGCACATCGCAAGCAGCAGAAGCCAGAAGAATGGCAGTGGCGCCTCAATCAGCGGCAGGAAGCACATTGTTGCCCCGAACAACAGGTGAAGTATCGCGTAGACGTAATTTGCCTTCCATTTATCGGCAACAATACCGAACAATGTGGGCATGACAAGTGACGCGAAGCCCATAGTTGAGAACACCAGGCCAAACTCAGCGCCGTTCCATTGTTTCTCCACGAACCCGTAATGACCCAGTGTCATCATCCATGCCCCCCACATGAAGAACTGGAAGAAGTTCATGATTATCAGCCGGAGTTTGAGTCCCATAATCCTCTCTTGTTTGTTTGAATTGATATGCGAATATAGCAAACTAAACCGTACCGAACAGCCTGTCACCGGCATCCCCGAGTCCGGGTACTATATAACCGTTTGCATCGAGGTGGCTGTCCAGGGCTGCAAGGTAGATGTCTACATCGGGATGTTCATTTTCAACCCTTCTCACCCCTTCGGGCGCCCCTACGATGCATACCAGCCTGATTGTCACGGCTCCTCTTTTCTTCACTGCCCCGATTGCTGCACTGGCGCTGCCGCCGGTTGCGAGCATCGGGTCCAGAACCATAACTACGGCACCGGAAATATCTGCAGGAAACTTGGCATAGTATTCAGTGGGAACCAGCGTCTCATGATCGCGGACCAAACCTATATGGCCCACTCTGGCCGTGGTGATCAGGCTGGTGATCCCGTCAACCATCCCTAGCCCGGCACGAAGCACAGGAACAAGTATGATCTCCCTCGAAAGCTCCGAGGTGACACAGGATGAGAGAGGGGTGTCAATCACTACCTCCCGGAGCGGAAGATCACGCGTTATCTCATAGGCCATCAGACCAGCTATCTCATTGACATTCTGCCTGAAATCTCTGGTACCAGTTTCTTTTCTCCTGATAAGCGACAATTTGTGCGTTATCAGGGGATGGTTGATCAGCTTCAGCATACTGTAACCGTTACTATTCGTTGGGATAACCCACCAGATTGTTCAGAAGAGGGTACTGCGTTCCCGAGAGTACCAGCAGTTTCTTCAGCCCTTCCGTATCCATCGATGCCCGGGGACGGGTAACCATTCCTGTCCCTGCGCAGAAGATACCTATGTTCTGCGATACAATTCCCGCATCCATGGCTGCCCATATCAACTTCTGTTCTGTGTCATCACCCCTGAACCTCGAAATGTCAGATACCATGACAAGCATCACAGGGGCATTGGCAAAGTTGGTCTGCCTTTCTGAAACCATCTTCCTATTGTCTCCTGCAATTACACCCTTAAGAGAGTGCGTTTTTGCATCGTACAGGTAAGCGCCGGACTTCATCAGTACATACACGTCAATGTCCTGTGCATTAACGGCCGTTGGAGCTGTACGCTTCCCGTTTTCAGGCCTGTTGACACCTGCGGAAGCCCATAGCAGATCCGACAGATCCTGCAGTGAGAGATCCTTTGAACTGAAAGAGGTGGCCGAAGCCCTCTTCCCGAAGGCCTTCATTATTGTCAGCCCCCGCTCCATATCAGGAGCATTCAGTTTTATGTCCTGCAATACCTGCGCACAGAGACTCCCTGTAATATGCATCATCATGACAAAAATGGTTACAATCTTCATCTGAAGGTTTTTTTAAAATATCCGGTTACCTGATGATATATGTAAGGCCAACGCCAATCACCTCCTTGAACTGTGCGCGTTTGCCCATTAACGGCTCACCCTCGGTGCCTTCGTCAATCTTGATCAGAACGTCGTCATCATACAGCAGGTGAGTGTTGACGGTCGCTGAGATAAACTCATTTACCTTCATAACAAGAAGCACCTCCCTTCTGAAGCATTTTTCCGTAGCCTATTGTCAGGGAGTTATCCCAGGCCGACATGTCTGTCTTATAGTTTCCGGCAAGGTTTATCAGCCCGTTGATAGCCACTGAATTCTGTCCTCCGGCTGCCCAGTTGGTAAATGATGCCTGGGCCATATTCAGGGAGAAGACCCCGCTTTTGTGCCAGCCAAGAGTGGTGTCGGCTTTCTGGCCATGGATGACAGGGTGAATTCCTGCAAGCAATACAGATACAATCAGAGCAATTACAGTTTTTCTCATTTCTTGTAGATTTTGCAATTATAACAAAACGGGTTGATATTAACCAGGCCCGTTCAGACAGGGTAATGGCAGAGATTATTTCTGGTCAAGTGTTCCGAAAACCTTTTGCAGAAGGGGAGTCACTCTCGCTGATACCTCTTTTCTGATTTTCAGTTCTTCACCTTCCATCTTCAGAAAGACGCCATCAAGTGCTTTTCTGGTCAGAAAATCGTCGAGATCAGTATTTACCGGCTTGAATCCCGCTATCTTCCCGGCAACGCTGTTGGCCACGCTGTTCCATTTGTCGGTCAGGGTGGTCCATGACTCCTGAGCGGAAACGCCTGATACTATCTCCTTGCTGGTTGAAGCACTGATCCTTGGCCTGTAAATGGCATAAAGCTCGTCCTGTGTAGTGTTTCTGAGATACGCCGTGGCGGCGTTATCGGTGCCGTGAAGAATGTTGTACCCGTCTGTGATTGTCATCTGCATCACTGAATTGACAAAGATGGGTGCAACTTCCCTGGCGGCATCTTCAGCGGCCCTGTTTATGCTAAGAATGACGTTCTCAATGAGCTGCTGACCTCCAGGAATCTTACTGATATTCTCAACTATTACCCTGGCTTCTTCGGGCAGTGGTATTTTCACAGCCGGGTCACCGTAATAACCGTTCTCTGATGCCAGCCTGCCTGCAGCATTACGGGCTCCTACCGTCAACGCCTCCTTCAGGCCGCTGATGATATCACCCTCAGTCAGTTCCTTTACTGCTGAAGCAGTCTGAAGCACTTTCATCAGCTCCGCGCAACCAGTGAAAAGCAGCATTGACAATGCAAGCACGGCGATCCCTTTTGTCATACCTGCTCTTCTTCGCCTTATCCCCGTCATATCGCCTGGTATGGTATCAGGGTCTCCCGGCTCTCATCTGAATCCTTTATATCCAGGATCTCAATGACAATGTATTTGCTCATGCCTCTCCAGGGAAGCGGAGCAATGTACTCCTTGTAACGAAGCTCGACGATCTTGCCACTCGCTCTTTCAAGGATCATGGCCAGACTGTCATTCGTAACACTGAATTCAAACTCATTGCTCTGTATTGCACCAGGAATTGGTGTCTTGAAGCCGGTCTGTATAAGCCTTCCTTCCCATGTTTTAAAGATATATCCTTTCTTGACGAGGAAATTGAGGTCACCTGCTTTCACTCCCTCGCCGAAGACGAAGTAATGTCTCCACCAGAAGATGGCAGCGAGGACAATCAGCAGGATTATTATCCCGATTGTAATTACTTTTTTCATTTTCTGCAGTCCGGGTATCAGGCTTTTTTGTCTTCAACCGGCTCGATGTCGTCCTTGTCCCTGAGCCGCTCCTTGACCTCGGCAAACGTTGCCTTCATGGTATCCCATATAGAATCGGCACCTTCCTTGACGGCATCCCATGCTTCAGCTCCGGATTCCTTCAGGTCCTTCAGCTTCGATTTGCCCTCATCCATCTTGAGTTCCATCTTGTCTATTGTCTCCTGGTACTTCAGTTTCTGCTCAGCTGTTGCATTTTTGGCCTTCTCTTTGAGCCTGTCTATATCACTTCTCCATTCATCCAGCTGATCCTGGATCTTTTGCTGGTAGCTTTCCTTCTGTTCCTGATTTTCCATTGTTTTATGATTTTGCATTAATAAATATTGAATCTTCCTGTCAATAAAGCTTTACTGTGTTCAGTTTGTCCATGAAACGCTGAACAACTGCCTGCTGGGCATCTATCTTTGATTTCATAACATCCTGTTCATTTTCATTACGCGGAATAGACCTGTCTGCCTGGTCTATGGCTGACTTCGCATTGCCGACCCTTTTCTCAGCCTTGCCAATCTCATTCTGGAGCTTCTTGCGTCTCTTCTCAAGCTCATCTATCTGCTTTGACATGGCATCTCTTCCGGCACCCACCGGCATTGCCATCATCTCGTTGTTCTTGTTGATGATTTCGTTTGACAGAAGGCTTAGCTCGTTGTGTTTGACCAGAAGTTTCTCCTGCTCATCATTTACTGTGCTCCTGTTATTCTTTGCAGTCCTCTGGGTGCGCGCCTTGCTGCTCTGCAGGCTCCCAAATTCCTTGTTCAGGTCCCGCAGAATCTTCTCCTCCGCAGCCAGCTCATCCTTAATGAAATCAATATACTGTGACTTTGCAAACTCTTTCAGATAGTCCTTGGCAGAGGTCATCTGAATGTCACCGGAGGCCGGTTCCACATACTGATCCTTCTTGAGCTCGATGCAGACAAGCAGCCTGCTCAGCGTATCCTCATTCATCAGCCGGCTGTAAATGTTCACCGGTGCCGGAGATACCTCCTTGATCAGGGCTCCGAAAATGGTCATCTCACCGTTTTCGGTCTGAACCTTTGATTTAGTACCACTCTCCTGAAGTTTTACCCAGTTCTTGAGCACATTGTCAAAGATTGCTTCAGGTATTGTGACGTTAAATCCCGGATAGAGATAATTCCCGAACTGGACACTGTCCTCAAGCACCTTGATCGGCTTCTGCCCGTTAAGCCGCGGTGCTGCAACCAGCAGTGCCACGCATAATATAAAAAGGGTTGGTTTCATCTTGAATTAGTTTAGATCATCTATCAAAGATAGATTTTTTTCCCGAAAATCTACAAATTCAGGGGGTGAAAATTAACCTGCAATGGTCATTTAACTCAGTTTAGCACCAACAACTTCCAGTGTGGCTCTCTCTCCCTCCCTGATAATTTCCTTTGCTTTGTAAAAATCATAGGTTCCGTATGATTCCCTCGATACCTGGACCATAATATCGACCTTATGATTCATCAGGGTCAGGGCCGCAATCTGGTTCAGCATGATGCTGATGCTTCGGTTGTTGAGATTGAACAACCCGATATCGTCCTTCTTGTTTTCAGGAATGTGCTTACCGGCATGAGCGTTGATCTTACTGATCCTCCGAAGATAACTCTTCCCCCATGACTCTGCTGCCTCCGGTGGTGGCTCAATCCTTACGTGCGGTATGTCAGCGTTTACATTCACTACTGCAAGAAGGTCACCCTCAATGCGCTTTACCCTGTTTATCGGGATCGGGTTGACCAGTCCCCCGTCAACAAAGTAGTCATCACCAAGACTGAAAGGCTGAAAAAAAGTGGGAATGGAGATTGAAGCCCTGATGGCATCAAACAGACTGCCGGCGTTGAAGATCCTCTCCCTGCCCCTTATGAGGTCTGTTGCAATGGCAGAGTAGGGAATGGGCAGATCCTCAATATTGCGATCAGGCACGATCTCCTTCATCTTTTCGATAATCCTGGTTCCCTTTACAAATCCTTTTTTGCTGAGACTTATGTCAGTGAGCTTCAGGACTTCCATGACATCCAGCCCGCTGACCCACTCTTCAAATTCATGCAGTTTCCCCGATGCATGGATGCCTCCCACCAGGGCTCCCATGGATGTGCCTGCAATTGAGGTGATGTTATAACCATTGCTTTCAAGCACCCTTATGGCGCCTATATGAGCGAAGCCCCTTGCCCCGCCGCTGGAGAGTACCAGCGCCACATTCTTTCCCATGATACTATCTTTTGCCTTTTTGTGCGTCTCTCAAAAGCTCCACTGACATGGTATACATGAACCTGAGATTCTCAACCGGAGTACCCGGAGTCACCTCGCAGCCTGCGGAAATAATGGCCCGGCCTCCTGCCTCACGGAAGAAATCGCGGCAGCTGTTGCTTATCATCTCCCTGTTGCCGTCCTGCACCATTGAGACGGGATCACTCTTTCCGGAAAAGACCTGCCTGGGGCTCATCAGGTTCAATACATCAGTGACCGGTCCGGTCCGGTGATCAATGTCAATGATGTCTGCTCCTGTCCTGATAACCTCAGGAAGTATGGCTGAGATATTCCCGCAGATATGGATCTTGGCATAAGCGCCGAGTGAGTGAATATGATCAACCAGTTGCTTTTCCCTGTCAAAACAGAACTCAGTGTAAAGCTCAGGAGAGATCAGGGAACAGACGGAATCACCTATCCCGATGCAGTGAGCTCCTGCCATGACCTGTGGCGTGATGAATGCAACAGCGCTTTCGGTAATGATATCCAGCGCCTTATGCACCTGATCCGGGTATTCATACATGTCTGTCATCGCCATGCTGATGTCCCTGATATCGCAATAAGCCGCCAGTGGGCCCTCAACCCACCCGCAGATAAGAAGTCTTCCGGCAGTTTCCCTGCTGTAGATTTCTATCTCCTCAACACGGGTCCTCATCCTTCTGTGGTCACCGGGACGAAGGACCTCCAGCCGGTTAATGTCGGCCATCTCTTTTATTGCATACTGCTCAACCTTCGGCAGCTCATCCTCAGGGTAGGAGAGAATGGTTCCAAATGCCTCTGCCTCGGCCCATGGATCTGACATTGTATTTACCCAGTCAGAGCCGAAATCTGCAGCACACCTGATATTAGCCATGCACTTTTGTGCAGGGTTGAGACAGAAGTCACGATACCTGACACCGGCGTGAAGTGCGGCAAAACGCATCAGAATGGGATGGAATGGGATGCGGTCAACTGCACTGCCTTCAATGAATGCAATGCTTCTCTCCAGTGAGTTCACATTATCATTTTAAACGGTTTCATACCCCGGCAATCCTGCTTTTATACTCAGCCAGCGCTTCGTCAAGCCTCTCCCTGGCGGTGTTGTCTCCCGGAACGTTGTGGCTCGGGTGGATATAAAGCTTCACACCCCGCTCAGCCAGTATCTCCGCAACGGTTGTGACTGTCATCCAGACACAGGTCACAAACGCCATGGTCGAAACAGGTCCGATCTTGTCATAGTGATTTTTCAGCTTCACCGATGCATCCTCAAGCGGGGCGCATGTATCAACAACTATGTCGGCGATGTCAAAGATGGTCTTTCCCGAGCTGTGTCTTGTCTTCTTTCCTTTGGCGGCAGAGGCTGACCCGAAGACCACAACCTTCATCCCCCTCTTCTTTGACTCGAGGGCAATATCTATGTTGACGTTGTTGATCCCGGAGTGGGAGAAGAGCCACATGGTGTCACGCTGATCAAATGTATAGCCCTTCATGATCTCAACGCCGTATCCTTCAACCCTTTCGAGGAAGACGAACTGGTGAACTCCCATCTCGCCGGTGATATGAGTGAAGAAACTGAGAGGAATCTCGATCATCGGATGGAACCCAACAAAGCCGCCGATTCTCGGATACATCTCCTCGATGGGCAGGGTGGCATGACCACAGCCGAAAGTGTGTACCCACCGTCCGCATTCAATTGTATCAGCCATTACCTCAGCTGCCTTTTGTATGTTATCCATTTGTGTCTCTTCGATGCGATTCATCACATCCCTGGCATTGTTCAGCCATTCAAGTGCAAGCATATCCTGTTGTTTTTGGTTTTGTTTATTTGTTGTTCTTCAGCCTGCCAAATATAGTCGTTGCAATGACAGCCAGAATAATAAGTTCGGCAAATGTAAAAATGACCAGATTTTCAATGCCGTAATTCTCAGCTATGAGCCCCATTGCATAGTTAACCAGCATATTGCCGAGCAGTGCTATAACAAGCACGAAGCTGAATGCTGTGCCTGACAGATCCGGATACCTGTTTCCCACAAGGCCCAGCATAGTGGGAAACCCTGCTGCAAGGCCTGCTCCCATGAGGAAAAGACCTGATGCAGCCGGCACCACTGACCTGCTCAGGCTAAAGAGTAACAGTGCTGCCAGTGTGATTGCAAATGACATATAGAGAAGGCTTTGTTCCGGCATCTTTCTCAGGACACTGCCGATAAGCAACCGCATTACGGTCATGCCTGCCACATAGGCTGACAGGCCCATCAGGGCAGCTTCCTGAGGAGCTGCAACCCTTTCAATCAGGTATGTTGTGGTCCAGTTGTTGATCAGTCCTTCAAAGGCGCTCTGGAAAAAAAGAAAGAATGCTATCAGCAGAAGAGTGGCATCGCGGAAGAGCCCTCCAACCTGCTTCATCGAAATGCCCTCAGCCTGTTTTGCGTCCGGGAACCTGACCACAGCGAAGAGAAGAGCTGCGAACAGTGCCAGGATACCAGTGCCTGACACTATGGTCTCAAACGGTACGCTCTTTTTCAGAAGGCTTAGCAGCAGAGGCATCACCAGGGCTCCGATTCCAAAGAATACACCCAGTATGCTCAGGTCAGCCCCCTTGCCAGTAGTACTTATGTCAGCAACCACTGCGTTGGTGGCGCCGTTAATGGCACCTCCGCCAAGCCCGAAGAGAAATACCGAAACTTTCAGTATCCATGAGGTGTTGGTGAAGGCCAGACCTTCAAAGCCGGCGAACATAAGCAGCGCCGATAAGGTCAGGAGCGTCCTGTAACCGTACCTGTCACATACCGGGCCGAAGAGGAGAGAGCCCAGAATGATGCCAACCGGCAATATTGAAAAGAGAGTGCCGGCCTCCACCGCATCAAGTGAGTGCTTGAGCCTCAGGTCGGGCAGAATCGAACCCAGCATTATCAGCCCGATTCCGAAGAGCAGCATGCCCAGGCATGCTGTCCGGAATACAAGTAGCCTGTTGTATGTCCCTTTCATATTTTTTTTTGGTTATCCGATGTGTTTCATGGCGAGGAATCCTGCTCCGTATACGCCGGCATCACCCGCCAGCGCGGATGGCTCAAAGCTTACCTGCCTGATGCTTATCGGCTGTGCCCACTTCTCAGCTTCCTGCTTTATTGCTGGAATGAGCTCCGTGCCAGGACCGAATACACCGCCGCCAAAGATTATCTTCTCGGGATTGAAGAGACTGACCAGGTTCGCGCAGGCCATACCCCAGTACTCAATGGCCAGGTCAATGATGGCTATGGCCGCTATGTCACCCTTGCTTCGCGCAACAAACACATCATGCGATGTAACCTTCTCACCGGATCCTTTCCTTAGCTCTCCCTGGTACCTTTCGTGCTTCAACAGGTACTGTGCCGCCTGCCTGGCAATCCCTTCGCCGGAGGCGTAGTACTCAAAGTTGCCACAGAAGGCATACTTGCTCCGGAACGGCCTTGATAACGCCATCCAGCCTATTGCCCCCGCGATGTCATGAGCCCCGCGGAGCACCTCACCGTTGACTGTTATGCCGGCTCCGATGCCGGTGCCGACGGCCAGATAAATGGCATCTCTGCATCCGTGTGCAGCACCCTTCCATATTTCACCTGAGATGTAACATGATCTGTCACTCTCAATGATGACCGGTATCTCACCTGTCACCGTGGATACCTCCCGCAGCAGGGGATAATCTTCCCATCCCGGGATGTTTGGAGCCCAGACAGTCCCTTTCTCACGCCGGCTTATTCCGGGAGCCGAGATACCCACTGCCTCCACCGCATCACCCTCATTCGCCGCAAAGGCCATTTTCAGCGCCGTGGTGACAGTTATCAGCTTTCCAACCTCATGACCCTTGCGGTTGTCAAGGGGCAGAATCTCTTTCGCTCTTATATTGCCTTCACGGTCAAAAAGCGCAAAGGCAACTTTTGTTCCTCCAAGGTCAATTCCAAGTAACGCCATGATATTAGTTTTTGAGTTCTGTGTGTCCGTTGAAACAGATCCCGGTCAGCCTCATCTCACTGTCTGTAAAAATAAGGTCAGCCCGTGCTCCAGGTGCAATGACGCCCCTGTCATATGCCCTGATCAGCCGTGCCGGGTACAGGGTAGCCATCCTGATGGCCTCAAACTTTTCAATTCCTGCATGAGTGATGCAGTTCCTAACCCCGTCAAGCATGGAGAGCCTGGCACCTGACAGCGTTCCGTCAGGCAGGGTGAAACGGTCTTTCTGCCTGACATGCATGTAAGCCCCGCGGTCATTTTCCTCAACGGCATCGGAGACGAGAAACAGTCTTTCCTTCATCACCTTCTTTGCAATGGCGACCATGGCATAGTCAACATGGATGCCGTCAGCTATGATGCTTGCACAGGCGCTGTCAGAGCTGAATGCAGCCCCGGGAAGTCCGGGATCACGGTGATGGAGCGGAGTCATCGCGTTGAAGAGATGGGTTGTTGTCTCAATCCCCCTCTCAAAACCAAGCGTTGCCTCCCTGAAGGAGGCATTGCTGTGTCCTGCCGCCAGAGTTATTCCATTCTGCCTGAGCATCATGATGATCTCCTTAGTGCATACTTCAGGAGCTACCGTCATCATCCGGATTGTGCCGCTTGCCTCAAGGAGAAGCGCTGACACATTCTCTGCCGTGGGCCTGATGATGAGCTCTGGCGCATGTGCACCGCGCCTGGCATGTGATATGTATGGACCTTCCATGTGAAGGCCAAGCAGAGCAGGATTGAAAGACTCACTTACGGTCCTGAATGCTGCCCTGTAGACATCATGGGTGTTGGTGGGCAATGCCAGCAGAAAACCTGTCGTGCCCGTTGAGACTATTGATCCGGTTATAGCGGCCAGAGCCTCTGGTGTCGGGTTCGACGAAAAGAGGTAACCCCCGCCTCCGGCAATCTGAAGGTCAATCAGACCGGCAGTCACCAGATGCCCGCCGCAGTCAATCCTTTGTGCACCGGACGGCGCAGAGTCCCTGTCGGCAAATCCCGCTATGCGGTTACCCTCGGTTATCAGAACCTTGTCTTGGATCAACTCCGTACCGGTAAAAAAACGGGCATTGTGGAAAAGACGGAACACACCTGATTCGTTATTTTCTGACTTCATCATGCTGTTTTTCATTCAAATAGACGCCTGAGAAGGTTTCCGGAGACAAAAGACCGTTTTCTGAACCTGGTCATAAGTTCGTTATTGATGGCCTGCAGCCTTTCAGCCAGCTCTCCAACCCTGAAGAAACCCCTGCTGCCACTACCGCCAAAGAAGGCTGATCCGTAAACACTCATTAGCGTGCGCCCGTCACTGAACCTGGCTGGCGTCAGCTTCTTCCCAAGCCTCTTGTATTCCGGGGCAAAGAGCCTGAAAATCCTCCGCATGTCTCCCCGCGACGCTATATGATAGCCGCATCCGTCACACCTGCAGGCGGTGAAGTATTTATTGCGGTACAGCTCCTTCGGGTCGACTGATCCGCAGTTGGGACATTCGATGCCTTTGGCCGTCTCGCCGGCAGAGTTTTCAAAGAGTGCCTCAAAGGCAGGCCGGAAAGGAGAGACGACGTTTGTGTACTGAACAACCCTGAGCGTCTGTATGATAATAAAATAGAGATAGAACAGCAGCAGAAAGTTAAACCAGGGACTGAACGCCAGGGCATCAAAGACACCGTGCAAAATGCTTGCAACCACAAGTGCAAGAATTACAGTGCCGAATGGCTTGTTCTCCCTCTTATACCTGTACCAGGCATAACCTATTATAACACTGAAAGATATGTGTGCAGGAGTGCTGATGAAGGCCCTGTAGAAAAGGAGATACTGACTGTTTTCCTGGGCGTTGGCATAGAAATAGTTCTCAATGATTGAAAAGCCCAGTGCAACACATGCCATATAGATGACACCGTCAGTCAGCTCATTGAATTGTTTTCGGATGAGATTATATACTACGATCAGCCCCAGCAGCTTCGCGAACTCTTCCACCGGCCCGATTACCAGGAAAGAGCCAAGGGTGGTGCTCAACGAAGCATCATCCAGCCCGAAGAGCCTCAGGAATTCGTAGATGCCGAGTGCCGTCAGTACCGATGTAATGCCACCCGCCAGGAAAGCCCAGAACATTGCAATGAATGTCTCCTTTTCATAGATGTCGAAGCTGCGGATCCATGCAATAATAATTAAACCGATAATTGCTGATAGAAAAGTACTTAAATAAATGAAGCTCATAAAGTGAACGGATTAGGTTAATCAATCCTGTTAAGGAGCTAAGATACCAGTTTAATTGTTTGCACAGAGCCCGACATTCTTCATTTTACATTACCCGACTGTCTGTGTTGTCTCCCATTCCATGTAATCCTTGCCGTTTGTGGCCCCCTTACCAGAATCCTGCTGCGCTAGCCGGGTATAAAGGAATGATATTCACAATCAAGCCCTGCCGTCTTGCGCGAGAATCCGTTTACCATGTGATAATCATCAGTATATAATGACTGGCCGGTTGTCATCATCGAAGCCGCAACCAGTCGTACATCTTGAATGTAAAAGTATAGGGTGTGGTGCTTATCTCGAGGACCAGGTTGTTTCTTCCTGAACCGTGCACTGTGCCGTAAGGGATAAGGAAGAGATCATTCCTGGCTGACGGATGTCTCATAATGAAGCTTTCAGCCTTATGTCATGCCCTGTTTCACTCTTGGCCTGGCAGGAATCATTTGATTTTCATTTGTCTGTATCTGTCCTTTTCAGGTACAGGTCGTGAAAGTCATAACTGAAGTCGGTGAGAGGCGAGACGGCCTCCATTGTTATTGCCGACGGCTTTCCCTCCCTGTCCCTGGAGAAGACTGCAAAGGCATCGGCGTCCATGCTTCTGTCATCCCACTTAATTATAAAGGTGTTGGCGGTATAGTGAAACATTTCGCCTCTCAGTTTCGGGGACTTCAAAGCTCTGAACCTGAGCTTTCCGTTCTCTTCAGAGATTACAACATCACCGAACCACGCATCGGTGTAGGTCCCTGAAAAGGCCAGTGTGTCTATCCCGGAAGTCGTTTCTTTTCTCTTCGCTTCAACTGTTGCCCACACCCGGTCAGTGATCTCTTTTGCTTCGGCCTTATCTTTAAGCATTCTCTCCTTCATCTTCCCAACCCAGTCATTGCCGGATATCCCCAGATAACCGTCCATGATTGCATTTGTGACAGCGAGGTGGGCCCCGGACTCCTGTTGATTGGTCAGAACGATGATTCCAAGCCGGAGCTCCGGCAGCATCGTCACTCTGGTCTCAATGCCTGCGTGACTGCCTGTGTGATAGACCTGCAGGTGACCGTTTATGTCAGTGAGGTGCCATCCCAGGCCGTAGGTAGCGAAACTGGTCCTGTAGGGCGTGTCACCGCTTACAGGTCTGACAGTCTGCGGTGTCCACATCTCCCGGTGCACCGCTTCAGAAAATATCTGTTTTTCAAGTTTAAGGCCATATCTGCCATTATTCATCTGCAGCATGACCCATTTGCCCAGATCATTTATATTGCTGTAGATACCACCTACCGAGTTGTGTATTTTGCCTTCCTGCTTTGCAACCACCTGCAGCTTCCCGTCAAGTGGTACATGTGCATCAATGATGTTCGTCCGGTCCTTGATCCTTTTGAATGAAGCGGATGATCCGTCCATCCCAAGGGGCTCCATGATCCGCGATTCCACGAACTCTTCCCAGCTCATCCCTGAAATCCGGGCAACCAC
The DNA here is from genome assembly GCA_002383485.1 of Bacteroidales bacterium UBA4070. GTDB lineage: Bacteria > Bacteroidota > Bacteroidia > Bacteroidales > VadinHA17 > SR-FBR-E99. The sequence goes on along the minus strand of DFYY01000003.1, from coordinate 24,280 downwards.
TTCGCCGGCAACGATATACAGGAGGTTGTCATAATCATATTTTGTCCGGAACGACGATGTCTGCTTCAGGTACCTCAGGTTATGAATTATTTCGCTGGCAGTGAACATTGCGGAATCGGGCCATGACATCAGGTCACCGGCTCCCTGTCCCATGCCGCTGCGGTGGCTCAGCAGGTCCTTAATCTTGAAGTCCTCTGTGACGTAAGAATTGTAGAGCCTGAACCCCGGGATGACCTCAATGACCTTCGTTTCCCAGGTTATCTTTCCTTCATCGATAAGAATACCGAGTGCGGCCACGGTGAAGGCCTTGGTGTTCGACGCTATCGCGAAGAGGGTATGTTCATCCGTTTTCTGCCGGGTGGCGATCGAACGAACGCCGTATCCCTTCATATGGACTGCCGCGTCATCCTTTATCACTGCCACGGCGATGCCGGGAATGCAGAACTCCTTCATGGCTCTCTTCACGAGTCTGTCTATCTGCTTTTCGGTCAGAGGCTGCCCCGAAGCCGTGATAAAGAGTGCCGAAAGCAGTAGAACGGAAAGGGCACGTTTCATTTTTCCGGTTTTCTTTTCAGGTAGAGATCATGGAAATCATAACTGAAATCTGTCAGTGGTGAGATGGCTTCCATTGTGAAAGCTACTGCCATTCCTTCCTTGCCGAGGGTGAAAACAGCATAGGCGTCAGCATCCATCGACCTGTCATCCCACTTGACTATGAACGTGTTGCCGGTATAAAACAGCATGTCACCCCTCAGTTGCGGAGACTTGACCGACCGGAAGCGGAGTCTGCTGCCTGCATCTGAGATAACTATGTCGCCAAACCAGTTGTCGGTGTAAGTGCCCGTGTAAAGCACATGGTCAACCTGCGATCCGCTCTTTGATCTCTGTGCTTCAACTTTTGCCCATACTTCATCGGTTATCCTTTTCGCCTCTGCACGGTTTTTCTCAACGTTTTCGCTCAGAGTCCTGATCCAGTCATTCCCTTTCACGCCCAGGTAACCGTCCTTGATTGTGTTTGTTATGGTTGTGAAGGCAGCACCTTCCTGCTGGTTTGTAAATACAATGATCCCCAGCTTCAGCTCGGGTATGATTGTCACCTGCGTTACAACACCACCCAGACCTCCGGTATGCGATGCCTGCAGGTATCCTGCCACATCGGTGAGACCCCAGCCAAGCCCGTAGGCAGCAAAATGACTCCTGTACGGGCCCGGGTTGCTGACCGGGATTATGGTCTGCGGGGTCCACATTTCACGATGTGTTGCCTCCCTGAGCAACTGCTTGCTGTTGTACTCACCGTAGCTGCCCCGGTTAATATGCATCATAACCCATTTGCTCATATCTGCAACACTGCTGATGATCCCGGCACCTGAATTAAACAGGCTGCTCTGATACATCGGCACTACCTGAAGCACACCTTCCACCGGTATGTGGGCATCCATCAGGTTTGACCTGTCCCTGACCCTGTTGTATGATGCTGCCGAGTTTGTCATTTCCAGCGGCTTCATAATCCTCTCCTCCACGAATTCTTCCCAGCTCTGCCCGGTGATACGGTCCACCACTTCGCCGGCAACCAGGTAAAGGAGATTGTCATAATCATACTTCGTCCTGAATGACGAGGTCTGCTTCAGATACCTCAGGTTATGTATTATCTCTTCTTTAGTGAAGGTTGACGAATCCGGCCACAGCATCAGGTCGCCTGCCCCGAGTCCCATGCCGCTTCTGTGTGTCAGGAGGTCCTTTATGTTGAAATCTTCCGTGACATATGAGTTGTAAAGCCTGAACTCCGGTATGATGTCAGTGACCTTCGTTTCCCATTTCAGCTTCCCCTCGTCAACAAGAATACCAAGGGCAGCGGCGGTAAAAGCTTTGGAGTTTGACGCAATGGCGAAGAGGGTGTTTTCGTCAGTTTTCTTGCCGGTCGTGATTGAGCTGACACCGTACCCCTTCATATGCACAACCTTGTCATCCTTGACCACCGCAACGGCGATGCCCGGCACATTGAATGTCTTTAATGTCTGCTCGGCCAGTTTGTCTATCTGGTCCGAAGTAAGGGGTTGTGACCATGCTGCAGTGAAGATTAACAGCATCAGCGAAAGGGTAAGCATCTTTTTCATAATTCGTGATAGGTCCTTTATGAGCGAATAAAGTTAGCATAATTGAGGTAAATGACCAGCCCTGCTCTCCTGGTTTTCGGCAGCGGATAACATTCATATCGTTGACGGTTCTGCCAGTGGAATATTCTGGCAGAGTAGGGGCAGGCACCAATGCATAAACGGTAATCGATGCACCGTTAACAAAATGACTTTTTCATCAAATCTTCATTTTCGGTTTTATATATTTCGACTTAGGTTTATTCCTGCAAGCAGGACAGAACCGATGCTATAACGGCATTTCTTTTTTCTTTCCATAAGTCCGTTTTAATGCAGCGAAGACTGCCGGAGCCCCAACCGACAGTCTTCCACGTTTTGTACCTTTTCTTGCTTTTTTCAGAGATTTTCTTATCTTGCTGAAGAGAGGCAACAATCAGATTATCATGCATCGGCCACATACAACCGGGGAAGACGCTGTTGCCGTGTTCGGAGCGGGTCATGGCGGTAAGGTGATGGCAGCGCACCTTGCCCTGACGGGTCACAGAGTCAACCTCTTCAACAGGGGAGCAGAGAGACTGTGGGGAGTGAGGCATTATGTCTCACGGTATATGTTCAATAATCCGCCCGGGACATCCGCAGAGATGGATATAGCCAAGATGCTGGCCAAGAATGATATGATTGAGAGTCTATCCGGTGGCGATTTCTCCGTTTTCCGGCAGGTGCGGGCCGGACTGGCCCACTTCTCATCAAACCCGTTCTTTGCCAGGGGCAGCTCGCCTCCCCGGCAGTGATAAGCCTCGCTCTGAAGCTTCATATCGTGCATGTTGTGGGATTCAGCGAGGGAGATCACGCAATCTTCCCTGATGAACTGTCATTTAATCCATCAGCATGAGCTTGAGATAGGTGTACATCAGAGCCCTCATCTCCGCCTCCTGGGCATTGGTTGACGATGCCCCGTGACCGCCCTCTATCGTTTCATGATAGAAGAGAGGGTGACCCATGTCAATCATCTTTGCTGCCATCTTACGGGCATGACCAGGGTGAACCCTGTCATCCCTGGTGGAGGTGATAAACAGAGGTGTCGGATACTTCACATCCTTCTTTACATTCTGATACGGAGAGTATTTGCTGATGAATGACCAGTCCTCCGGCACGTCTGGATTTCCGTACTCGTCCATCCAGCTTGCGCCGGCCAGGAGCTTGTTGTACCTCTTCATATCCAGCAGGGGAGCACCTATGACAACGGCATTCCAGAGATCCGGCCTCTGCGTCATGGCAACACCGGCCAGCAATCCTCCGTTGCTCCAGCCGTAAAATCCCATCCGCTCAGGCGTGGTGATCTTCAGCCTTATAAGGTCTTCGGCCACAGCAAACAGATCATCATATGCATTCTGCCTCTTTTCGCGAAGCGCTGAATGGTGCCATTCAGGTCCGAACTCACCGCCGCCACGTATGTTGGCAATTACATAAATTCCTCCCTTTTCAATCCAGCCTATGCCTGTCAATGAACTGTAACCGGGACGGGTGGGACTGTTGAAACCGCCATACCCGTACACCAGGGTGGGATTGCTGCCGTCAAGCGCCATGTCAGCAGGATGAACGATGAAGTAGGGGATTTTCGTTCCGTCCTTTGAGACTGCTTCATTCTGGACCACCTTAATCCCCGAGGCATCATAGTAATCCTTCTGCTTCCTGATAGCCCTGATTTCTTTGCCGTCACCGTAATAGAGAGTGGTAGGTGTAACAGGATTACTGAAGGTGAAGAAATATTCGTTTGACCTGTCATCGGCACCGGCAAGACCCACCGTGCCAAACTCGGGTACAGGTACTGCCTCGGTGATCCATCCTTCACCTGAGGGACGCATGATCCTCAGTCTGCCCTGAACATTCTCCATCGTGGCAATCACTATGAAATCACGGGTTGTCATTACACCTGCAAAGCTTTCTCTTTCCCCTGGCTCATAGAGTGTTCTTACCTCAGGCGTCCCGGTCAGGAACGCAGGGAGATCATAACTCACCAGGGTACCCTTTTTAAAGGTTGAGCCGCTGAGAGTCCAGTCAGACTGGAGGTAAAGAAACATCTGCTCTCTGAACATACCACTTGTCTCAGCATCCTTGGGAATATCAAGCTGCTTCAACCCGTCAGGGGTAAGAAAGTATATGGTCGATTCATAGAAACCCACGTTCTCGCTCAGGAAAACGTACTGTTTCCCGTTGTACTCTCCCCCGCTGACAAAAATACCCATGTTGGCGGTGTCGGTCTGGTGGACAGTCACTGCCGATGCGGGATCCTTACCTCTCTTCCATAGTTTTGCCACAGCCGGATAACCTGATGAGGTCATTGTTTCTGGCCCATAGTTGGTTGCAACAAGTATCTGATCCCTGTCTATCCAGGTGACGCTACCCTTGCTTTCCGGGATTGAAAATCCTCTCTCTACGAATTTCTTTTCAACAGCATCAAATTCCCTTATGACCACTTCGTCTTTACCTCCGTCAGAGAGGCGGAGCAGACAGAAACGGTTCTCGGGACCAAGCCATACGGCTCCGCCATAAACCCACTTCCTTCCCTCTTCTGCCGACAGAATGTCCAGATCAAGGACCGTCTCCCAGGTCTCTTTCCCTGCCAGGTAATCCTTCTTCGGCATGCGCCTCCAGAGACCTCTCTCATTCTTCTCATCCTGCCACAGGTTGTAGGAATAATCGCCTGTAATTCCCGGATAGATCATCCTTTCCCTGTCGTTAAGTACTTCATTGAATCTGTCGCGAAGTTCAGTGTAAACCGGAAGCGTGGTTAGTGCTTCGTCAGAGAGCTTGTTCTGTGCCCGTGCCCAGTCAAGTGCCTTTTCATCAAGCACTTCCTCAAGCCACATGTAAGGATCGGAATTGACTGAATCCCCGTTCTTGCCGCTGCCGCAGCCGGGTAAAATAAGTGCGAGCATAATAAATGCAATCAGGTTAGTTAGTTGTTTCATCTCTTGAATATTTATGACTTCTTATCATTACGTTGATTGTTGCTGCCAGGATCAGTGCTTCACCCGCTATGAAAAGTGGCCATCTGTAACCCTCCGGTATATAGCCGGTTATCATCTCCATAAATCGTTTCCCGGCTGCCGGATCACCCTTGGCGCTCAGGACCCCGCTGTCAAGAAGGAGACGGGAATAATCTGCCAGGTAGGTGTAAAGAATTACAAATGCCCCGCTAATAACCAGTATCCAGTCCGAAACCCCCAGCCTGATATAAAAACCCTTCTCCTGCCTGCCAATGAACAGCAGGGCCATGAGTATCATTGTCAGCGAGTTGATCACGGGTGCCAGTACGGGCCCCAGCCATGAAAAGGGTATCAGGAAGAGCAGGTCCCAGGTGAGGAGCGAGACAGGCCACCCCAGCAGCAGGTTGAGCGCGACATAATAGAATATATCCCAGATCCCGAAGGCAAACAGGGCATAAAAGAGCCGCTGAAGCCCGTTCCTTCCTGCAATTATTCCGACCGCTGCCAACATCACCAGAGTGGCAATCTCTCGTATCCACTCAGCTCTCACCAGCTCTGAAGACATCAGCTTCAGCGGGAACGCAAATCCTTCAGGGTAATAGAGCTCCCTGAGGTAGACGACAACTATACCTTCCAGGAATCCCATCGCAATTGCAAATATGGCAAGCCAGAGGAACCGTCCTTTCCAATTGAGGTATGTATGTTTCATGTCGCTCAGAATTAGAAGGGCAAATTACAAAATATAAGGGATAACCGCTTTTCTTCCGGCCGGGTAATCTGCAAAATGCACTTTGTACCACTTTTGATGCGACAGTGCTCTCGGCACCAGGTTGCAAAAGGTCCAGACAAAGAATGAGAGTGCTGGCAGCGACCAGCAAAGCAGGGCATAACCGCCCCACTCTACGATCTCACCAAAAAGGTCGGGACATGAAATCTTCTCAAACAGCCCGCCACACGGTATCTGGTAACTGTCACTCGCCCTTTTCTTTCTGAGGTGGATGAGCTTATTGTCAGAGGTCATGTTTAACGCCATCCCGGTGAGGAATATCAGCAGCCCTGCAATATCACCGCATTTCCGTACCCTTTCAGCAGATCACCTCTCTTCTCCGAACGGCTTGCTGCCGTCCTGTGCCCCGGCCGACAATGCTGCTGTAAGCAGCAGAACTGTTACAAAAATCCTCTTATCTGGTCTCATTGCTTCATCATTCAAATGTTGATAACCTGCATTCATTGATATTGTTCAACATCCAGATCACCTGTAGCTGAGATCCCGGTTTTTTCTATTTTTGTTCAATATACCGAATGATTATGAAATTCAAGACATCCATCCCCAGCAATCTGACCCTTTTTGTCATTGCCGTTCTTACATTTTCTATTGTATCCGGTTGTTCCGACCAAAATTCTCAGGACAATTCCACAGGACAGAAGGTCATACTTTATGCCGAGTTCATGCATGAAGTCAACAGTTTCTCGCCGGTGATCACTACCGAGGTAAATTTCAAGTCTGATCACCTCTTCTACGGCGAGGATGTTCCCAAATCAGCTATCGAAGAGGACAAGCAGCTTGCAGGGTTCCTCTCAGCAGTGGAAAAGAGCGGCAGGGGAAGAATCAAGGCTGTTCCGATCCTGCAGGCAAAGTCAATGTCGGGCGGGCCGGTTGACAGCCTCTTCTACAGGAAAATCAAGAACCTGATAATCGATGCGGTTACCGGGCAGGAGAGGGTTGACGGCATATACCTCTCATTGCACGGCGCTATGGGCGTACAGGGGATGTTTGACCCTGAGGGCGACCTGATCAAATCACTCAGGGACACCCTGGGACAGGATGTGAAAATCGCCGTGACCTTTGACCTCCATGCAAACGTTACGCGTCGAAGGGCTGAAAACGCAGATATAATAGTCGGTTACCATACCAACCCGCACCGTGATCATTTTAAGACGGCATTTCGTGCGGGTGACCTGCTGATACGAACGGTCCATGGCGAGATAGAGCCGGCAATGGTTGTCAACAAGATGAAACTGCTGAAAGGCGGTGGCATCAACGTCGATTTCCTCCCCCCGTTCAACAAAATATTTGCCTCAATGAAAAAAATGGAGAAACAGGATGACGTCCTCTCTGTTTCATTCTTCCCGGTCCATATCTGGATAGATGAACCGGAACTGGGATACAGTACAGTAGCAATAACAGACGGTAAGAAAGATCTGGCACAAGAGCTGGCTGACGAAATCTCTGAAATGGCGTGGGCTGTCCGCGATGTGCCACAGCCTGAGGGTAATTCTCCGGAAGAGGCAGTAGCCATTGCACGCGAAAAGAAGGTCGCACGGGCCCTTGGCACCATGGTCTTCTGCGATGTCTCCGATGCTGTCGGTACCGGCACTCCCGGTGAAAGCACCTGGATACTGAAGGCACTTGTGGAAAACGGGAGCGAAATGACATCCTACATCGCCCTGCGTGATGAAGCTGCGGCACGCGATGCATGGCACAGCAGCGTGGGCGATGAGGTGACCCTGTCAGTGGGAGGGAAGATTGACACTGTCTATAACCGGCCCTTCTCATATACCGGCATAGTGGCACTCAAACAGGAGACCTCCTTCGGGAAAACGGTTATAGTGAAACATAACGGCATCCACCTGATCCTCTCCGAACTGCCTATGTCTTCGAGGACGCCTGCCGATTTCAGGGATCTGGGACTGTCAATCTGGAAAGCCGATATAGTGGTGGTGAAGAACCTCTTCCCCTTCAGGTACAATTACCTCCTCTACAACAGGAAGACTGTCAATGTAATCTCACCGGGACTGAGCAACACGGACCCCTTCGCACTGAACTACGTCAATATCCCCAGACCGATCTATCCGCTTGACAGGATTGAATCCTGGAGATAATCCCTGTGATTAAGCCCGGCCTGTCTTACGCCTGAAAGTACTTACAACCGGTATGACCGGTTATGCAGGTTGCCTATAAAATGAAAGGGATTAGCCTTTTTGTGCCCTTCATGTAAGAACAGTACCTCTCGCCGAAGAAGGCCTGACACTCTTTCTCATCGCGCCAGGCGGTAAGCCACAGCAACCACGATGCAAGCAGTGCAACAGGCAGTGTGTACCACAGCGGCTGCTTGAACCAGATACCCCATGTAAGAAACAACAGCGAAGAATACATCGGGTGCCTTATAAATCTGTAGATGCCGGAAGTCACAAGCTCGGTTGTCTTCTCGAACTTGAACAGTTTCTCATCAACCCTTACAACACCCGGTTTCCTGGCACGCCTTAACCTCACCACCGACTCGATCAGGAACCAGAGCGAGATGAACAGCGACAGCCATGATACAATCTGCTTCCCTGAAAATGGGTCTGCGAACCACTTCGTGTAATTGATGACAAAAAGTACTATGATGCACTCCCAGCTGAAGAACCTGGTGAATCCGTGACTCTGTGGCTCGAAGAGACTCTGCTTTGAAAAAAATATCACCGGCAGGCTCAGGGCAATGAAGAAGATTACTTTATCCATTTCAGGTCGCCGTCAAATCTGTAAGTCACTCCCTTTTCAGTCTCCATCTGTATATCGTTGCCCTGATATGTCATTTTCAGCGGCGCCCCCGAGAGTGACTTCACGCTGATCATTGTGGGTGCGCCGCCAATCCACTCTATCCCGACCTCGAAGTTGCCCCTGGCCTTCAGGCCTGACACTTCACCATCAGGCCATGCTTCCGGCAGCGCAGGAAGTACGCGCACTACCCCGTTGTGGCTCTGAAGAAGCATCTCCGCAATACCGGCCGTGCCTCCGAAGTTTCCGTCAATCTGAAAAGGCGGGTGGTTGTCAAAGAGGTTTGGCAGTGTCGATTTCTCAAGCAACTTCCTCAGGTGCAGGTAAGCCTCGTCACCGTCAAGCAGGCGGGCATAGAAATTGATGATCCATGCCCTGCTCCATCCGGTATGGCCGCCACCGTTCTCCAGCCGCTTCTCAAGTGTTTTTCTTGCGGCAGCGTACAGCTCCGGGGTCTCCGGGGTGATTTGTGTCCCCGGATACATCGCGAAGAGATGCGACATGTGCCTGTGACCGGGTTCGGCCTCCTGGTACTCCTCAATCCACTCCATGATTGTCCCGTTGGATGCCACCCTGTCAGCCGGAACCCTGTCAAGGATGAGTTGGAGTGAGTCAGCCCACTCCTGGTCAACACCAAGGATGGCTGATGCCTTCCGGCAGTTGCCCAGAACCTCCCGTATGATCTGGTTGTCCATCGATGGCGCATAGGTCAGCTTGAACTCCTTTCCCGAAGCGGGATCAATGTAACTGTTCTCCGGCGAGTAGGAGGGAACAGTCACAAGACGGCCCTGGTTGTCCGGAACCAGGAAGGTCCGGATAAACTCCGCAGCTCCCTTCATTACCGGATATGCACGCTCCTGCAGAAATGCCGTGTCGAGGGTAAACTCGTAATGCTCCCACAGCGGAAGAGTCATCCAGGCTCCCCCGAGTGGAAACATCCCCCAGTAAACCCCGTCAATGACCGCAGTCTTGCCGAAGATATCGGTGGTGTGGTGTAAAGTCCACCCCTTCGCACCGTAAGTCTCACGCGCCGTGACACTTCCCGGAGCGGTCAGTTCCTTCATAAAACGTATCAACGGCTCCGCAGTTTCGGTCAGATTGCATACTTCCGCGGGCCAATAATTCATCTGAAGGTTGATATTGGTGTGATAATCGGAGTTCCACGGTGCATTGATATCCTTGTTCCATATCCCCTGGAGATTCGCCGGCAGCCTGGCGGGATACCGCGAGGAACCCATGAGCAGGTATCGTCCGTACTGAAAATAAGTGGCAATCAGCCCCGGGTCATCCTCGCCGGACTGAAACCTCCTCAGACGCTCATCAGTGGGGATTCCGTCCAGTGCAGGGTCGCCACCCAGTGAAAACTGCACTCTGTTGAACATGGTTGAGTACTCGGTTTTGTGCCCGTTCCTGATCTGACTCATCGAGGTACACGATGCCTTGCTGATTGCCTCGGTACAATCCTTCCTCGGGTCGATTGCACTGTCCAGGTTCAAAAGATCAAAATTATAATCCGTGCGTGCATTGAAGAAGAGAGTGATCTCCTTCCCTCCTGAATAGTTCAGGCTCTGTTCCCCTGCAGTCAGCTTGCCGTCACAATTTGTGACTATCAGTGAAGCAAAGAACCGCATATGCTCACCTGCCGGCCCTCTCTCCGGGTCTGCCGGGTCAACCACCTGACCCTCCATGTCAATCCTGTTTTCAGATACCTTTATCACTGCGTCCTGAGGCCGGGTCATCATGATGTCCATATCTAGCCCGCCCTCATCCTGCGAGTTCATGGTGATGACGATGATGTCCTCCCGGGCAGGCACGAAGACTTCATACTCAACTTTTTTGCCATTCTTTTTAAAGCTTACGGTGGCGATACCGGTCGAAAGATCCAGTTCCCGGCGGTAATCAGTTACTGTGGCTGCAGTGTCTGCAAACCTGAAGTAAATGTCACCCACGGTCTGATACGACCATGTTTTGCCCGGAATCCCTGCCAGATGCTTTTCTGCAAGCTCATAGGCCTCAGGAATGTTGCTTTCAAGGATAAGCTTCCTGATGCGGGGCAGGTTCTCAAGGGCACCGGGGTTATTGTTGGGGACCTTGACACCTCCCCATAGCGACTCCTCATTAACCTGCAGATGCTCAACCAGAGGGTCGCCATACAGCATACCCCCCAGCCGCCCGTTACCCACCGGAAGGGCTTCGGTCCACTCCGCAGCGGGAGTATTGTACCATAGCACATGATCACGTTTGGACCTGGGGCCGGTATTGCATCCGGAAATCAGTATTAATGCCGGCAGCAGTAAGATAAGTGGTTTCTTCATTCGTATTTTGGGTTATTCAGTTGGCCCGGCAATTGCCATAAGCGTTATTGCGATGACAATAAGTAGTTTATTCATTAATATTTCAGTAAATTTTCTTTTGGATTTCAAGCTTGTCCGCTTCCTGCCTTGTAAGTTTTATCCCCTCAAGCGGCACAAAACTGTTGTCAGCCAGCTCTGCGATCCTGATGTTGCTGCAGATTCCCTTGAACATTATCCTGATAGTGTTCTCCACGTTCTCCCTGATGGGTTCCATGATCCAGCCAAACTCCTCGGGCCCGCTTTCGAGCGAATGCTCTGTCTGCAGCCTGATCTCCTCCTTCAGCTTCTCACTCTTCTCCGCCAGGTCGTCACTTGTCATCCATCTCTTCCCGGTCAGAGGAAGCTGTCTCCGGTACTCCAGCGTCTCGAAAAACTCCCATTCCAGCTTACGGTTTCCAAATGAAAGAAACCGCGGGTTGATATTGGCTACAATCAGCTCATCACTTTCCGGCATATACTTGAACCTGAGCTCATTGAGGTCAATCCCGTACTTCGCTTTGAGAGAGACGCCAAGGCTGCCGATGTACCGTATCTCACGGTCATTGAACTGTTCAGTCTTGTTCACTGTCCGCTTGAACCTGGTGTCTATCTCGAAGAGATTCATCTCCAGGATGCTCTTGATCTGTGTTATCTGGAAATTCCTCTCTTTCAGAAATTCATTTTCCTCAATCAGCTTCTGGTTCATCTTCGCCAGGCTCTGGTTCTTCTCCTCGAGCCCGGTGATGTTGTCCTCGAACTTTGAGACCTTCACATTCAGCTGGATCAGTTGCTGTATACCCAGGACAATCAGCCCGGCGGCAATGAACACAGCGCCCCAGATAACCAGCTTGTTTGCCAGCAGGATCACTGCTACTAGCAGGATGGCGGCCACCAGGAGATATTGCTTTATACCCGTCATCCTGATTCCGGAATTCTTCATTTTTTTTTATTCTTTTAACACGGTCATTCGGTCGGACCGGAGTTGCTTACAAATGCTATCTGCTTGCCGTCTGGCGACCAGCTCGGAACATTGATGGTGCCCTGGCCTCCGTAAAGATAGGCGATTACTTCAGGTGTGCCTCCTCCGGCAGGCATCATTCTGATGTATACATGCCTGTAGAAGGGATGATCATCCGCCTTTACATCAGGCATGAACGAGAGGAATACAACCTGCCTGCCATCCGGCGATACGTGTGGGAACCAGTCGTTATAACCGTCAAATGTAAGCTGTTCCTGGTCCGTGCCGTCGGGTTTCATCCGCCACAGCTGCATCGTGCCGGTGCGTGCTGAATTAAACCAGATAAACCTGCCGTCAGGCGAATACTCTGAGCCGTCATCGAGACCGGGAGCATCGGTAAGCCTTATCTCTTTCTTCCGTTTGACAGAAATCTTGTAAATGTCATATTCACCGCTTCGCTCTGCGGTATAGGTGAGCCAGCGACCGTCAGGAGACCATCCGTGCAGGTAGGAGGGACCCTTTGCTGTGATGCGTTCAGGTTTGCCTCCGCCAGCCGGCATTGTAAAGATGATTGATTTGTTTTCCTCATCCGCCACGTGATGGCTGATGCCAAGCATGCTGCCGTCGAAGGATAGAACATGGTCATTGTTGTTGCTTGCTGCAAAATCTGAATTTATTACTTCCGGTTTCCGGGAAGCAAGATCAAACCTGTAGAGCAGACCTTCACTGTTGTATATCAGGTATTTGCCGTCATGGGTCCAGTTTGGTGCCTGAATTGAATTCGGAGCCTGGAAGACCACCTGGCGGAGGCCTGTCTCCAGATCAAGGATTTCAAGGTTGCTTCCAAGGTAGTCACGGTAGGGAACAAAACCCTCCGCTGCGGGCTTGATGATACGCACATTGGTGAAACGGGCGCTCTCAGAAACACCATTGTCATGCGAACAGATGAACAGGCCGGCATATACCTCCCCGTCAGTCAGACCGGAGGTGATCATCAGAGTATCAAAGGGATTGCCGGAGACGGCGCACGAAAATATGATTTTATCACCTCTTCGCTCAAGCTGTATCACATCAGGTGCTGCAACCGGTGACCTGCGCTCGGAAGTCTCAGCCCCCTTACCGGTCCGGTATTGCAGCGATGTCAGCCCGTCGCCGTGCACTGTGCCGCAGACATGGGGCGAATCCGTATCAAGGGTTTGACGTAGCATCCACCCGGCCTTGCGGTGCTCATGACTGCCCACGCCGATGAAGCTGACATCAGCAGTCAGGATAAAATCACCTTTCATCTTTTTCCAGGCGAAATGAAACTGATCCTCACCGAACCAGATATTGTCACCTGATCCGGTGACAATGTATTCCTGTCCCTCCGGCACGAATCGGAGATCACCCTTGAGCTTGCACGCCCCGACATCATTATGTCCGTCAAAAATATTTCCTGAGTAATCCTGTGCCAGTGACACATTACCTGCTAAAAGAGATGCTGTCAGCACTGTGATAATTGTTAAGGTTGATTTCATTTTTTTTTCTTGGTCTGGTCTATAAATAAATGTCTTTACGCCTGTACAATCTGAACGCGGTGAATGTCAAAAGCAATGACAGACCGCCAAAATAGAGTACAGAGATGAACTCGAGCCTGTAATCCGGGGCAAGCGTGTCCATACCAACGAACTTGTAAGGGGTTGCATAACCTATGAATGACATGCCTTCCGTAATGTTCGATATTGTGAAGATGAAATAAAGGATAAGCACCAGTCCGATGCTGAGGGTTGTTATCGGCCTTGCTCTCTTCACAAGTGTTGACATGAACAGCCCCAGGGATGCGAAAAAGATGTTAAGCATGAAAGTGTAAAAAGTCATGACAAGGAAGGCATTTGTGCTGAACGGCTCCCTCTTGACAATCTCCATGGTAACATATCCTGCAACAGCGGTTACGATATTAATAATGAGAACATTCAGGTACACCACAGCAGCCTTGCTGAAGAAGATCTCCCCACGGGTCATGGGCCATGAGAGCAGAAATTCCGCTGTCTTGTTGTATTCCTCCTTGAGCAGGATGCCGGATGAGAGAACGATAGAATAGATGCTGCCCAGGACAAGCATATAGATAACATTGTTCGCTGAATAAAAGCCCAGTACCGAAAACAGATCGTCAACATCCGATATCCCCTTGAACTGCAGGGTACCCTCCGGTAGAATGCTTATCATTGCAAGTATCTTCTCGTTGTTCTTCAGGAAGACTCCGTAAAATAACATTGTAAGGGCTGTGAGGGCGGTTATTACTGCAGACCATATCAGGAGGCTCACTGCGTTGCTCCTTAATTCCCTCAAAAACAGATTCCTGTTCATCATGCTCTCCTCCGGTCATGGGAAGAGGAGATTAAACAGCACCCTGATTGTGGTCGATTTGCCTGCACTGTTGGGGCCTATGAAACCGAAGATCTCTCCCTCTTCGACCTGAAGGTTGATGTTTTCAATCCCTCGGTCTTGGCCGTATCTCCTGGTCAGATCCGTGATCTGAATGGCATGATTGCTCATACCAGGTCACATGCTTCGGGAGGCATCCACTTTGCATCACGTCCTTCCCACTTGATGTTGCAGCCAATGGGATTGGTGACAGGCACGGATATCTCCCTGCCGGAGGTCAGTTCAGTAAGCGCCCTGTCAAGATCATTGACAGTCATGCGCGAGGTGTCACGGGGTGAGTCAACGCCCCTGCCGGTATATACAAGCTCCCTCTCACGGTTGAAGACGAAGAAATGCGGCGTTTTCAGTGCCCCGTATTCCTTCACCACAGACTGATCCCTGTCATACAGGTATTTCCACGGGAACTTGTGCTCCTCCATCCGTTTCACCATGTTCGGAAAGCTGTCATCCTCATAGGTGTGTTCAGTGTTCGAATTGATTCCCACGAATACCACTCCCGCATCTCGGAACTTCTCAGCGGTGGCGCGGGTCACCTCGTCAGAGCCGATTACATATGGACAGTGGTTGCAGGTGAAGAACACCACCAGGTATGGGTGACTGTCGAAGTCTGCCAGGCTGTACTCCCTTCCGTCGGTGGCCGGGAGCCTGAAATCCGGTGCCTTATGGCCGTGTTGAAGGGTATAACTCATATCATTCTCTTTTTTTTTATATAAACACTATGCCGGGCACCGCCCTCTCCATTCAATGCCGCTCAGTCCGTCTGCGCCCGGAACCGTCTGCCCGCTTGCTACAGCAACCAGCAGCAAAACCATAATGGCGGATATTGTTCTTTTCACTTTCATTTTGTATTCAGCTACTTAAAAGTTTCATAACTTTATGAAATCGGTTTCATGAAATAAACTCCCTCTAATATGAACAAGGAAAGCTCACTAAAGTTAACTGCTTTTTTCCGGACAGCAGCAATCACAGCACTCATTGTTGCCTCCCTGGCCACGGTACAGGCACAGCCATCAGGCGGTCCTTACGGGCCCGTAAGGCAGTTATGGACAGTGTCGCAGAACGCCGGGAGGATAATCTACGTTGCGCCCGACGGTGACAAAAATGCTCCGGGTGAGACTCTTACTGCCCCCGCAACTATTGAGACAGCAATATCCAAAGCCGTGACCGGCGACGTCATTATTCTTCGGGGAGGCACCTACAGAACGGGAGACCTCCTCCTTAACCAGGGCATAATAATGCAGCCTTACCTTGACGAACTTCCGGTATTGAAGGGATCAGAGGTGGCATCCCAGTGGAGGGATCTCGGGAACGGCCTGTGGGTTACGAAATGGGACCGTCTCTTTCCTTCCGCACCGGAAAGCTGGTGGCAGAGGCTCCGGAGCGGAAAAGATACGCCCCTCCACAGGTTTAATGATGACATGGTATTCATTGATGGAAGATTTCTGCAGTCAGCCGGCTTTGAGGGCGAGGTGGATGAGAGCAGCTTCTTTATCGATTACTCAACAGGCTTGGTTTAAATAGGTGTTGACCCGAAGGACAAACTTGTAGAGATAACTTCCTATAACGTTGCCATACACCGTATTACCGGTGAGTGCCATGGCAGGCCCTCTGACGGCAAGGGACCTGTAATCAGGGGTATCACATTTACCCAGTACGCTTACAGGGCACTTGAGATCGATGGCAAAGACCCTGAAGGAATCTCACCTGAAGCTGGACACGGCAAGGATGTCGTCGGAACCACCCTCGAGCACTGCACAATTTCATTCTGTGTGGGTAACGTGTTTGTCAACTGTGAGCTGGGAATCCATATTCTCAACAGCTGTGACGCGAAGATGTACAATAATACCCTCGTCAACAGCACTGCCTGCGTGAGCCGCAGCGAACGCAGCGCGGTGGGAGACCACTTCGGCTGGCACCCGGCCACGGGACCGGATGTGGATGAACGCGATGGTCATATCTTCGTTAATAACCTCATGGTTGCTGATGCGACACTGAACAGGCCTCTCCTCTTCGTCTGGCAGCGAAGTATACTGTGTGACCGCCTTCGCGATCCGCAGTTCAGCACAATTGACAACAACGTATATGTGAAGAACGGGGATCGTAAAGGGATGCCCCTTATCCTCTGGAGTCCGGCCCTTGAAGAGAACTGTATTGCAGCGCTCGGATCACCCGCAGAGATAACTGCCAGGCACCCGGGATTCGAGACAATGAGCCTGCTTATGACAGATAACATTGTCTTCATGAGCCCTGAACTGAAGAATTTCAGGCTCCTGCCCGCGTTCACCGGCAACAGCACTGCCGCAAACCTGCCGGCAGAGATAAAGTCGCTGCTTAAACTTAAGAAAAATGCCCGGCCGTATGTAGGCGCATACCCTCAGGCATTCTGAAATCCACTTCTGAAAATAATGACGTGCTGACGGAACTTACCGCCGGTTGAACCGATTATGTCCGATCCGGCTCCGCCCGCCACCTGCTCTATCCCTGTTTCGAAATCAGGTAGATGGTGTACCCGACATAGAAGGTAAGCAGAAGTGCTGCTTCCCACCTGTCAAGCCTGTGTTTCTTCCAGGCTATCAGGTTTATGAAGAGGACAACCGTGCCTGCGGCAAGAATATAAAAGTCGATGTCAAATATCGGATTGTATCTGATCGGACTGACTGTAGAAACCACGCCCCCAATCAGCAGAAGGTTGAATATGTTGGAGCCAACTATGTTACCAACGGCAATATCGGCATTCTTCCTGAATGCGGCTACAACGGAAGTAGCCAGCTCCGGCAGAGAAGTTCCCGCCGCAATGATTGTAAGCCCGATGACCTTCTCGCTGACTCCCAAAGCTTTGGCTATCTGTACAGCGTTTTCAAGAACAAGCTTTCCTCCCAGAACCAGTCCTGCAAGCCCGAGAATGATAAAAGCTATCATCTTAAAAAGAGGGCCGGTAGGCTTATGTTCGGCCTCTGGAGGCGTGTATTCCTTGATCTGCCTGTAGATGTAGTACTGAAACAATCCAAACAATCCGAGCAGTATGAATCCGTCAATCCTTCCGAGCATCATGCCGCCATTGGGTGACGGGATGTGCACCATAATGTAAAAGATAACAAGCGCCGCAAATGACATCGGAATCTCCTTCCAGACGGTACTGACCTGCACCTTGAGCGGCAGTAATACACCTGCAAGTCCAAGTATGATGAAAAGATTGAAGTTGTTGCTTCCCAGGATGTTCCCGAAGAAAATATCCTGGTGATCCGTTGCCGAGGCAAAGAGGTTTACAACCAGTTCAGGCGCCGAGGTGCCGAAGGCAACCACGGTCAAACCTATTGTAAGATCAGAAATTTTAAATTTCCTTGCAAGTGATGAGGCACCGCTAACCAGCCATTCAGCTCCGGCAATCAGTAACGCCAGACCTGCCAGCAAAAGAAGTATCTGAAGTGTCATACCGCAAAAATAGTAATAAAATCTATTTTGCCTGACCACGGCCAGAACGATACATTTCGTGTATCAATACTGTCTCTCTTCATGACAAGGAGCGCCTGCCGGGCTCATCTGCCCTGAGTTCGGCTGTGAGCTCATCTATCCTTTAGCCTGTTGTATTTCCGGAGTATTTCCAGCGTCTTTTCAACAGGCAGCGCCTCTACTGTCATGCCGTTCCTGGCCTTCGTCGTCTCGGCGGCAAAGAGCGAGTTGATGATGGCCTCCTCGGTTGCCTCGGCAACAGCCTGGAAAAGCAGATCCATCTCATCATTCCTGATCTCCCGCCACTCCTCGTACATAGATTCGCTGGAGTAGGGGATATGCAGATCCTCGGCCGTAGATACGGCAATTATGTAATCTCCGCTGCCGTTGGATCCCGATGCTCCCGTCCGCATCATACCGGCAAAAGCCCTGGATGCAAGCCTCTTCAGGTTCCTTGACGTCAGCGGGGCATCAGTCATGACCACAATCATGCATGACCCGTCTTCCTTGTATTCGTTCACTGTGGTCCTGAAGCTGTAACGCCCAAGCTCCTGCCCGACGGGCACTCCGTTGATCTGAAGGATCCCTCCGTAGTTTGTCTGAACGAGCACACCTACGGTATAACCTCCTCTCTTGTCTGGCAGCACACGCGACGATGTGCCTATCCCTCCCTTAAAACCGAAGCAGACAGTGCCGGTGCCGGCACCGACACTGCCCTCTGCAACCGGTCCTCCGGCTGCCTTCCTGATAGCCTCCAGGACATGCTCCGTGGTAATATGCCTTCCCCTGATATCATTTATCCTGGCGTCATTGGTTTCACCAACAACCGCATTGACACTCGTCACCCCCTCATTACCGGGCTGCGAGAGGGTATGCTCTATTACCGCAGCCACGGCTGTTGACACACTCAGCGTGTTGGTCAGCACCACCGGGGTCTCCAGGTTGCCCAGCTCTTCCACCTGCGTGTATCCGGCCAGTTTGCCAAACCCGTTACCCACGAAGATCCCCGCCGGTACCTTCAGCTGGAATATGTTTCCGTCATGGGGCACGATTGCTGTGACTCCTGTTCTTACTGAGTCGCCCTCCTTCAGTGTTACCTGTCCCACCTTTACGCCGGGCACATCAGTTATGGCATTATAACTGCCAGTATGCAGTATGCCGATCTCTATTCCGTAGTCTCTTGCTCTCATCATCTGAGCATCTGTGTTCTTACAATTCAGGACAGTCAGCAGCAACATCGCCACAGTCACTCTCCTGATAAGTTGTCTGTTAATCATAACGCACGTCCCGGTTATTGTGCTTCCGTCCGGTCAAACACCTTTTTCCCGCCAACCCAGGTCTGCAGTGCCTTCACATTCCATATCTCCACAGGGTCAATGGCGGTGATGTCACGGTCAAGCACAACGAAGTCAGCCAGTTTACCGGGCTCAAGTGAGCCTTTCAGATCCTCTTCGAGTGAGGCATATGCGGCATTTATCGTATATGCTTTCAGTGCCTCCTCAACGGTGATCTTCTGCTCTGGCACCCAACCATCCGGATTCTTCCCGTCAAGGGTCCTGCGCGTGACTGCAGCATATATTCCTTCCAGTGGTGTGGCCGGGGCCACGAACCAGTCGCTCCCGAAAGCTAGCGTGGCTCCGCTGTCGAGCAGCGACCTGAATGCATAGGTAGTCTTCACCCGATCCGGACCGATGTACTTTTCAGCCCACCGGCCGTCGTCTATTGCATGATACGGCTGCATACTTGCTATCACCTTCAGCTGCCCGTACCGTTCAATATCCGCGGGGGCAATATGCTGCGAGTGTTCGATCCTGAACCGCCTGTCACGCTCCCCGTTAACGGAAGCCGTCTTCTCATAAGCATTCAGCAGGAAATTGATTGCCCTGTCGCCAATTGCATGGATAACCACCTGCAGTCCGGCCTTGTCGGACTCCATTATCCAGTTCAGGAGATCCTCCTCGCTGTTCACGAAGAGGCCTGTATCAGTCTGCAGGTCAGTATACGGTTCAATGAATGCCGCAGTGTGCGATCCCAGAGAACCGTCAACGAAGCCCTTTACACCGCCGGTGCGGAGCCACCTGTCACCATTGCCCTCGCGTTCAACCTGCTCCTTCATATCCTTCCACCTGCTGATGGTCTGAAGGTAATAGATGCGTGTTATCTGTTCCCCCCTCGCACGCACTCTTTCAAGGGCATCAGCATAAGCTGCAGCATCAACTGCATGCACTGATGTTACCCCGTTGGAAGCAAGGTAATTCATTGCTGCCATCAGTGCCCGGTTAACTTCCTCCTCTGACTGTTCGGGGATTTTAACAGATATAAGATCCATTGCATTATCCTTGAAAATGCCCGTCGGTTCACCCCGTCCGTCCCGCTCAATTGATCCGCCTGAGACATCCTTCGCTTTACTGTCGATGCCGGCCAGCTTCATGGCCAGTGAGTTTGCAAGTGCCATGTGTCCGTCAAGCCGCGACACAAAGACCGGGTTGTCAGGGGTGACGGAGTCAATCCAGTTTCTTTGTGGAAGATTCTCCCAGCCCATACCATCCCAGTCGCCCCCGAGTATCCATGTCCCGGGCTTCAGGGTTGCAGCATATTCCTTAATGCGTCTGATGAACTCCTCAGGTGTGGAAGCATCCCTCAGCTGCACGGAGGCAAGGTTTGATCCACCCTGCAGCATATGAACATGTGAATCAATGAATCCCGGGGCAACAAACCTGCCGCCGAGGTCGATCACTGTGCCTTCGCCGGACCCGTGCTTCATCACCTCACTCTTGCTGCCAACGGCAGTTATTTTGTCCCCCGAGACAGCCATCGCTTCGGCGTAGGGTTGCTCAGCATTCCCAGTCCAGATCCTGGCATTTGTAATAATCATATCAGCTTGTTGTTTTGAATTGTTGCATGAAACGGCAATGGCCGTCATGGCAATTGCCGTAAGGCATATGCTAAGTCTCTTCATATTCTGTGGAATTGTAATTTGATCAAGCTTCTGGTTCTTCCGGCTCCTGCTGTTCATTCATCTCCTCTAACAGAGGCCTTGCCTTCTCAAGGTCCTCTTCAAAGATATAGAGATCGATTACCGCCGGCACAGCGCCAAGATAACCCAGCCCGGAGTCATTTTTGATCAGGGATTCGATCCCGGTCTCCTCAAGCCTCTTCATCAGGAGCAGGGCAGTGGGCTCCGGACCTGTAAATACCTTAACAAGATTTGCTTCTTTTTCCATTATACTCTCTTTTTTGGTTTATCAGGATAGAATGTTCCTCCCTTGGTAAGCCACGAGATGCCGAAGGCAACAAGTGTAACAGTCTCGGCAATCAAAACAAATCCAGATTCAGAGTTTATTCCTTCGAAAAAGAGGAAGAAAACCACTATTGCAGCAAGGGAGAGGAGCATAATTATGCCGCATGCATGGTAGACAAGGTTCCTTCTTCTTTTCATATCCGTGGGATGAACTTCGCCGCGCGTAAATAGGAAGCTTGAGATCAGAGCCAATATTACGAGGAAACAACCGGCACTGTAAAAATGAACCTTCGCTATCCAGTCCCAGGGACCATCCTCCACCGTCGGGAAGAAGGCGACCCCGAGAGCAAAGAGTCCAGCGAGGTTTGCGGAGATGTCATCCCACCTGTCATAACCCTTGTAAAAGAAGAGGAAGAGGGCTATCGCGCAGAGGGAGCCGACGAACAGGTCGCGCATCCCTGTGTGGTAATAGACACTCATGTTGTTGAGCGGCTTATCGCCGCTGAAAATGATAAGATGACCCAGCACAAGGACAAAAGGCAGCAGAATCCCTATCCACCCCACTGCTTTGCGGAGAGAAAGATATGAGTGAATCTGTGCCGAATGATCTCGTTTAATTGCCATATAATTAATTTGCTCATTTGAAGCTGTCAATCCCCTGGTGCGAAGTGGCGCCGGCATACTTCGAACCGTTAATTTACTACAATTATCCCTTATAACAAAAATCCCGGGTCAGTGAGCCCGGGATATGTGTATAGTCCCGCACCCAAAAACGGTCAGGTACCTGCCATCTCATTGAAACGAAAGATTCCTTCTTCGTCAAATGTGCAATTAAGCCAGTCGCCGCTTATCTCAGCGCCGCATTTTTTGTAAAAGCTGATGGCTGGCTCATTCCATTCGAGCACCTGCCAGCGGACCCGCTTGCACCCTTCATCCTGTGCCCTCCGGATCACCCTCTTTATCAGGGCCATGCCAATGCCAAGCTGTCTGTAGGCCTTGCTGACGATTATATCCTCAAGGTAGATCGATTTGCCAACCCAGGTGAAGTAGGCTGTAAAAAAGAGCGCCATGCCGGCTATTGTACCGTCAGGCAGCTCTGCTACGAAGCAACTGAAATGTTCCTTTTCGCGCTTCATCTGTTCAACACTGTTTGTCACCGCATCCGGAGAACGCTCATACTCTGCAAGCTCCTTGATGAGCGACAGGATGGCCGGGAAATCCTCCTCTGTGGCTTCCCTGATGGTGTAACCGTTTGTTGGATACTGAATATGGCCTGATATCATGGGTTTAATTATTGTTATTTCTTCCGGACACCATTGCTCCTTTAGAGCTGCTTCCGTATGAGGTTTATCATCTCAGTGTAGTGGTAAATCCTGAATCCCTTTTCTTCTGACTTCGCGGCTGCCACCATCGCCTTTGCCACATCAAGTCCTTTGATAGGCCTGTATTTCGCCGGGAATAGAAAGGAGAGGGGGGATGAAAGGATCCTGGCGAAATCCTCGGCCGGACGCGACTCGTTTCTCTTCCCCAT
Organism: Bacteroidales bacterium UBA4070; assembly: GCA_002383485.1. GTDB lineage: Bacteria > Bacteroidota > Bacteroidia > Bacteroidales > VadinHA17 > SR-FBR-E99. The sequence continues at coordinate 1,722 of DFYY01000003.1, read as the reverse complement.
CAGCATCGAGGGGCGGAAGATGGAGACTGACGGTATTCCTGAGGCGGCAATGGCATCCTCGGCATCGCCCTTGAACTTCAGGTAGAAGTTGCCGGTTTTTGATGATGCGCCAACCGCTGATACCATCAGGTACCGGCCGCAACCCGACTCGTGGCAGTGACGTGCTGCATTCACCGGTATGTCATGGTCAACTTTCCGGTAGGCTTCCATGTTGCCCTTTACCTTTTTCCTGGTGGTGCCAACGGCGCAGAAGAGTGCATCACTGCCCTCAACAGCGGATCTGAATGCAACGGGATCCTCAAAGTCGATGACCCTTACTTCGGCACCCTGCGGCACTTTGTCAGGCATTCGCCTTGCGATTATCCTGACCCTGGTAAAATGTTTATCACCGGAAAGGAGTTCAACCAGGTGACTTCCTATCAGGCCGGTGGCGCCAATGACTGTAGCTGTTCTTGTGACCATATCTGTTTTTTGTTGAGGAACCAAAGATAACCATTATTGCCGTGAGGCGATAGTGTTGACAATGAAAGTTCGTAGAGCTTAAAGAATTGCAGAAGAATGAAATATAGAGAATTAAGACCCTCGCAAGGGGTCAGGAATTGCAGAACAATGGAACAGAGAATTAAGGCCCTCGTAGTGGGTCATGAATTGTATAGTCATGCAGCCCCCGGACCAGGCGGGCGGGTGGGTTGTGTCGCCTGCCGTATACAATTCTTAATGAATACGACCATTCGCAACTCGCATATCGCACATCGCAATTCCTCAGGTCCGCCATTTGAATGACTTCCCGTCGATGGCGCGCATTGTACACAGGATCCCGTCGAGGTGGTCATATTCGTGCTGCACCAGCTCCGCGATGTCATCCTCAACATGCCATTCCTGCTCCATCCAGTTCTCATCGAGGTATCTCAGCGTGAGGCTCCTGTGACGCTTCACCTTCACAAGGAGATTCGGCAGGCACATGCAGTCGTCCCATACTTCAAACATCTCACTGTCTGCCCCGGTGATCTCCGGATTGATGATTATTGTCGGCATGTCAATATTTATGTAGATCAGCCTTTTCACGATACCGAGCTGCGGCGCGGCAATACCCCTGCCGAAACCGTACCTCGCCCTCATCTCCTCCATCACATTGTGAAGGTCAACAACCCATCCCATGAGAAGCGGGAGCTCGTTCTCAAGAACAGGCGCGCTCTTCTCATAAAGCATCGGATTCCCTAAAAGCAAAAGATCTTCAAGTTTCTTCATGGTTTCTGTTTTGGTTGAAGTGAACTATACGCTGTTACAGCAGTGGCCTTTTTGTAACAATGGTTTGTCTGCTCCTGCTCCGCGATTGCCGGACCGTAACCGTTAAAGTTCACCCCGCTGTTAAAATTACTGTAAAAGTTGCTTCATGTCAGTCAGCATCATATTCGTTTTATCAAACAGCTCGCCTACTCCCAGAGCCGCCCACAGTATCAGAACACCCAGTATGATCTTTACGGCCATGGGTATCCCGAAACCGGTAATTCTTCTGAATAGTTCTCCTGTGGGAGGGATAAAGACAAATGACATCAGTACAATTGCAGCCCCGAATATCGGATCATTGCCCCAGAAGGCATTAATGACTCCGATTACAAAGACAACGAATCCGAAGATCCAGCCGCTTGCTTTGAAAAAGATGGTTTTACCGTCCATAACTTTGATATTTGATTTATTATTCTGAGTTTTTCATTTTCTTGT
>DFYY01000054.1 GCA_002383485.1 Bacteroidales bacterium UBA4070 | reverse complement strand
GGATATTGAACGAATATTTGTTAATAACGAAATCACGCTCCTTGAAGGTATAGGCGCCTCCGAAATGGAGTTTGGCCTTTTCTCCCCTGAAATTGTATTCCCGGGTCAGATGGAGGATAGTTCCGATATTGATTTTGGAGAGTTCCCTCCAGATTCTTTCCGGGAAACCCGATTCTGTACCGATAACATAGTTGTNNTTTTGCCTTACATACCTGGTGAACCTCACATCAGGATCTTCTATCACCGAAAGTGTAGGGGAGACTTTCCACACGATCTCCCATTTGGAATCGCTGAAAGAGTGCTTTCCGTCAAGAAGAAGATTTGTGACAGAACGCTGACTGTACTCGATGTTATGCTGCATACCCTCGAAGATTGTTCCAAGGTCGGAGCTCTCATAGTCAAAAACTCCTGCCTTTGATTCACCGTTTTGCAGGTGCANNGTGCAATATGTTCAACCGGTATTTTAATCTCCTTGTCTTCAGGGCGAAGCCTGCCAGTCCGCTCACAAGGACATTGCTCATGCCAACATCGCCTTTCTGGAATTCACGCACCTCCATCTCGGTTACTTCAGGATCAGCAGCCAGTCCATACCTTCCATACTCTGCATCTTTATAGAATTCCGTGCTGTTCTTATACGAAAAGCTGAAGGTATATCCGAGAGTCACTTTATTGAGAGGTTTCTGGTTGCCCAGTGAGACACCGAAACTATAGTCCATGAAGCTCATCGTTTTCATAGCCGCCATGGTTGGATTAAAGGACTGAAGTATCTCCCTGTACCTCATGCTCAGCTCATCTTCGGGGGGCAGAACCACCACTTCGGAATAAAACGGGATATTTTCTATCGCCGGTATTCTCCTGGTTCCGTCATCAAATCCAAGAAAATCAGTTTTTCCTCCTACATAGGTAAGAAAGTCATTCCTGAAATGATAATCAGGGTTATAACCTCCGCTGATAAAGATATTCCCCGTTTTTTCCTCCGGGAAGTCTTTTATGGCAATATCCACCATCCCGCCTGTGAAATCAGCAGGAAGGTCAGCACCGGCGGACTTATGGATAATAATATTGTCTATTACACTGGTCGGAAAGATATCCATCTGGATTGNNTTGAATTCCTGTCGGGATCAAGTCCCGGCATATCAACCCCGTTGATGATTGTCTTTGTATACCTGTCACCGAGTCCTCGTACATAGACATATTTACCGCCTTCAACCGAAACTCCGGGAACCCTCTTTATGGATGCGGCAGCATCGGAATCACCGATCTTCCTCAATCCGGCAGCAGAAATCCCGTCAAGCAGTGTCGGGGATTTCCTTTTGATGGTCATAATGGCATTTTCAGTGTTGCGCACAACATTGGCCGTGACCGTAACCTCGTCAAGGCCGACTGTTGAAGGCTTGAGTTGGATATCCTCNNACTGTTTCTCCGTCTTCAATTGTGACATCACTTACAGTAAGTGTCTCGAATGAAACGAAGGAAAACTTCAGGTTATACTTGCCGACAGGCAGGATGAGATTGAATTTGCCATCGAGATCAGAGACTACCCCCAGGGTGGTACCCTCGGCAAAAATTGTTACACCAATCATAGGCTCTCCGAGAGAGTGGTCAAAGATTGTTCCCCTGACAGTTCCCTTCTGAGCATATAACTGGCCGGACAACAATAAGACAATGACTGTCAGAATTACTTTAAATGGACGCATGGTTAAAATTTAATTTGTTGTTCTCAATTCTGTTTTCAATGTTAAAACCCGCAGGCATTGAAGCCTGCGAGTTTTGTGGAATATAGCGATTTGTCAGTTATCAGTCTTATCATTTAAAATGCTGCAGCTGCTGCGGCCCATGACCATGTTGCTGTAAATGCTGCGGGATCGGCTCCTACCGTATTAGCACCTTCCGATACAGCTGTAGCGTAGGTATCAGATCCTTTCAGGAAAATATTCTGGAGGGTGGCGGTGCCGGGCAGAACAACCTCGAAGTGATTGAAATCATAAGCATAGAACTTCGGAACGGCATCAAACGTCTGGTACGGTGACGATGACCTGAGCTTGTAGAAGTATATATTCATGAAATCGAGATATGAGTTCTTGCTGTCACCTGCATCATCAATGTCGACAAGTCCTGCCGCATTGCCAGCTCTTACGTGTCCGTTCTTAATGATATGTTTGACGGCTGGTGCAGATGAACCCTCGGGACCATCAAGCTCAAAGCACTTGTCACCGGGCGTAATTACGATGAAGTTGTCAAGGGTGCCTCCCCATCCCTGGTCGGTATCAATAGCATCGTCGCCGGCATTCCATACGACAGCATTTTTTACATTGACAGTTCCTCCGAACCACTCGATACCGTCATCCTGGTTGGCTATTATTTCTACATTTTCTATTATTGTACGGCTTCCCACGCCTCCAAGTGTCAGGCCGTTTATTTCATTTCCTTCACCGATGTTTGCTCCGCCGTGACGTATTGACACATATTTAATTACACCGGAATTATCAGTCGGGTCTGTTCCACCGTACAGTCCATTGGCATCAGACGGAGGAATACCTTCAATCTGTTTCGGGCTTACACTGGCTGCTATGGGGGCATTACCCAGTATCAGCAGTCCGCCCCAGAGTCCGTCGAGGTCCGGCGAAAGGTTCGGGCTGGTTACCTGGCCGGGAAGAATATTATCGGATAAGGAAGTGAAAATGATGGGAGATGTTTCAGT
>DFYY01000033.1 GCA_002383485.1 Bacteroidales bacterium UBA4070 | reverse complement strand
GGTACAATATGTTGAAAAACTCAGAATATACCGGGGCACAGAAAGTGCTTCGCTCCGTTGACCGGGGCAAAAACTGGGAGGAGATCAGCCCTGATCTGACGGACAACGATCCGGAAAAGATCCACGGTAAGGGACACATTCGCTACTGTACCGTGACCACACTGGCTGAGTCACCCGTGAAGGCCGGCATTATATGGGCAGGAACCGATGATGGTCATGTTCATGTGACCAGGGATCACGGCCATACATGGAAAGAGGTTACCGCAGCACTGGCGGAAGCAGGCGCTCCGGCAGGCATGTGGGTCAGCCGCGTTTTCCCCTCGGCCTTCGAGGCTGGCACAGCCTATGTTTCGAAATCGGGTTACACTGATGACATAATGGATCCTCACATTTATGTCACCACTGACTTCGGGGTGACCTGGAAGAGAATCACCTCCGGATTGCCCCAGTTCCCGGTGAGTGTTGTGATTGAAGATCATCGCAATCCGAACCTGCTCTTCGCGGGCAATGACAACGGAGTATATGTCTCCCTGGACAGGGGAGAGAACTGGGAAGCCCTCCGGGCAAACATGCCCCCGGCGGTGGTAAGGGATATAATGATTCATCCACGGGAAAATGATCTTATAGTCGGTACCTACGGCAGGGCTGCATGGATCACTGATATCTCGCCGCTGCAGCAGATGACTCCCGAAATCATTAAGAAACCTCTTCATCTTTTTACAATTGAACCAAAGCCGCAGATGAACTTCTCGCAGCAGGCAATGTGGGGCAATTACCAGATGACAGGCAGCAACCATCTGCTGACCCCCAATGAGCCCAACGGGCTGGAGATCTGGTTCTACCGCTCTGGAACCCTGAAGGATGAAGCGGTGATCACGGTCACTGACAGCAATGGCGAAAAACGTCATGAGCAAAAGCTGAAATCCGGTACCGGCGTCGGAAAGATCTACTGGAACACGATGAGGGCACAGCCGGGCAAATATACCATTAGTATCACCTGCGGCAGTGTCACTGAGAGCGTTACCGGCACAGTGCTTGAGCAGTGGAGGTGGCCGGTGCTGAATTATAATACACGCGGTGGACTTGGAATTTCAGAACGATAGTGTTTTCTTTGCAGCCCTGATTCAATTTACCGCGCAGTGAACAAGGATACAGGGAGGACAATAAAGGGTGTGACGATGAGGACAGTGCGCCGTATTCATCGTCTCACCGCCTCTTTCCTGTCAGTGGCATTGCTCATCGTGGCAGTATCCGGCATCCTGCTCGGATGGAAAAAGAACAGCAACGGATATCTTCATCCTGATTCTTACCAGGGTACCACTACGGATCTTGCCCGGTGGCTGCCGCTGGACTCACTACGGAATATAGCCATAATGACGATGCGTGAGCGTGGCGGGGAGGGGTTGAGTGAGGAGATTGACCGTATTGATATCAGGCCTGACTACGGCATGGTGAAGTTCGTCTTTGCCCATCACTATCACGGTGTTCAGCTTGACGGTGCCACCGGGGCTGTGCTCCAGGTCGAACACCGGCGGTCTGATGTTGTGGAGGACATCCATGATATGTCAATCATAGACAAGTTGCTGGGTGTGGACGGGGAGATTTTCAAGCTGATCTATACTACATTTACAGGTCTGTCACTTTTGCTTTTCACTGCTACGGGTATATTGCTCCGGTACCCTCCGAAGAAAATGAAAAGTAACGGGAAACCTGTTTCTGATATTACCGGTCAGACCGGAACATGAATCACCTGGCCCGGGCTGTCACAAGGCTGCGTCCCCGGAACTGCCTTGCGACATCTGCAGTTGTTGTCGTATAGATGGTAACCAGCTACATTTCAGGAAATATATAATATATGAAGTCAGCGAGAAGCTGACAGTGGTCCTGACCCGGTGCCACATCTCAATGTCTGATTTAAGCGATTCATTGAACGGTATAGCGTTGAGGATACGGTAGCGCATGTTAACGCTCATCCCTGGGTGGAAGTTTCCGGAGCCTGTGGACTGCGCGATTAGAGGGTGATCAATAGGAGTTAAGTGCGTTTTCGCTTCCGAAAGTCATCCACCAGCGGACGATGGTGCCAGGGCCGTTTGTCTCAGGCATCACGAATTCACGCCGGCCCTCATTTGTCTTCTCACAGATAAAATGAGTATAATCGTTGTTGGCGAACCACCCCGCGCTGTCCGGGTGAATGCTTCACCTGCCGTACGAACTGAACTGAACCAGGCGGCAGGAGGGTTCAGGATAGCGGGTAACAGACTCATGGTCAGTCATTTCCCTGAGAAGAGAGCGGAAGGTGACAATGTTCTCATTGATGCATGAGGTGGTGAACAGTAAGAATGCCAGTGCAATAAGGCTGCTAAAAAGTAATCCGGACTTTTTCATGGATCAGGCTTTGGGAATAAAGTTATTCATTCAGCCAAATTATTTACATTGCATGATAGACTTAAACCTTCTGAAATGAAAAAAACACTGATTTTGATGGCAGTGGCTGCATTGATTGTCTCATGCAGGCCTGCCCCTGACGGTTTCCTGAAAACTGATGGACGGCATATCGTTAACGGTAGCGGTGAACCTGTGCTCCTGCGCGGTATCGGGCTGGGGGGATTGATGTTGCAGGAGCCATATATGCTGAAGCTCTCTGGTGTTGCCCCTGCTCAGTATGATATCAGGAAGAAGATCACTGCCCTGGTCGGAGACGAGAGATGCGGGGAGTTCTACTCTGCCTGGCTGGCAAATATGGTTACCCGGCGCGATATAGATTCACTTAAGGCCTGGGGATTCAATTCGGTCAGGCTGCCCATGCACTATAACCTCTTCACTCCCCCGGTAGAATCAGAGCCGAGACCCGGCGAGTTCACGTGGATTGAGAATGGGTTTGAGATGACTGACTCGCTGCTGGCCTGGTGTGCAGCCAATGAAATGTACCTGATCCTTGATCTTCACGCCGCACCCGGAGGACAGGGGAATGACATACCCATTGCAGACGTGGATACCACCAAACCGAAACTCTGGGAGAAGGAGGAGAACCGGTGGAAGACGATTGCTTTATGGCATAAGCTCGCAGAGCGATACAGCGACGAGCCATGGATTGGCGGTTACGACCTGATCAATGAGACCAACTATCCCCTTGAGGGTAATATGGCGCTTCGGAAACTCCTGACGGACATCACGGCAGCAATCCGGATGGTGGATACCAACCACATCATCTTTATTGAGGGCAATCACTTTGCAACTGATTTTGAGGGGCTGACCCCGCCGTGGGACAACAATATGGTCTACAGTTTCCACAAGTACTGGAATGAGACCACCGTTGAGACTATTCAGAAATACCTGAATATAAGAGATGCACATAACGTTCCGCTCTGGATGGGAGAGTCAGGGGAGAACAACAATGAGTGGTACCGGGCAGCGGTTCAGCTCTTTGAGGCTGACAGCATCGGCTGGGCATGGTGGACACTGAAGAAGCTGGGGTCAGAGAGCGGGATAATGAATGTTAAGATTCCGGATGGTTATCAGCAGATCATTGATTACTGGAAAGGTGACGGTCCGGCGCCCGCGCCTGATCAGGCGCACAGTACGTTGATGCAGCTCACCGAAAATATCCGGATTGAGAACTGCACAGTTAATTACGGAGTCATTGATGCATTGTTTGGCAGATAGGGTGCTTATCCTCTGCAATTCTTGCAGGCCTGCGGCCAGATGGTTTATGTAATACCTACATTTACAATACTTTACGGTCTACGACCGTAGGCACACATTGACAACCCCGGGGACACAGTGTGCCAACCTCGGAGAGATTGGAGAATTGTATAACCATGCCTCCACCGACAAAAGGGCGGGAGGGTGGGGCCATACCATCTGCAATTCTTGTTGCCCTGCGGGCAATATCCAAACTATGCCATCTTTCTGCGGTTGTTGATGGGTAAGTATAAATACTCAGGAAAAATGGGCTAAAATCCCGTTCCCGGCCTCATAACTCCTTGCTAATTTTGACCTTCCCATGTTGGGCTACAATTGACTTATGGAAGATCTCTATTCAAGGCTTATGCAGGATGTCCGTTTCGAGGAAGGACTGAATGCCTGCATGAACTGCGGGATATGTACGGGCATATGTCCTGCGGCCGAGTATTACAACTATGACCCGCGCAGGGTGGTGGACCTGGTGCAATCGCGCAACAATCAAGTAATCAGGGAGTTGCTGAAGAGCGAGACCATCTGGTACTGTGGTCAGTGCATGAGCTGCAAAACCAGGTGCCCGAGGGGCAACACCCCCGGCATGGTTATCATGGCCCTCAGGAAACTCTCACAGGAACTCGGGTACTTCACAACCTCGGAAAAAGGCAGACAGCAGTTCGCCATCAAACGCACCGTGGGCGACAATGTCCTGAAACACGGGTACTGCGTTGTATCATATGATGTTGATCCCGCCACCCACCCCGAACAGGGTCCGGCCTGGGAGCATTACTTCAAATACATGGATGATTCCCTGGCACGCCTCGGCGGTGAGCTGAACGGCAGGGAGGGTCCCACCCGCCTCATCGCCGACGACGTGCTGGACGAGCTGAAGAGCATCTTCAAAGTCACAGGTGGCCAGGAACTTTTTGACATCATTGAGGAGGCATCTGAAAAAAAGGCTGAGGAGATGGGCATGGAATTCAAGAAAGAGGGACGTGACTTTGAATATTACAGGCATGTGGTCTCGGCCGACAGCGGCTGCCATCAATGTGAGCCTGAAGATGTAAGAAAGGATATTTATGAAACCGGAAGGTAAGAAACGCATCTGGGCCGAGTACCAGAAAGAGATACCTGACGATCATTTCTTCTATGTCAGGTCATGCATCAGGCAGACATTCTTTGCCGGATCGGAGCAGTATTTCCTGAAGATTCTGCGTGAAGATCTCGGTAAGGACGTCTTTGAGGATCCAAGGCACACCACATGTACAGGAATAGGCTATCACGGAGACGTGGTGCCGTTTGAAACCATACAGACCGTTGTTGCCCGTCACTTCGCGCTGGCCACTGAGGCCGGGTACAGGCATATTGCCATCTCTTGCGTTACCTCTTTCGGCATCTATTCAGAGATACTTGAGACCTGGAAGCATTTCCCCGAGACCCTCGAACGCACCCGCGAAGATTTATACAAGGCCACCGGGCGCACCTTCGAGGTGCCTGAGACCATCTCCCACACCAGTGACATCATCTACAAATTCAGGGATGAAATAGCGCGCAAGGCGAAGTATAACCTGATTAACGTTGCCACCGGCAAGCCGCTGAAGGTTGTAGAGCATATCGGCTGTCACTACTCGAAGATGTTCCCGAAGTACGGCATCGGTGGTGCAGAGTTCCCTCACGTGCTGGTAGGGATGATAGAATCGTGGGGCGGTGATGTTATCGATTATCCCGAGCGGCGCCACTGCTGCGGTTTCGGCTTCAGACAGTACCTGGTACAGGCCAACAGGGGGTATTCGCTCTTCGCCTCGCGAAAGAAATTTGAGTCCATGGAGCCTTACAGTCCCGATATGATTATTGCCAACTGCCCGGGATGCACCATGTTCATGGATCGCTGGCAGTATACAATAAATGAGATTGACGGTATAACCTACGGGAAGGATGGACAGGGTATCCCGGTCCTCACCTATGAGGAGGTTGCCGGCCTGGTACTGGGTTATGACCCATGGGAGCTTGGCCTGCAGTACCACAATGTACAGTCGCTTCCCCTGCTTGAAAAGATGGGTATCAGGGCCGATCCGTCGAGACGATTCCTTGCAAAGGACGGCACGCGGTTGCCGGAGCCTGCCAACCTGATAAACGGATGAAAGGCACACAGAAACATGTAATTATTGCCGGTGGCGGCGTTGCCGGGATGGAAGCTGCAGGTGCACTGGCAGAGATGGGTTACCGTGTCACCCTGGTGGAAAAGGGCCAGGATCCGGGGGGACACCTGCTGCAGTGGCATGCACTCTTTCCTGACAGCAGGCCGGCAGAGGAGGTGAAGAGCTATCTCAGGAAACGTATTGGAAATCATAACATCACGGTGATAACAGGTACTGCCGTTGAGAAGATTAAGCATCACCCGGGAGGGACTGTGACGGTCAATCTCTCAGGCAGTAAAGAGGAGAAGGCAGATGCAGTGATCGTCGCTACAGGTTTTGATCTCTTCGATGCACGTCGCAAGGAGGAGTACGGTTACGGGATTTATGACAACGTAATCACCGCTCCGGAGCTTGAGACGATGTTCAATGGGGGCAGGGTCACGAAAGCAGACGGTTCGGTACCATCGCGCATAGGCATGATCCACTGCGTAGGATCACGCGACGAGAAGGTGAACAACAACCACTGCTCAAAGGTATGCTGTGTTACAGCGGTCAAGCAGGCTATAGAGTTACGGAAGATGATGCCTGCGTGCGAGGTCTTCTGTTTCTACATGGACATGAGGATGTACGGGCCCTATTACGAAGAGCTCTACCGTGAGTCACAGGAAGTACATAATGTCAACTTCATCAGAGGGAAGGTGTCAGAAGCCTCTGTTAACATAAACAACAGACTTGTAATCAAGGTTGAAGACACCCTGGCAGGAAGGCCGCTGAAGATGGAGCTTGACATAATGGTACTGATGGTGGGGATGGAGATGGCAGAGGCGGGCACAAAGCTTGCCGTGGCATCAGGCTTCAGGCTTGGAATCAACAGGTTCCTGGAGGCGGGTGACCATCATTACGGCAATAACCTGAGCGGTGTCAGCGGAGTCTTTTATGCAGGCACCTGCACGGCGCCGATGAATATAACCGATACCATCTCGCATGCACGGGCTGCCGTGGCAGAGACGGTAAGGTATCTTGACGGACGATGAATGTAAAACAGGCAAATAAGTTTGGTTTCTCCATTAACCGGAGCAGGTTGATAGACTATGACACCTCCGACAGGAAGGTGAGGGAGTATGTCACTCTCAGGGAACCCAGCTTCAAACTCTGTTTTGCCTGCGGAGGTTGTACGGCAACCTGCACGGCCGGCCAGCACACCTCATTCAATTTAAGGCGGCTGAACACCTATATCCGCAGGGGGGAGATAGAGCCACTCCGGGAGGAGGTGACCCGTTGCATGCTTTGCGGCAAGTGCCTGCTGGTCTGTCCTCGCGGAGTCAACACCCGCAATGTGGTAGCAATGGCAGCCGAAGCAATACGAAAACTGGAGAGAAATGAACTCTGATCTCTTCATCACGCCATTTAACCTGGGGTTATATTTCATCCTGATATACAGTGTGGTCAGAAGCACTGTCTGGTTTATGAACCTCTCGCGTTCCGACAAGCTGCGTCTGCAAAGAGGCTTCTTCGGCCGGCCTTTTATGGACAGCCTCAGAGAGATCTTTATGGAGAGCCTGCTGCACCGGAAGATATTCAAGAAGAATCCCCTGCTTGGTTACATGCACATGAGCCTGGCTTTCGGCTGGTTCCTGCTCATTGTCTTCGGTACCATTGAGGCGGACTTCTTTGGCGAGAAGCATCTCAACCCACCGTCACATGCCATCTTCTTCCGGTGGTTCAACCCGGAGCACGGTGCTGAGGGATTCGCGCGCATCTATAACGTCTGGATGGATCTGCTGCTGGCATTTATCCTGTCAGGGCTTTTGCTGGCGGTGATCAAACGGTTCACTCCACGGATGATGGGGATGAAGAAGACGACAAAGCATACATGGACTGACCGGATTGCGCTTATCAGCCTCTGGCTTATATTTCCTTCGAGGCTGCTGGCCGAGAGTTTCACCTGCGGTGCCCACGGCAGCGGCAGCTTTCTGACCGGTAACCTGGGCGCGTCACTGGCTTCCTTCCTTCCCGCCGCGGAGATAGCTCCTTACTTCTGGTGGCTCTATTCACTGGCGCTGGGTACTTTCTTCTTCCTGTTACCGGTCTCGAGATATTTCCATATACCGGTCGAGCTCCTGCTCATCTTCATGCGTAACTCCGGCATCACTACGGGCGACAGGCATTCTTCATATACCGAGGTGCAGACACATGCCTGCTCTTCATGCGGTGTTTGCATCAGCGTATGTCAGATGAGTTACGCGGCAGGTATTCATGATATCCAGTCGGCATATTTTATCAAGGGATTGCGGAACGACAGGGACATAGCTGCCATCACCGCCAACTGCCTGATGTGCGGAAGATGTGAGGAGGTATGCCCGGTTGGTATTGAACTGGGTCCCATGAGACTGATAGAGAGGAGACAGGGAGAGAGGGAAGACGGTAAGCTCAGGCTGGCCGGGAAGTATGCTGTGACACGCATAAGAAGCAGTATAGAGAAGATACCCACACAGTCCTTCAGCTATCTGGCAGAAGAAGAGACTGAAAAGGCTGACATCCTCTTTTTTGCAGGTTGCATGACACATCTTACTCCGTCGGTCATTGTTGCCATGAAGAAGATCATGGAAAGCGCAGGCGTGAAATACCGTTTTATGGACGAGCAGGGAGGGGTCTGTTGCGGCCGGCCGCTTATGCTGGCGGGCAGGGACAGGGAAGCGAGGGAGCTGATAAATCATAACTCCGGTATCATATGGAAATCAGGAGCTAAGATTCTGGTTACCTCCTGTCCGATCTGCTACAAGGTTTTCCGTGAGAGCTATTATCTCGAAGCAACTGTCATGCATCACTCCGAGTTCATCAACCTGCTGATTGAAGAAGGCTCTCTCCGGCTCGGTTACCTGCACCGGAAGGTTGTGTATCACGATCCCTGCGAGCTGGGCCGTGGTTCAGGCATCTATGAAGAGCCCAGGGCGGTGATAAGCTACGTGGCAGAGTTGCAGCAGGCGTCGCAGGAACGAAGCATGTCTCTCTGTTGTGGCGGCAGCCTGGGTAACCTGACACTCTCATCCGGGAAGAGAGCACTGATAGCAGCCGACGCAGCCCGCACCCTGACCATGGACTCACCGGATGAGCTTATCACGGCGTGCCCGCTGTGCAAAAAGACATTCATGCAGGCTACAAAAACTAAAGTAAGCGATATTGCTGAGCTGGTGGCAGCAGCCCTTCCTAAACCGCTTGACAAACCAGTAAAAAGAAGAACAACCAGGACCACGTTAAATGCCACTGGTAACGGTTGATATCTTTTGTTAAAGGTGCAATTAATTGATTAGATGTATCTTTAATTATCAATTATTTACTTTTACTTTGTGGCCACGCATTTCAGGGGAACTCTGGAATAGTTTTTGTTACATAAGGTTGCATTATAAAAAGCCGGAGAATGAAAGGATTAATTAGGATCATCGGATTTTTTGCCCTTGCGGCAGTTTTGAGCCTTTCCTCCTGCAAAAATGGCGGTGACAATGCCGGCATTGATGAACAGGTGAAAGTTAGAGAGGCCTCCGTGAAAGACGGGGGAATAGTATTACATATTGCAGAAGCGGATATGTTACAGGTTGATGAGAGACCTCAGTACAATACTGCTGAGTGGCTGTTCAAGGTTGATAAGCCCGGACGCTATGATGTCTGGCTTTCAACATTGACACTGGATACAATGCAGCTTCATTATAATGCTAATGTTGTTATTACAGCAGGAGAGACAAGGCTGGCAAAGCTACCTCTGGGTGATGAGATAGTTACAGAAGACAAGAGTGTTTCCGCACCCTGGTACCGGGCTGACTCGCACATGGGGTCAGTATTCTTCTCCAAAGCCGGTGAATACCCCGTTCAGGTGATAAGTGACAGGGTGGAACGTCACACCTCCGATCTATCCCAGATAGGAAAAGATGAGCATACCCTGATCAACTCGGTGATACTGAAGCCGAAGGTCAATTAGCTCAGCTTTTTAAGGTCTCAATCCATTTCCTCGCGCTGACGAATGCCTGTATCCAGGGTGTGACATCGTCATTGTGCCTGCCAGCAGGGTAATGTGCGCACTGCCACGGCATGAACGCCCGTTCAAGATGCGGCATCATTGCCAGATGCCTGCCGTCAGCCGAACAGATTCCTGCAACATCATGCATCGATCCGTTAGGGTTGGCAGGATAATGGCTCCTGCTGTATTTCATCACGATGTTGTATTTCTCTTCAGGGTATGGCAGAACGAACCGTCCCTCGCCATGGGCCACCCAGATACCCAGTTCCATTCCTTCGAGGCTGCCTAGCATGACTGAATTTCCGCCGGTGATCTTCACCCCGAGGAAATCTGACTCGAACTTGTGTGAGGTGTTGCGCTCCAGGCGCGGCATCTCTCTGTGCTCCGGCACTATCAGTCCCAGTTCAGCCATCAGCTGGCATCCGTTGCAGACACCCAGTGAGAGGGTATCATCCCTTTTATAGAAGTTCTCCAGGGCGGCCTGTGCCATGACATTGTATCTGAATGCTCCGGCCCATCCTTTTGCTGAGCCCAGAACGTCCGAATTGGAAAATCCCCCGACGAAGACAATCATATTAAGCTCCTCAAGGGTTTCGCGGCCTGTGATCAGGTCGGTCATGTGTACGTCTCTCACGTCAAACCCTGCCAGCCACAGGGCATATGCCATCTCACGATCTCCGTTGACCCCCTTTTCCCTTATGATGGCTGCTTTTACTCCCGAGCTCTTTCTGCGGTCAGGGGTAATGCCCAGCGCGCCGAAGCTGCCGTCAAAGTTCCTCATATCATAGTGAAGCGCCTTTTCCCCGTGGTTCTCAAACCTTTCCAATGCAAGTTCCGGTCCTGACTGTCTGCGGTCAAGCAGGTATGAGCTCCTGTACCATAGTGACCTGCAGCGGTCAATGTTGAACTCATAGTCTGATTCTCCGTTTGTTACGAAGAGCTTCCGCTCACTCACCGGGTGTCCCGCCGGTACGAAGCGTATCCCTTTTTCATACAGGAATTCCTCTGTCTCCGCCTCATCCTGAACCTGGATTATGACACCGGGATTCTGGCTGAAGAGCAGTTTCACCGTATCTGGTTCGTCAATCTCGGTGAGGTTTACCGCTATGCCACCCTCACGGTTGGCAAAGCACATCTCAAGGAGGGTTACAATCATGCCTCCGGCCGAGATATCGTGTCCGGCAATTACTTTTCCTTCCTTTATCAGCAGTTGCAAGGCTTCAAAGGCTGTGGCAAAGTATTCCGGGTCCGCCACTCCGGGTGTTGTGGTGCCGAGGCTTCCGAGTGTCTGGCAAAATGCCGATCCTCCCAGCTCCGGGGGCATGCCGCTCATGTCTATGTGGAAAAGTGCTGTTGAAGAGTCATTCCTGATGACAGGGCTGACTATCCGCCTCACATCATCCACGCCTGCAGCGGCGGTGATGATTACCGTACCGGGACTGTAGACTGTTCCGTCAGGGTATTTTTGCGTCATCGAGAGGCTGTCCTTGCCGGTGGGGATGTTGATACCCAGCGCTACTGCGAAGTCGCTTGCAGCCTGTACAGCTTCATAAAGGCGTGCATCTTCGCCAGGGTTTTTGCAGGGCCACATCCAGTTTGCGGAGAGAGATACGCTTCTGAGTCCGTCAGGCAGGGGAGCCCAAACGATATTTGTAAGAGCCTCTGCTATGGAGAGAACTGATCCGGCGGCAGCGCTTATGAGGCCTGCTGCAGGGGCATGACCGAGAGCGGTGGCCATTCCGTTCATGCCGCGGTAATCGAGTGTAATGGCCCCGAGGTTGTTGAGGGGCAGTTGCAGCTCGCCTGCGCACTGCTGCATGGCTATCCTGCCTGTGACAGAGCGGTCTGCTTTGTTCGTCAGCCAGTCTTTGCAGGCCACCTCCTCCAGCTGGAGGACGGCATCGAGATACCGTGCCGGATCAGAGACGTCATAGTTCACATCTGCTGCCAGGCTCTTTTCCGTGGTATCGTTCATCACTGTCCGGGGAGGCTTCCCGAAGAAGTCGCTCAGCTGCAGGTCGATGGGCTTCTCACCGTTGACTGAGTTTAAGAAGGTGAACTGATGATCTCCTGTGACCTCTCCTATTATATAGATGGGAGCCCGTTCGCGCTGAGCCACAGCGGTAAGGGCACCAGCATCCCGGCTGCGGATGACCAGTCCCATTCGTTCCTGCGATTCGTTGCCGATGATCTCTCTCGCCGAGAGTGTAGGATCGCCCACAGGCAGCTTGCTGATGTCTATCGTACCTCCGGTCTCTTCAACCAGTTCTGAGAGACAGTTCAGGTGGCCGCCGGCACCGTGATCATGAAGTGATACAACCGGGTTGCGGTCACTCTCTGCCATTGCCCTCAGTGCGTTGTAAACCCGTTTTTGCATTTCGGGGTTGGCACGCTGGACGGCATTAAGTTCGATGGCGCTGTCATAGGCGCCGGTATCAACTGACGAGACGGCGCCACCGCCCATGCCTATCCTGTAGTTGTCGCCTCCAAGCAGTACAATGAGATCACCCTTTTCGGGGGTATCCTTCGTGCTGTCAGCCTTTTTTCCGAGGCCTATGCCTCCTGCAAGCATTATCACCTTGTCAAACCCGTAGCGTTTCATCCCGGCGAAGTGCTCGAATGTCAGCACGGAGCCGCAGATAAGCGGTTGTCCGAATTTGTTCCCGAAATCGCTTGCCCCGTTGGATGCCTTGATAAGTATCTCTTCCGGTGTCTGGTAGAGCCATTTGCGGGGTTCTGAATATTTCTCCCACTCTCTCGGGCCTTCGGGTCTGGGGTAAGAGGTCATGTAGACGGCGGTTCCGGCAATGGGCATTGATCCCTTGCCACCGGCGATACGGTCACGAATCTCGCCGCCGGTGCCTGTCGAAGCCCCGTTGAAGGGCTCAACGGTGGTGGGGAAGTTGTGTGTCTCTGCCTTCAGGGTAAGGACCGACTGAAAATATCTGACTCCGAACCAGTCAGGCTTGTCCTGCGTTGCCGGGGCAAACTGTTCGGCAACGGGACCGTCAAGGAAGGCGCAGTTATCCTTGTAAGCCGACACCACATGGTTGGGATTGTCCTTTGTGGTACGCTCTATAAGTTCAAAGAGTGACGATTTGCGTTCCTCTCCGTCAATAATGAAGGTGCCGTTGAAAATCTTGTGGCGGCAGTGCTCTGAGTTTACCTGTGAGAAACCGAATACCTCGCTGTCAGTTAGTTTTCTGCCCAGGTGGCGGCTGAGGTTTTCAAGATAGGTTATCTCATCGGGGCTCAGGGCAAGACCCTCCTGCACATTGTATGATGCAATGTCATCTATCTCGCGGACCGGCTCGGGCTCATGGCGGACCGTGAATATATCCTGGCTGAGACCGTGATATACACGCTGGAGCATCGGATCATGTCCGGGAGAATCACCTGAGGCGGGAAAAAACTCTTCGATCCGGGATATGCCGGTCACTGCCATATTCTGGGTTATCTCCACGGCATTGGTGCTCCATGGTGTAATCATCTCCCTGCGCGGGCCGATGAATGTCCCCCTGATGTTGTCAGATTCCACGACCCCGGCATTGCCGAAAAGCCATGAGAGCCTGTCGGTTTCATCAGCTGAGAGCTTTCTGTCAGTCTCGGCTGCGATAATATTTCCAGAGGCGGTTCTGAAAAAAAGTACAGTCTTGTTGGTCATAATATGCTGTTGGAGTGAATGGTGGCAGCAAAAATGCTGCTCTTCCCGTCGGACTCAAAGATAATAAAACAACCGTTGAACCTGACCCGGAATGCTTTTCCGCATAACAATTCCAGTCGGTTTTTTATACGAATCTCAGCCTGTAATCAACGCGGCATGAGGTTTTTTGATTCGCCTGATATCTCGATTGATCCTTTTCGGTCCTCTCCGCTGAAGACAACCAGGCCAGTTGATGTTTCAGAAAGTGTGAGGTTGATGACCGATGTCATGCTCTCCTCTATCCGACCGTCCATCAGGCCTCTTACCGGTGCCGCGAGAGACGTTGCCTTGTCAACAGGGGCCGCAAGGCGAAGTGTAATGTGCCTGGTCCTGAATTCGATCTCAACATCCTCTTCAGAGGTACTGAGCATGCTCATGCACGATCTGTTGTATTCAGTGAAACCATGGAGCCTGTTGTTGAACATGAATCCCGCAATGAAGCCCGTGAAGGTGCCGGTGACCCGGGGTATCCTGGCCACGGAGGCTTTGAAGGAGATACCGGGCTGATCAAGGTGATTGGACTGCATCCAGATGAATGCAGAAGGAAATGAGTGGCCCCAGTCTTTTTCGATATAGCCCCTGTCACCGGTGAAGTCAGTCGCCCCGTCCCAGCCCTGAGGAGTAGGTTGTCAGTGCACGCTGGCGTGCTATGGTATGGTCAACCATGGGTGCCGGGTAGGAGGGGCTGTCCATCTTAGGGACCCATCTTTTCACGTAGATCATCTGAGGATCATACCTGCGGGTCTGTTCAGAAGGATTAAATACCCTGAAGCAGGGGGCGGCATCGCATCCCGTGCCTGCTGCCCATTGCCAGTTGCCGTTATTTGATGACAGCTCGTAGTCGAACAGTTTGCCGGCGAAGTATGCTTCACCCCACCGCCAGTCGATCAGCAGGTGGTTCGTCAGGAAGCTTGCTGTTATCATCCTGACCCTGTTATGCATGAAGCCTGTTTCATTCAGCTCCCGCATTCCGGCATCAACGATCGGATAGCCGGTCATGCCATTGCACCATTTTTCGAATTCCTGTTCATTGTTCCGCCAGGGTATGGCATCATATTTCCTTTTGAAGGAGTAATCTGTAACGTACGGGAAGTGCCATAGTATACTCATGAAAAACTCGCGCCAGATGAGTTCACTGAGCCAGGTCTCGCTCAGTCGCAGGGCTGTTGAGACCAGACGGCGGATGCTGACGGTGCCGAAGCGCAGATGCACTCCGAGCTTTGTAGTACCTTCAATAGAGGGGATGTCACGCGTAAGATGGTAATTCCGGATGATGGCCTCGCTGATGACCGGAACGGCTGAGGCAGGTCCTGACGGTGCAAATCCCGGTTCTTCCACCGTCGGGACCCGGGAGGGTTCCCGTTTCACGAAATTGCCGGGGAGGCTTTCCGATGGCTGCGGCTCAAGGTCCTTTGCAGTCATTTGCTTCTTCCAGGAGCGCGAATAAGGAGTAAATACAGTATATGGAGTGCCGTCCGGTTTTACCACCTCGTTCTTTTCAAAGATCACCTGGTCCCTGAAAGTATGAAACGGGATGCCGGTGGCCATCAGCGTCTGTCTGATAAGTTCGTCCCGTTTGGTTGCATATGGTTCGTAGTCATTATTGGTAAAAACGGCCCGGACCTCATACTCGCCGGTGATTTTTCTGAATGCCTCCGCCGGGGTACAGTGATAAATCTCCAGGGATGATCCGGCAGCGGCAAGCTTCTTATTCAGCTCATTCAGGGCAGAAGTGATGAATTTCACCCGGCGGTCCGCCTTCTCTTCGAGCCTGCCGAGGATATTGGTGTCGAATATGAACACCGGCAGAACAGGGTAGCCTGAACGGAGAGCATGGAAGAGTCCCCTGTTGTCTTCGAGGCGCAGATCGCGCCTGAACCAGAAAACTGTAATCGGGTTGTTTTCACTCATACATAAATGCTGTTACCGGTAGCAAACTGCCGCGTAGCCCACCCAATGAGTCAGCTTAGCGGGGGCGGTCAGTCCCATCCCAAGGTCAGATACCGGGATGGGAGGGTTGGCTATACTTGTCGAATATCCTGCAGCAAAACCAGTCAGGGGCGCCTCCTCCAACTCTGCAATCCTGTATGCAGTGAGCAGTCCAAGGGGCACGGCATATCTTCCGCACCAGGTCCACTTATATTCATGATAGTCACTTTCCTGAACCGTGCATTGACTGAAAGCCCTGATGTTCTCAGGTGAAAGTATTCCCGCCAGCATTGTGTTCATGATATTTTCTTCGTAAGCTACAGCCTGCATGTACCCTGC
Source organism: Bacteroidales bacterium UBA4070 (assembly GCA_002383485.1). Lineage (GTDB taxonomy): Bacteria > Bacteroidota > Bacteroidia > Bacteroidales > VadinHA17 > SR-FBR-E99. Next base: position 43,790 of record DFYY01000033.1, on the reverse strand, counting down.
TGAATCAACACCGAAACGGTCATAGTTGCTTCCTCCCCAGTCCTCGTTTCCGTAATGCACGGCATCAGTCGAGATGACTGCGGACCACCCGTTTCCCCATGACAGTCCGGCCTCATCCATCGTCTTCCTGACAGCTTCAGCCAGTTCAGAGGAGATGGCTTCCATCCGGCTGAATGACATATAAGGTACAATAATCGGAATAATCTGAACGTCAGGGTTGTAGTGTTCCAAAAAGGGAATGAGAGCCTCGAGTGAGTGTTCAATAGTTTGCAAGCTGTCATGGATAGTATACATCTCGTCCGGAAGTTCTTTCAGCAGTGTCTTCTGCAGGTCAGATACCCTCACCGATCCTCCGGGGCTTTTCCATCTCCTGTACGAACCAAACACGAGGCGGTCTTCAAGGCCGAACTGTTTAGCCTTATGGCCTACGCCGAAGAGAACAACGACATCGGAGGTGACATGCTGCAGAAGGGCAGGGTATAGGTAGCCAACATATGAATAGTCATCATGGGGTGATATGGCGACACGCAGGGCAGATATGCCTTCAAGCGGTGCAGATGCCGCAGCAAGGCTTTCATGCTGATATCTTTCTATCCTCGCGAGCACGCTGTCAACCTGCCAGCCATACCGGGCAAAGCCAATCGTGTCAACGGGGAGGCGATAACCTGAAGTCTGAACTCCTCTGGTGCATGATCCGGCGCCTATTAATATGATTACGGCGATGGCAAACAAGAAGTGAATTTTCATTCCCTGAAGAGCTTTACTTTGTTTTGTCTGCGGTCATAACTGCCCTACGGCGCAGTCTTCTTCTGACTCCGGTGAATATAAGTATTGTAAGCAGCAGGAAGAGTGCAAGGATAAAGAACGGAATTATGAGTGACAGTATTGATGTTCCGGTTGCAGCCACGTTTTCAATGGTTGCCACCACCGGGTTGCCTATGCCGGCTGTCAGTTTAGTCGAGGTAAGTCGGGTGAGCGCGCTGCCACTCTGAACTACTGCAGCGCTGCCGCCGCCAATGGCCGCACCTGTGATCCATCTCATCATCTCGCTGTCAATGGGCAGCACAGAGGTGAGCAGCAGAGTGCCGGCCCCGATTGCCAGCGGTGTGGAGATTGTATCGAGCAGGTTGTCAACCACGGGTATGTAGTAGGCTAGTATTTCCACTACCGTTGCCGTGCCAAGAATGGCAATGGCGGTCCATGACGAGACCCACTGAAAGCTTTCGTTAAGTGGCAGTATGCCGGTCTTTGCCGCTATAGCTGCCACCAGCATGGGTACAAAGACCCTGAATCCGGCGCTGGCAGCCAGGCCGATTCCGATTGCAACCGCTGTTATGAGTTCCGTGTTCATCGCCTGATCTTTTTACATGGCAGGAGATTATTCTCCCTCAGTGCATTGATAAGCGCCTCTTCAAAGGTATAAAATGCACCTGACGGACCGGCTTTTGGGCCATCAAAAATGCCATTGACAATAAATATGAATCCGTATTTTTCCTTCGGGTCAAAGTAGAAGGCCGATTGCAGACCGTATGCCGAGCCCGAATGACCAAGAAAATGAGATCTTTTCGGAAGGATCCCCCCCGCAGCGGCAGAAGGAAGAATCTGGACGCTCAGCCCGCGGTTACCCCTGCGTACTCCCTCATCATCACTGTTTGCGTTTGTGCTTATGAAATGCGCCCTGTGCATCAGCCTGACACTCTTTCTTGAAACAATGCGTTCACCGTTGTATTTTCCATTGTTCATGTGCAGTATCATAATGCGTGCCAGTTCCTTTGCTGAGATTCTGAGGCCGCCCTGGGGTGAAAAGACAATGGCATTTGTGCCTGTTCTGTAACCTGAGAAGTCGCGCGGAGCCGACATCACCCCCTTATAATTATCCGTTCCGGGTACCCACATTCCGTTCTCAGTGCCGTAGATGACTGCCAGGTTGTTTATGTCAGTGATGCCTTCGGAGATATACGAACCGCTTATGCCCAGCGGGACGAAAAGACTCTGCTGGATAAACTCCTCGAAGCGCTGCCCGCATATCTTCTCAATGATAGTTCCTGCCAGCCCGAAGTTGGCATTGCAGTAGGTAAAATACTCTCCCGGCGCCTCTTTCCTCCATGTATCACTTGAATAGTATTTGCCGCCCGGAACAAGTAATTCACTGAATGGCATAGGATTACTGACATTGTTGTAGGATGCCATCAGGAACGGGTCATAGCTGTCGCCCTCGTTTATTGAACTGGTGTGAGTAAGCAGCATCCTGACGGTGATCGGTGTGTCCGGATGGTTCGGGTTCCTGAGGTTGAAACCGAGGTAGGTGCTTACATCCTCGTCGAGGTCAAGCCTCTTCTGGTCGTACAGCTTCATCATGGCGGTTGTCATGACGAACTTCGAGATGGAGGCTATACGGTACTTGGTGTTCTCATTTACCGGCAGGTTACGGTCATAGTCCCTCAGTCCCGCATACCATTCACCTGCAATCCTGCCGTCGCAAACGGCAACGACGGATAATCCCATCATGTTGAACTCCTCACTTATCCTGTCAACGGCCTGCTGCATCTGTCCTGCAACCGGCCTGAGTGCCATTAGGAGGGCCATGATCAACACTGTTTTCTTCATTGCTGTAATGTTATTATTTCCCTGCTACCGCGAATTTCTTCACGGACCTGCCCTCGGGAGTGGTCAGCACGCAGAAGTAGATTCCCGGCGCCAGTCCTTCAGCATTGAGGGTGTGTGATTGTATCCCGGGAGGAGCTGTTCCTTCGGCCAGCAGGGCAACAGGCCGGCCCCCGGAGTCAAGAATGGAGAGGGTCACCCTGCCTTGTTTTGCTATAAAGCAGGTTACCAGGGCTTTATCGCTGACCGGATTCGGAGTCAGAGACAGGATTTCGCTGCCGCCTGTTCCGGGCAGGGCAGGATTGCCGTCGGAAGAGACGGTACCAGCTATAACCGCCTTCAGACCGTTCCAGAGTTCAGGTCTGCCGCTCTCGTAGCTCAGTGCCCAGATGCCAACGCCAGCGAGACCGTTTTTCTTTGCATAATTGGCTTTCAGCAGGAGGCTCAGGCTGTCCTCGAACCACATCTGATGCCATTGCGTTCCGTCCTGGTAGCTAGTCCACGGAACACTCGTTTCATTGTCAAATGTCTTTCCGTAGCTGAGGACCATCTGAATGGTTGTTATGTATGTCTTTGATGTACCTGTCCCGGTTGTTGAGGCTTTCCTGGCGCTGCTGCTCACCGGCCAGTCGTATCCATACCACGGCATTCCGAGCAGCAGCCTGGAAGGAGCGACACCCTCATCGAGGTAATCCTCCCGGATACTCCCGGTAATATCATAGTTCTCGCCGTCGAGCGGCGCCACCGGCCCGGCAGTGGAAGAACCGCTCCAGTAGTAGTTGTAGCCCATCATGATGAGATAGTCACATATGCCTGCCAGGGCTTCGAGATCCCATCCGTCGGACCAGTTGACTTCGGGTGTTGCAAGAGAGACCTCGGCCAGTGGCAGTTCAGCCCTGATGCCCCTGACGGCACGCCTGCAGAAGCTGACCATATTCGCCTTCATGGCAGCCGGAACGCTCTCAAAATCGAAGTTGACCCCGTCGCCGTTGCGGGCTTTAAGCTGGGCAATGACAGTATTGATCAGGGTCCACTGCTTCACGGTGTCAGTAAGTATCTTTGTATTCCGTTCCGATCCGAAGTTGGTGACTGTCAGCATCACCTTCACTCCTCTCTGATGGGCATAGTCAATCAGCGGGGTTGTATCCCAGCCCCTCAGGGTGGAGTAGCTGCCAGTTGCCGTATCTACCTCGTAGCTGAAGTAGGCGATATGGGTCAGAACATTATAGTCATAGTTGAGATGGGCGTAAGTGCCTGCCCAGTAAGGATGCCAGCCGTAGACCATAAAGACAGGATCACCGTCCGTCCTGCTCTTCAGGGCTGCCGGGGTCTCCGGGGAGATCATCTCCGGGGAGGCCCGGGTATCAAAGATGTGTGAATAATATTCGTTGTCAGCCTGATGTATTCCGATAAATGCCGTATCCTGGGCACTTAATGCCATTAAGTGGCAGATCAAAAGTGCAATCAGTGCGGCGGCCGGTTTTCTCCTGCTAAGCATGCACACGTACTGAGTGTGGATCAGTTGGTCTTGAAGTACTTCTTGTAAATCTCCATGTTGCGTTCCAGCAACGTGACCGAGACCTCGTATGCCTTCTGACTGTCCCTTGTCTTCAGAGCTTCGAGGAGCTCACTCTGGTACTTCATCGTATAATCCTTTTCTCCTTCGATGTTACCGTAGATAAGGTTTCTCATTCGCGGCAGAAGGGAGTAGACCGGCTCGAGACTGATGATGATGATCGGGTTGCCTGTCGCCTTCGAGAGATTCATGTGGAACCGGTTTATGAGATCAACCTCGAGCTGGGTATTGTCAGGATTGCATTTTTCCAGCTCATGCTGGTTCTTCTGAAGTATCCGGATATCCTCCTCGGAGCAGTTGCGGGCCGCCAGGCGGGCCACCTCGGGCTCGAACAGCCGGCGTACCTCTATTATCTGCAGAATGAGGTCAGAGTTGAACCGGAGGTCATAGAAAAGATGCAGTGAGTTGATTGCATCCTCTATCTTCAGCTCGGAGATATACATTCCGCTACCCTTCCGGATATCAATGAGACCGCGTGCACTGAGACGCCTGAGAGCCTCACGCAGGGCAGTTCGGCTTACGGCGAACTGAGCGCAGAGTTCCTTCTCGGTTGGCAGCTTGGAGCCGGGCAACAGCTTCTTCTGTCTTATTGCTTCTTCGATCCGCCTCTCAATCTTCTGACTGAGAGTGAGCCCTGAACCGATTTTGCTGAAGACATCATTTGTCATGGCAGAGTTTTTTCCGGGCAGGAGAGGGATACTATCCTGCAGGTTAGGTTATTTATAGTTTTCCCTGTAAAATTCGAGTGCTTTCTTGACTGATCCATGCTCTATCAGCAGGATCCGGGCAGCTTCTCTCTGTATATTGAGCTCCTCCACTATCATTCTGGTTCCGCGCTCAACTAACTTTTTGTTTGTCAGCTGCATGTTGACCATCTTGTTTCCTTTAACCCGCCCAAGCTTGATCATCAGGGTGGTTGTGATCATGTTGAGAACCATCTTCTGCGCTGTTCCTGCCTTGAGCCTGGTGCTTCCTGTCACGAATTCGGGGCCGACGACAACGACTATAGGGTGCTCTGCGACCTCCGCGACTGGTCCCTTGGGGTTGCAGGTGATGCAACCGGTCAGGATCCCATTTTCGCGTGCCTTCTGTAGTCCCCCGATTACATAAGGGGTTGTTCCCGAAGCGGCGATTCCTATGACTGAGTCCTTTGTATTTATATTGAATATCTCAAGTTCCTTCCAGGCCTTTGTCGGATCGTCTTCGGCCGACTCCACCGCCTTGCGCAGGGCTGTTTCGCCTCCGGCGATAAGACCGATGACGACAGTGTCAGGCACACCGAAGGTGGGAGGGATCTCGGACGCATCCAGCACCCCCAGCCTGCCGCTTGTGCCAGCCCCGAGGTAAAAGAGCCTTCCGCCCTTCTGCATCCTTACAAGTATCTGGTTGATGAGGTTCTCCACCTGTGGCAGGGCTTTCCGCACTGCAAGATGAACCTTCGCATCCTCATAGTTGATATTTGTAAGCAATTCATTGACAGTCATCTTGTCAAGGTCATTGAAATTGGAGGGTGACTCAGTGGGGCTTAGGTCTTGTTTTATAACAGCCTGTTTACTCATTTTCCCGGGAATGTGAGTTCTGGATATGGTACCTGACGAGGTTCTCCATGGGGGTCAGGGTAAAAATGCCCGGTTGCAGCCTGTGTTTCCGGAGCAGATCCTCGAGGAATGGCCTGAAATGAAATGCGATACTCCCGGTGAAATGGATCGGATATTTTCTTGCCTCGGGGTAGGAGAGTACATTGCGGGTGATGAACTCGTCAAAGCTGGAAGTTATTATTGCCTGCAGTTCCGGAACATGGATATTGTCCGAGATGAACCGGCTGAACTGCCCCAGGAACCTGTTGGGCAAAGGCATATTATATACGTTGTCAAGTATCTCTGCCGGGGTATATGGATAGGTCTTGAAAAAGTTTTCTATCACTATTCCGGGCAGCTGTTTCTTAAGCACGCCGGCAACAAGTTTCCTGCCGATGACTGCACCTCCGCCCTCGTCGCCGAGAATATAACCCAGGGGTGAGACGTTTGATACGATGTTTTTTCCGTCATAGTAGCAGGAGTTTGATCCTGTGCCTATGATACACGCTATCCCCGGTTCATCCTGGCACAGTGACCTGGCTGCACCGAGGAGATCGCTGCCGATGAACAGGGACCCGGTCCCGAAAAATGAGGCAAGGGCGCCACGGACGATGTCAGCCTTGGCCGGATTGCTTACGCCGGTACCGTAGAAAAATACCCTGCTGATTCCGGCCCCCTTCATCTCCGGCAATTCACGGCCGAGAAGGCGGACTATCTCATCACTGGAAATAAAAAAGGGATTTATACCTGAAGAGATGTATGACCTCCCCGCTTTGCCGCCCTCTATCTCTCTCCATTCGGTCTTCGTCGAGCCACTGTCAGCAATCAGTATCATCTGTATCGAAAAAATGACTTATTAACTTTTACTCAGCAGATTATAAGATTATTTCGCTGTTTGGGCAAGCCTTATGACCACTAAGTTAAAACAAATGTAGATAATTAAATTGAAATATACAGTTTTTTGTCAGATGTATGACATATTTTAAAAAACTTTCTACTTTTGAAACATTATTACTATATTCAGCAAAATCTAGCCGGAAATGCGAATATTACATCCCCTTCATTTACTGTTGTTTACAATGCTTCTTACGTTGTTTGTTCAACCTTCTGCGGGACAAAAGCCCGGCAGGTCGGAACGTATGGCCGTTTCAAGGATGGAGAAATGGATAAGTCCCTTTCCTGGCGGGTCGCTACCTGAAACGTTCAGGATAGATTCGCTGAAAACAGATGAGGATAAGAAGGAGGTAAAAATCTATTTTCCGGTCACCGCATCATACAACCCGATCAGGGAGAATGTCTATGCCAGCCTTGTCAGTTCCGTCAAGGCAACACTCGGCAGGAAGTTTTCCGGCTACACTGTTGATTTGTACAGCAATGGGTTCCGTCTGGAGAGTCTGGTGCCCAACTATTTCAGGTCACTCCTCCCGGTGGATTCTTCCCGGATTGTGCCCGGCGGCAGTGTCAGGCCGCGGCTGGTCACCCGTGTGGATGCAGTCCCGGCGGACAGGGGTCTGGATGGAAGGTATATAGCCCTCTGGCACAGTCACGGGTACTATTTTGATCAGCCGCTGGACAGGTGGGAATGGCAGCGGGCAAAGCTTTTCGGCAGTGTGGAGGATCTTTCAGTGATGGCATATGCAGTGCCCTATCTTGCTCCTATGCTTGAGAGCTCCGGCGCCACGGTATTTCTCCCGAGAGAGCGTGACATACAGACAAATGAAGTCATAGTGGACAATGACCGTTCCACTGGTGCCTCGAGGTTTGAGCTGCAGCTTCCCGCAGAGGTCGTCGGGTCAGACAGGGGATTCATCCTGAAGGACACTCTTTTCACCGGCGACAATCCCTTCATGGCCGGCACATCACTCAGACTCAGGGGCGGATCGGCATTGTTTGTTCCGGAAATTCCGGAGCGCGGATGGTACGGTGTTACAGTGTCATACCCGCAGGTTTACGGATACATTGGCAGTGTCACTGTCAGGGTTATCCATACCGGGGGAGTGGCAGAATTCATAATTGACCAGTCATTGGGCGGCGGCACATGGCTGTGGCTTGGCTCGTTTCTTTTTGATGCCGGACTTGATTCCGGCAGGGGAGCGGTTACTGTCACCGGCCCCGATGGCTCCGAATTCCTTGTTGATGCTGTGCGTTTCGGCGGCGGCATGGGTACTGTGGCACGCCGGCCTTCAGATAAGCTGCTATCCAACCAGTGGTCACTCAACGCCGGCGGGCAGCACTCCTCCTCCGAGGCTGCGACCGTGACGCTCCGCCACAGCTGGAAGCTGAGCGGAAAGCCAAGGTTCCTGGAGGCAGCCAGATACTGGCTTCAGTATGCAGGCATGCCTGACACGCTTGTCTATACGCCCAACAAAGGAAGGAACGACTATAACGATGATTACATGTCACGTGCCGAATGGGTCAATTACCTTGTCCGTGAGCCTGACAGCTCCGCACTGACGGGACTGGGCATACCGATTGACCTGTCTTTTGCATTTCACACCGACGCCGGCGTCACTCCTGATGATTCAATAATCGGTACGCTGGGTATCTACTCAACAGTTACAAACGGCGGGAAATTTCCTGACGGTACGGGCAGGCTTGCAAGTCGTGATCTGACTGACATTATCCAGACACAGATAGTTGAGGATGTCAGGGTGCTCTTTAATCCGGAGTGGACCCGGCGTGCTATGTGGGACCGTTCGTACTACGAGGCCCGCAAGCCGGATGTGCCCGCAATGCTCCTCGAACTGCTTTCTCACCAGAATCTTGCTGATCAGCGCTACGGTTTTGACCCGCGCTTCCGTTTCCATGTAAGCCGTGCCGTTTACAAGGGCATCCTGAGGTATCTGGCTGATGCTTCGGGAAGTGATTACACAGTTCATCCGCTCCCGGTATCTCATTTCTCAATTCAACCGGTTGAAGGCAAAAAGGTCAGGCTCAGCTGGCGTCCCGTGGCTGACCCGCTGGAATCAACAGCCCTTCCGGCATCCTACAGGGTTTATATGCGCAGGGGCGAAGAGGGATTCAACAACGGCACAACAGTCTCCGGCACCTCACTCGAAACAGAACTCCCGGAATACAATACGGTCTTCAGCTTCAGGGTAACGGCTCTCAATGCGGGAGGGGAGAGCTTCCCCTCGGAAGAGCTTGCAGTGGGCATCAATCCCGATGCGGATGACATGATTTTGATAGTCAACGGTTTTGACAGGATCTCCGGACCTGCATGGTTTGACCGCGGCGGCATGGCCGGTGTAGCATGGTGGGATGACAGAGGGGTGGCTGACAGGTACAGCTTCATCAGTACCGGAGACCAGTATGACTTTAACCGTGTCTCACCCTGGACTGATGATGACAACTCCGGCTGGGGTGCATCATATTCCGATGACGAGGGCAGGGTCATCCCCGGTAATACTTTTGATTTTTCAGCTGTTCACGGCCGGTCAATAATTGCCGCCGGAAGGTCATTCTTCTCAGTCAGCGACGAGGTCTTCAACGGCCCGGAATTTGACCTTTCTCCGTGGAGTGCGGTTGACCTGCTCTTCGGTGAGGAGAAAACAACGCCGGGAGTATCAGACCCGGGGAAACGTGATTTCAGCATCTACACCCCTGAATTTCTCAGGGCGGTTGCAAGGATGAAAGAGGCATCCGTTCCTCTGTTCATGTCCGGAGCCTATGTGGGCACGGATCTGACAATGTCCGCCGATACTGCGCTGACCGGCCTGGTAAAGAAAACGCTTCACTTCTTCCCACGGACAGGACATGCAGTTAGAACAGGCGGCGCTGCTGCTACTGATATGGCTGCTCCGGATTTCACAGGAAGGCTTGAATTTAATGCGGGGGAAATAGATGACATTTACGCTGCCGAGTCGCCTGATGCCATCGAACCTGCAGATAAACAGAGTTTTACAGCCTTAAGATATGCTGAGAACAATACTTCGGCAGCGGTGATGCACCGTGGTGATGTGAGAAGCTTTGTCATGGGATTCCCCTTCGAGACAATTATATTGCAGTCAGAACGGGATGCTCTCATGAAGCAGATACTTGACTTTTTACTGAAAAAATAGATTCGATATGGAGAGATCCGTAACCTGTTTCCTGCCCTTTTCTGATATCTCCTCAGTGAAAGCAACGGTTGCCTCACTAAGGGAATCAGGCCTTGTCAGCAGCGTATTTGTAGTGGTGCCTCCCGGAAATGAAGAGACTTTCAAAATTGCCGGTGCCGGTCAGATCGTTGCGGACAGTTTTGCCTCAACCGATGCACTTAAGACGATGGCAGCAGTTGCCGGCTCATCTCATATTATGACCTACAGCAAGGGTTTTCCCCTCGATATGGGCAGACATGCGATTGAGAGGATGATGCATGTATGTATTGATACCGGCGCGGGGATAGTCTATTCGGACTATTTCGAGAAGAAGAATGATGTGATGGCGCCGCATCCGGTGATTGATTACCAGGAGGGGAGCCTGCGTGACGACTTCAACTTCGGATCAGTGGTACTGTATGACGGGAATGCCTTCCGTGATGCCTGCACCCGTATGGACCAGGATTACACCTATGCCGGGCTTTATGACCTCAGGTTGAAGATATCACAGAACCATCCGGTGGTTCGTATCCCGGAGTTGCTTTATACTGAGGTTGAGACTGACACCCGCCAAACGGGCGAGAAGCAGTTTGATTATGTTGATCCGCGCAACCGGGCTGTTCAGGTGGAGATGGAGAGAGCCTGCACCCATCACCTCAGGAGTATTGGCGGCTGGCTCGCCCCTCGGTTCAATGATGTGAAATTTGATGAGGGAGCTTTTAAGTATGACGCATCGGTGGTGATTCCGGTGAGAAACAGGGTCAAAACCATTGGAGATGCCATCAATTCAGTCCTCAGTCAAAAGACAAAGTATAAATTCAATCTGATCATCGTTGACAACTATTCAACTGACGGTACCACTGATATTATCAGGTCGTTTGCTTCTGACGGCAGGGTGGTTCACATCATCCCTGACAGGAAGGATCTTGGCATCGGGGGGTGCTGGAACGAGGCAATCTTCAGCAAGGAGTGCGGCCGGTTTGCCATTCAGCTTGACAGTGATGATCTTTATATTGACGACAGTGTGATCACCCGTGTTGTGGATGCATTCCATGAACAGCAGTGCGCCATGGTTGTAGGTTCCTACAGGATGGTCAACTTCGACCTTGACGAGATCCCTCCCGGGCTGATTGATCACAGGGAGTGGACTCCTGATAACGGTCGTAATAATGCCCTCAGGATCAACGGTCTCGGAGCCCCGAGGGCGTTTTACACACCGGTGCTGCGGGAGATAAGGGTGCCAAATGTAAGCTATGGTGAGGATTATGCCGTGGGGCTTGCCATAAGCCGCCGTTACAGGATAGGCCGCATCTATGAGCCACTATACCTGTGCCGCCGGTGGGATGAGAACTCCGATGCGGTTCTTGACGTGGTTAAGGCCAATGCCCATAATCTCTACAAGGACAGGATAAGGACGATAGAGTTACTGGCGAGGATCAGGATGAACAAAGGAATCGAATAACCTGCCCGGGATGACGGACTATTCATATAAGGTACGGGAGCTTTTCGATAGTCAGTTCAGGGAGTGGAAGCTGGCCAGGGATAATTATCAGCAACTTGACAGCGTGATGGTCCGGGCTGTGCCTTTTCCGGGCTACGATATCTCCGTTCAGTTCAATCCAGGACGTATCATATCGTCGGCAGCAAGGGTCGATTCAAAATCAATTGAGGCAAGGCCCTGTTTCCTGTGCGGCAACAACCGGCCACCGGAGCAGCGCGGCATCCCGTTTGGCGAGAATTATATAATACTTTTAAATCCGTTTCCGATATTCAGGCGTCATCTTACGGTTGTCAGCCTTGCCCATACTCCCCAGCGCATTGAAGGCAACCTGGGAACCATGCTTGAACTTGCTCGGGCTATGCCGGAGTATGTTGTCTTTTACAACGGCCCGCAGTGTGGTGCATCAGCGCCTGACCATCTTCATTTCCAGGCGGGCAACAGGGGATTCCTGCCGATTGAGAGGGACCTGGACAACCTGGATCTCTGCATCCGGGTGGCGGAATCCGGTGGCACGGAGCTGTGGCTCTGGAGAGGCTACGGTCGCGGCATTATGACCCTGAAGGGCAGAAGCCCCGGGGCGCTGGAGGAAGTTTTCAAAAGGTTCCATGACCGCTTCGCCCTCAGGCAGCCTGACCGCCCTGAGCCGATGCTGAATATTCTGGCATACCACACTGACGGTCAATGGACCGTGCATGTTATACCGCGCCGGGTCCATCGTCCGGCGTGCTACTTCGCCGAAGGCAGGGAAAGGATACTTCTCAGCCCTGCATCCGTGGACCTGGGAGGTGTTTTCATCACTCCCAGAGAAGAGGATTTCCGGAAGATAACTGCTGATGATATTCAGACAATACTGGGCGAAGTTTGCCTGGATGAGGAGGAACTGGCAAACCTTACAAAAGAGATATTATGACCGGTAAACAAGAACCCGAAATCAGCGTTGGAATTATCTCCGGCAGCGGGCTGACATTTACCCTGCATGGAGAATTTGTCGTCGCTGAGAGCGGGAAAAAACTCACGGGCAGATACACGGCTGTGGCTGAGATTGACAGACTGTTGCTGAAGAACGATGAAGAAGTTATCAGGCCGGGAGATGAGATAATTCTAAGCCCGTCAGCTTTTGGCAGTTGCAGCTTCACCCTTCACGCGGTGACAATCGGGGTTAATTTTCACTGGCAGCGCAATGAGGATCAGACCTTCAGGGGCAACCTGAAGCTTCTCCTGCGTGGCGGTCAGGTGACCGCGGTGAATATTCTTCCCGTTGAGGAGTACCTGGTGAGCGTTATCTCGTCGGAGATGAGCGCAACCTCATCGGGTGAGCTTCTCAGGGCCCATGCAGTAATCTCCAGGAGCTGGTTGCTGGCGCAGATCGACAAGACGCTCCGGCTTAGCGATGCAGGTGAAAAGTACCGTACCAGCTTCGTGACAGATACGGAGATTACCAGGTGGTATGACCGGGAGGATCACAGGGATTTCGATGTATGCGCCGATGACCACTGCCAGCGCTATCAGGGCATCACCAGGGCCTCTACGAAGGCTGTTGAGGATGCTGTGCGCGCTACGGCCGGTGAGGTGCTTATGTATGGTGACTTCATCTGCGATGCACGTTATTCAAAGTGCTGCGGTGGCGCCACCGAGCTTTTTGCCAACACGTGGGAGCCTGTTGACCATCCCTACCTGAAAAAGATAATTGACGCCGCCAGCGGGTCAGCTACCCCGGACACTGACCTTACAGTTGAGAAGTACGCCGTTGAATGGATATATGGCATGCCTGAGGCGTTCTGCAATACCACTGACAGGGACATCCTGTCACAGGTGCTCAACAATTATGATCAGGAGACAAATGACTTCTTCAGGTGGAAGGTGACATACAGTCAGGATGAACTGAGCGATCTTGTCAGGGAGAGAACCGGTATTGACTTCGGCCGGATCACCTCACTCGAGCCTCTTACCCGCGGTACATCCGGCCGTATCGTAAGGCTGAAAATCACCGGTGAGAAAAAGAGCATGATAATCGGCAAGGAGCTTGAGATCAGGAAGGCTCTCTCGAAATCGCACCTCTACAGCTCTGCCTTCGTGGTTGAAAAGTTTGAGGATCATGGCCTGTTCGTTCTGCACGGGGCAGGATGGGGCCACGGTGTGGGTCTCTGCCAGATCGGTGCTGCAGTCATGGGAGCCAGGGGCTATACATACAGGCAGATACTGTTTCACTATTTCGTTGACGCGGAAATCAACAAACTGTACTGATATGAAAAGAGCAGCACTGACAATTCTCCTGACCCTGTTCGCAATTGCATCCGCACAGGCTGACTCGTGGATCAGAATCAACCAGCTGGGTTACCTTCCCGGATCGGTAAAGGTTGCCGTCTGGATCTCCCAGGAGCCGGGAGCCCCGAAGAGTTTCACCATCCTCGATGCCCTGACGGACAAGCCCGTTTTCAAAGGTGAAGCCCTGCTGTATGACGGTGCCGTATGGGGGATGGCTGCCGCTGCCCGGCTTGACTTCTCCGGCCTGACTGCGCCAGGAGGATACTATATTATTTACGGATCAACACGGTCGGAGACTTTCCGGATAGGCGCAGGAGTATATGACGGCACGGCTGACTTCATACTTAACTACATCAGGCAGCAACGCTGCGGGTATAATCCATTCCTGGCAGACACCTGTCACCGTTATGACGGGATGATAGTGGATCATCCGACCCTGTCAGGCACTCCCATTGACGTGCGCGGCGGGTATCATGACGCCAGCGATCACCTCAGGTACACAGCCACCACGGCGAACTCGGTATACCAGATGATGTTCGCCTATGAGAAGTCGCCCGGGATCTTCGGCGACACCCATGATGCTGCCGGCGCCGCCGGGAGCAATGGCATCCCTGACATCCTTGACGAAGTTAAATGGGGTCTGGAGTGGCTCCTGAAAATGAATCCCGACAGCGGGGTGATGTACAACCAGGTGGCTGATGACCGTGATCACCAGGGGTTTCGCCTGCCGAATCTCGACAGGGCCGATTACGGCCTGGGTCCCTACAGGCCCGTCTATTTCGTGACCGGCAAGCCCCAGGGGCTTGCAAAGTTCAAGAACCGGACAGAAGGGGTAGCCTCCACGGCGGGCAAGTTTGCATCGGTCTTTGCCATGGGGGCGAAGCTGTTCGCAGAGAGCGAGCCGCTGATGGCTGAGACGATGGCTGCCAGGGCAGCTGACGCCTTCGGGTTTGCCCATACCGATCCCGGAGCCACGCAGACTGCCTGCAATGTCTCGCCCTATTTCTATGAGGAGGATAACTATGTTGATGACATGGAGCTTGCTGCGTGGGAGCTCTGGAGACTGACCGGTGAAAAATATTATCTTGAGCAGGCTGACTACTGGGGGACTCTTGAGCCACACACTCCGTGGATTGAGAAGGACACTGCAAGGCACTACCAATTTTATCCCTTCGTCAACATGGGTCATGCCGGCCTGGGACTCTCCGGAACGGATTATTCAGCGAAGTACAATGAATTCATGAGGAAGGGGTTGGAGCTGCTTTACTCCAGGGATCAGAACGACGTGTTTCAGGTCAGGATACCCTTTGTATGGTGCTCCAATAATTACGTGGCAGCAGCGCTGACGCAGTGCAGGCTTTACAGCGAAGCCACGGGAGACACCCGTTTTGATTACATGGAGGCGGCGATGCGTGACTGGCTCTTCGGGTGCAATCCGTGGGGCACATCGATGATCTGCGGACTGCCACAGGGTGGTGATTACCCGATGCTCCCGCACTCGGCGGTAACAGTTTATCTCGGCAAAACAACCACAGGAGGGTTGGTTGACGGACCTATAAACAAGGTGATCCACGAGAGCCTCAAGGGACTTACCCTCCTCAGGCCTGATCCGTATGCAGCATTCCAGGGAGGAAGGGCGGTCTATCATGATGACATCGGGGATTACAGCACAAATGAACCCACTCTTGACGGAACTGCAAGCCTGAGCTACTACCTGTCGACCCTTGAGAAGGAGGGGAGAGCTTATGTCCCGTCATCGGGGAGTGATGTGCGTGACACTTTCGGCGCCGTCATCCGGAAGGGAGCTGACTTGAAGAATATTTACCTGGTCTTCTCTGCTGATGAGCACGGCGAAGGATTCGATCATATTCTCAAAGTATTGGATGACAAAAAGATAAAAGCTTCGTTCTTTCTTACCGGGAACTTTCTGCGGAACCGGGACTATGCGCCGGTGGTGAAGAGAATCATTGCCGGAGGGCATTATGCAGGGCCGCACTCTGACAGGCACCTGCTTTATATCCCGTGGGAGAACCGTGACACCCTTCTTGTCACGAAGGAGCAGTTCAACGAGGATCTGAAGAACAACATCATCGCTTTGCGTAAGGCCGGGCTGAAGAAACAGGAGCCCAGGTGGTTCATGGCGCCTTATGAATGGTACAACAGCGCCATCAGCCGCTGGAGCGGGGAAATGGGCCTGGCACTTGTCAATTTCACGCCGGGGACAGGCACCAATGCCGACTACACCACGCCGGAGATGGCCAATTACAGGTCATCGGATCTGCTTGTTCAGCGGCTGGCATCATTTGAGGAGCGCGAGCCCGCCGGGCTGAACGGGGCCATCATCCTCATTCACCCGGGCACCGAACCGGAGCGTACTGACAAGCTCTGGTCAAGGCTTGAAGAGATCATAAGTTATTATACAGATAAAGGATACACCTTCAGCAGATTCTAAATCAGCATGACAGCACAAGCTAAAAACCGATCGCCCTGGGCATGGATACCGTCACTCTACCTGGCTGAGGGACTGCCCTATGTTGCAGTAAACATCGTCTCAGTCATAATGTACAAGCGCATGGGTATCTCGAATGCCGACATCGCGCTGTATACCAGCCTGCTTTACCTCCCATGGGTCATCAAGCCTCTCTGGAGCCCGCTGGTTGACATGCTTAAAACAAAGCGGTGGTGGATAGTGGTTACCCAGCTTGTAATGGCACTCGGCTTTGCGAGCATTGCACTGACAATTCCGGCGTCGCTGTTCTTCAAGATCACGCTGGCCTTTTTCTGGTTGCTGGCCTTTGGCTCAGCCACACATGACATTGCGGCAGACGGGTTTTACATGCTGGGCCTGGATACAAACAAGCAGGCAAAATATGTAGGTATCCGCAGCACCTTTTACCGGGTTGCAACCATTACCGGTCAGGGCCTGCTTGTAATACTTGCAGGATTTCTCGAGAGCTCTTCAGGACGTGAGCCTGTTTCAATCTTCATTGAAGCATCGCCAGGCTACTCAAAAACCGTGCTTGAGATACCACGGATATCTGAGGTACCTGAGAGCAGGAGCGATCTGTACTTTTATCTTGAACATGATTCTCTGAAGATTAGCACTCAGACTGTTGACAGGGACAGCCTGAGCATCCTTCTTGATTCTGTCAGAACATCAAACCTTGGTTACGGATTTGTGCAGCCTGAGGAGATAAAGATTAAGAGCAAAGGATGGTGGGCGACAAAGGTTTCGGAGCCTCTCGGAGTATGGATAAGGGATAACTTCGGGGAGAAAAGAGGCAGCATTGCTTCGGTTACAGGAAGTGTTGCAGTGGTTCCTGTCAGGCTGTCCGGCTCACCCGAACCCGGAGAGAAGGTGGTACTGAACACCGTCCTGAAAAAGGGAGATAAAAGCATTGCCCTCATACAGGGGGGGCATCTGGTCTTTAATGAATCCAACTGGGATAAGCCGGCATACATGGTATTCCAGGCAGACTCCAAGCTGACCACTTCCACTTCAGTCAGTTATGAGGGGCTGTCGGGAAATATTCCGATGTCATGGGCCGTCACATTCTTTGTTCTGTCAGGGCTGTTCTTCGTTTTCAGTTTCTGGCACAGGTTCATTCTGCCAAGGCCGGATTCAGACACCCCCCGTGAAGATCTTAAGCCTTCTGATGTCCTGCGTGAGTTCGGGCAGACCTTTACGACCTTCTTCAGGAAACCGCAGGTGGGGGTGGCACTCTTCTTCATGCTGACCTACCGTTTCGCGGAGGCACAGTTGCTGAAGCTGATCAATCCCTTCCTGCTCGATCCCATTGACAAGGGAGGTCTCGGGCTGACCACCGGCGAGGTCGGTCTGGTTTATGGAACAATCGGTATAATCGGCCTTACCCTGGGAGGAATAATCGGAGGGGTTGTGGCTGCTGCCGGAGGTCTGAAGAAATGGCTGTGGCCCATGACCCTGAGTATGCTTCTGACGGCGGCAACTTTTCTGTACCTTAGCTTCACCCAGACGGATAATCTGCTTGTGATTAACATCTGTGTGTTTGTGGAGCAGTTTGGGTACGGTTTCGGATTCACCGCATACATGCTTTACATGATATACTTCTCAGATGGAAAATACAAGACAGCGCATTATGCCATCTGCACCGGTTTCATGGCCCTGGGGATGATGTTGCCGGGAATGTTTGCCGGGTGGTTGCAGGAGCAGCTCGGGTATAATCATTTCTTCCTGTGGGTGATGATCTGCAGTGTTGTGCCGCTGATTGCGGTTGCCCTGCTGAAGATTGATCCGCAGTTCGGAAAGAAGAGTGTAAAACAGCCCGTTCAATGATCAGATAATATGAAGCAGGATATGATATTTGATACTCTCCGTGATCAGCTGGCGGGTGATCTTTATACGGATCAGACGCAACGGATACTCTATGCAACTGATGCCTCGGCATACAGGGAGGTTCCCGTTGCTGTTACCAGGCCGGCCTCAGTGGATGACATAAAGAAGATTCTGGCTTTCGCACGCAGCACGGGCAGTTCGGTCATACCGCGCGGAGCAGGCACCTCTCTTGCTGGCCAGGTTGTAGGACCGGGTATCGTGATGGATATTTCCCGGCATCTCAACCGGATACTTGAGTTTAATGTCGCAGAGCGATGGGTCAGGGTTGAGCCCGGCGTGGTACTTGGAGAGCTGAACCGCATTCTGGCGCCTCACAGGCTGCAGTTCGGACCGGAGACCTCAACCGCCAACCGGTGCTGCATGGGAGGGATGCTGGGCAACAACTCCTGTGGTGCACACTCAATTATTCATGGCAGCGTGAGGGATCATATCCTCGAGGTTGATGCTGTTCTGTCAGACGGTTCCGAGGCACATTTCTGCGCCCTGACCACGGAGGAGTTCAATTCAAAATGCAATGGAGACCCGGCTCTTCTTGAAACGAAGATATACAGGAACCTGCATGACGTTCTCTCCGATAAGCGTAATGCGGAGGAGATACGCAGGGAGTATCCCCATCCCGGGCTGCGCCGCCGCAACAACGGTTATGCGCTTGATGCACTGCTGAATACCGATCCCTTCACCGGCAACGGGGAGAAGATCAATATATGCAAGCTGCTTGCCGGCTCCGAAGGTACCCTGGCATTCACCACATCGATGAAGCTGAACCTGGTGCCTCTGACAGAAGACCGCACCGGGCTGGTATGCGCCCACTTCAGCAGTCTGCAGGATGCCGTCAGGGCGAATATAATCGCCCTGAAACACCGTCCGGCTGCCGTGGAGCTCATAGACGATTATATTCTCAACTGCACTAAAGACAACATCGAGCAGAACCGCAACCGTTTCTTCGTTAAGGGTGATCCCCGGGTGATATTGCTTATCGAGATCATAAGACCGACGCTTGAGGAGATCAGTGAGACAGCTGCCGCCATGGAGCGGGACATGCTGGCTGCCGGATACGGGTATCACTTCCCTCTCTTTACAGGGGCCGATGAGATGGCAAGGGTGTGGGAATTGCGAAGGGCGGGTCTGGGAGTGCTTCTTAACATCCCAGGCAGGAGAAAGAGCGTGCAGGTGATTGAAGATACCGCAGTACTGCCGGAGCTGTTTCCCGAATACATTGAGGAGGCAGCCGCGGCGCTGCGAAAGTACGGTCTCAGCTGTGCATATTACGCGCATATCGCCACAGGAGAATTGCATCTCAGCCCGTTGCTCGACCTGAAGGATCCCGATGATATAAGGACTTTCAGAGGTCTGGCAGAGGATATCGCCAGGCTGGTCAAGAAGTACAGGGGTTCGCTCAGCGGGGAACACGGTGACGGCAGACTGCGGGGAGAGTTCATACCGCTTATGCTCGGACAGCATAACTATGCCCTTCTAAGAGAGCTGAAAAAGACATGGGATCCTTACGGTCTTTTCAACCCGGGAAAGATAACAGAGACTCCCCCGATAACCGAAAACCTGAGATACCCGGCAGGTGAGAGAAGAAGTTTTCGGGGAACGGTATTTGAATTCCCTGAGGAGGAAGGTATCCTTTACGCTGCGGAAAAATGCAGCGGCTCGGCTGACTGCCGCAAGAGTGCGCTGATGGGCGGAACCATGTGTCCCACGTTCATGGCCACGGGCGACGAGGACAAGTCGACCCGTGCCCGGGCAAATATTCTCAGGGAGTTCCTGACGCGGTCGCCTAAAAAGGAGCCTTTTGATCACGAGGAGATATACAGGGTGATGGACCTCTGCCTTTCATGCAAGGCATGCAAGTCCGAGTGCCCGTCCAATGTTGATGTGGCCCGGCTCAAGGCTGAATTCCTGCAGCACTACTATGATCTGCACCATGTGCCGTTCCGCGCCTGGCTGATCGCCTGGCTGCCGCGGCTGTACGTGCCCGGGATGCTTGTGAGACCGTTAACCAATTTTATAACCGGAACTGCCCTGTTCAAGAGGATAATAGGATTCTCCGTCAGGCGTCCCATACCGGCCCTGTCGCCGGTGACGCTCAGGGCATGGGAGAGACGGCACGGCAGGAAGAAAAGCAGAGCCGCCAGTGACAATGCAGTCAGCAAGAGCGGTATAAACGGACTGGAAGCAGGGAATAGTAATGAAGGTGCGCCAGGCATCAGCCATCCGGAAGGCTCTTCCGGCCCGAAGGGCACTGTCTGCCTCTTTGCCGATGAATTCACAAACTACAATGAGAGTGATATCGGCATAAAGGCAGTCATGTTGCTGGAGAAGCTTGGCTATGATGTTGTGATACCCCGTCACCACGAAAGCGGCCGGACATTTCTGTCAAAGGGGCTGCTCCGGTCCGCTCAGAAGATTGCAGTGAAAAACATTCTGATGCTCCGCGATGTTATAACGGAGGAGCGGCCGCTGGTGGGAATCGAGCCTTCAGCACTGCTTACCTTCCGGGACGAATATCCGGAGATGGCCGGGAAGAGCCTGGCAGGAGATGCCCGCAGGATAGCCGGAAACGCGCTGCTGTTCGAGGAGTTTATCTGCCGTGAAATAGACAGGGGCAATATCACTTCGGACAGCTTCACCGGCAAGCCGGCGAAAATACTCCTGCACGGTCACTGCCAGCAGAAGGCGGTGGCTTCAACCGCACCGACAATCAGGATGCTGTCGCTGCCCTCCGGCTATGAGGTGGAGGAGATCAATGACGGCTGTTGCGGCATGGCAGGTGCATTCGGGTATGAAAAGGAACACTATGACCTGAGCATGAAGATCGGTGAGATGGTGCTCTTCCCGGCAGTGCGGACAGCCTCGGCTGAGACAGTCATCACAGCGCCGGGGACATCGTGCCGTAATCACATTGCCGACGGCACCGGAAGAAAGGCACTCCACCCGGTGGAGGTATTGTATGATGCTCTTATTAAATGAAAAAGTAAATCGGATCAGGATGAACACAGCAGGATTCAGCAAGGTTGAACAGGCATTTTTCAGCCGGTCAGGAAGGACCACGATGACCTCGAAGATGCCCTATATCGTGGTTGACAATTTCCCCGGCCTGGGACTGATGACAGCGCTCCGCTTCCTGGAGTGGGTGGCGGAGAATCCTGACGGGGTCATAAGCCTCCCCACCGGTAAAACGCCAGAGTATTTCATAAAGTGGACCAAATACCTCCTGAATAACTGGACGGAACCGGAAGCAATACGGATACGGGAGGAAAACGGACTGTTCCTGAAGAACAAGCCATCACTGAGAGGTCTTCATTTTGTACAGATAGATGAGTTCTATCCTATCAATCCGCGCCAGCACAACAGCTTCTTCGATTATGTAAGCAAGTTCTACATTGAAGGCTTCGACCTTGATCCGGCAAGGGCACTTCTGATAAATTCAGAGGAGATAACCCTTGCTGAAGGGAAACACTATTCGGAGGTATTTCCCGACAATATCATTGATCTTACTCTCCGTAACAGGGAGGCCGTCAGCAGGCTGGAGAGACTTCAGCAGGACTCACTCTTCAGAATTGACAACTGGTGCACGAATTATGAGAAGAAGATCAGGGCTCTCGGAGGAATAGGATTCTTCCTTGGTGGGATTGGTCCTGACGGCCACATAGCCTTCAACACCCGGGGAAGTGATCACAACTCTGCCACCAGGCTTACGGCAACCAACTTCGAGACACAGGCTGCCTCGGCTGGTGACCTGGGAGGCATCGAGGTCTCAAGGACACGCCTGGTGATAACCATAGGTCTGGGAACCATCACTTTCAATCCTGATGCCGTTGCAATTATCTTCGCCGCGGGCGATGCGAAGGCACAGGTTGTCAGGAATGCATTGGAGAGCGGCCCTGACAACCTCTATCCGGCAACTGTGCTGCAAGGACTGAAGAATGCGCGGTTCTATCTTACAGAGGGCGCAGCGGTACAGCTCCATGACTCCGTGGAGAGATACTTCAGGGAGGGCGAATGGTCCTTCGAGAAAACCGAAAGGGCAGTCTTCGATCTCTGTCAGAAGATAGAGAAGTATGCACATAAGCTTGTCCTTGAGGATCTTCAGAACGATGAGTATTGCTCCCTGATACCGGGCCTCAGTCTTAATACCGTGTCAGACGTTATTGAATCAACCAAGCGGAAGATTGAAGCGGGCCTTAAAAGGGAGAGGAACACGACATTCTTCCACACCGGGCCGCACCATGACGACATTATGCTCGGCATCTTCCCTGCGATCATTCCCCAGCTGAGGGAGATTACCAACAGGTTCCACTTCTCGGTGCTGACATCGGGATTCACGGCAGTGACAAACAACATGCTTCTCGAACTGCTGGAGGAGACACAGCGCCTGATCGCCGCAGGCATGATTCAGATGCTCAGATACCCCGATTTCTTTGAGTCGGGCTACAAGTTCAAATGGGACAAGGATGTAAGCCATTACCTTGACAAGGTGGCAGACAAGGACGAAGCCGGCAAGATGAGGGGCCTCTGTCACAGGATTGTAAGGGCAATGGTTGATATTTACCGGCTGAAATCGAAGGATGAGCTTGATGCTCAGATTAAACGGAATATTGACCTCATAAGGAGAAGCTACAGCGGTGAGAAAAATCCAACGGACATTCAGAAACTTAAAGGTATGCTCAGGGAGTATGAGGAGGAGCTGGTATGGGCACATTACGGTGTGCCTGTGCGCAACATTGAGCACCTGCGACTGGGATTCTACACAGGCGATATTTTTACCCAGCAGCCTGACAAACACCGGGATGTGGAGCCTATACTGCAGTGTCTGAGGCGTATACAACCAAATATTGTGAGTCTTGCCTTTGATCCGGAGGGCTCCGGGCCGGATACGCATTATAAGGTGTTGCAGGCGATTGCCGAGGCACTGAGGCAATGGAGCCAGGAAAAGGATCTCTCGGAACTTCGGGTAATCGGATACCGTAATGTATGGTTCAGGTTCCTTCCTTATGAAGCGAATGTATTCGTACCTGTATCCCTGAACTCTATGGCTGTGCTGAACCAGTCGTTCCGCGACTGTTATGTCAGCCAGGTAAACGCCTCGTTTCCAAGTCCAGCATATGACGGCCCGTTCAGTGACCTGTCGCAGCAGGTGTGGGTTGAGCAGTTCAAGCAGGTGCAGCTGATACTCGGCAAGGACTTCTTCTATGAGAATGAGAGTCTGAAGATCAGGGGTACTCACGGTATGGTCTACTACAAGGAGATGCTTCTCAGTGAGTTCCTGCAGCACGCCCGTGAGCTTGAGAAGAGCGTGGAAGGGGCTAATATCCATTGATACAACTGCCCGGGGGCGGAAAGATCAGGGCCAGTGAGCTCCGGAACCGGAAGGTTCAGGCCGGAGAGTTTCTGGGCAATGCCGGCAAATGCGTCAGGCATTTCCTCGGCTCCGGCAGGATCAGTCGTAAAGGAAGTATTTTTCCGCTTTCGCCCTGAAGGCCGGTATGTCCCTGTTCCACAGATCCAGGATGTCATCCACCCTGAACGACTTTGTGAAGGTGAGTCGCACCTCATCCGTTCCGCATACCTTGTCGAACATTGAGTGCCGTGAAGGATCACACATTGTGAACAGGTTTTTCTTCGGCCACAGGAGGTGTGCCTCCTGCATGATGTAGAACTGAAGCAGTGTCAGGGGAGCTGTGGAAGGGTCGGTGATGTGGATCTGCACACCGTGAACCATCTTACCCTCAAGGGTACTGAAGTACGGTTTGTAATGCGTTGGCCTGAAGATCACTCCCGGCAGCTTGAGCCCGTTGAGGCTTGTTGCCAGTGAGTCTGCATTGATCCATGGGGCTGCGAAGGTCTGGAAGGGGATCGTATAGCCCACTCCTATGCTGACGGTATACAGTTCCCCTGCAATTCCTGTTGCAGGGTAGTAGAGAGGTGTGTCTCCATGAGGTACCTGGGGGGAGGAGGGGACCCATGGCAGGCCGGTATCCCGGAAATGCACCGACCTTTTCCATCCGGTCATCTTCTCCACGTGCAGTCCGCATACCACTCCGTTCTTTAGCAGTCGCTCTCCGTTCAGGAACATCGCAAGCTCGCCCACGGTCATCCCGTGAATATAAGGGATCGGGAACTGGCTGACGAAAGAGAAGAAGCCGGGTCGGGTGATAGCTCCCTCCATGCGGATTCCGCCAAGCGGGTTGGGCCGGTCAAGTACTACCACCGGGATGCCGTTTTCGGCTGCGGCCTCCATAACAAGTCCTAACGTACTTATAAAGGTGTATGACCTGGAGCCGATATCCTGGATATCATACACCAATATATCTATATCCTTAAGCATCTCGGGAGAAGGTTTCCGGGTTTTGCCGTAGAGGCTGTACACCGGGAGTCCGGTTGAGGGATCGGTCTCGAAATCGACATACTCCCCGGCGGTGAACTCGCCCCGCACACCGTGCTCAGGGCCGTAGAGCGCCACCAGGTTGACCTCCGGCGCATTGTGAAGTATATCCACGGTAGACCTGAGAGAGCGGTCAACCCCGGTAGGATTGGTTACCAGTCCGACTCTTCTGCCCTTCAGGATTTCGAAATTGTTTTTTATCAGGGTCTCCACCCCGGTCTCTACATTTTGCCCGTTCAAGGGTCCTGCCAGGGCAAAAACCATCACTAGTGCAATCCCTGAATTAAAAAAACGCCTTGTTATAGTCTTCATATATAAGGTAATATATTTACTTATTCGTTGCCTTGCAAACCTTGCCGGCCCACCGGGGGTTTTGATTTGTCTTATATAATACAAGTGCTCTCCTCACGGCTAATAAAAAATCTTTATGACAAGTTAAATAAAATTCAATTGTCTATTGACTTGAATATTATAAATATTTATTTTTGGATTTGTAAGATGTAATACAACTTTCATGAAACCCTTAAACTATCTTGTTCTTTTATTATGTGTTTTTCAGCTTGCCGGGTGTCAGCAGAAGGAGGTTCCGGCAGAGTTGCAGGAACAGCTTGATAGCATTGCAGCTGGGATGGTGCCTCAGAGTGCCGAATCCATTGTTGATGTCAATCTCGTGATGTCAGATGGCGGCGTGATTACCGCGAAGGGAGAGACAGATCTTCCGGATGCAAAGAGTGCAATAATTGAGATGCTTGAGAAGTCGGGTATTGAATATGCTGACAGCATTACGGTAATGCCTGATCCGGCGGTTGTGGAAAAGCCCTGGGGGCTGATCACCGTAAGTGTCTGCAATATCAGGACCAGGCCATCGCATGCTGCGGAGCAGTCTACACAGGCACTGATGGGAACACCGGTCAGGATTCTGAACAAGCGGGGCGGCTGGTACCTGGTTCAGACGCCGGATTCCTATACTGGCTGGACTGACAATGACCTGGCGGAACTCAGTGATGATGAACTGGCTGCGTGGAAAGGGAGTGACAGGCTGATATATACAGAGCATACCGGAGTTGTTGCCGGCAGCAACGGAGAGACCGTTTCGGACATTGTCTTCGGGGTTATTGTTACCAGGACCGGTTCCCGGGGAGACAAATGGACCGTTGTGCTTCCTGACGGCAGGAGCGGTGAGATAAAGAAAAATGAGAGTACTGATTTCCGGACCTGGGCTGAAGGAGCTGACATAGAGTCGCAGGGTCTTATTCGCTTTGCGAAATCATTTATGGGCGCACCCTATCTCTGGGGCGGGACCTCGACCAAAGGGGTTGACTGCAGCGGTTTTACAAAGATGATATATTATTCCGGAGGTGTTATTCTTACACGTGATGCATCGGGTCAGTTCCGTTACGGTGAGGAGGTGAGCATTGAAAAGCCCTGTGAGACGCTGGCACCCGGTGACCTGCTCTATTTCGGCAGGGTAAGGGACGGCAAGCCGCGGATAACCCACACAGGAATGTATATAGGTGACACGGAGTTCATCCATTCATCAGGAATGGTCAAGGTTAACAGTTTCGACCCGACAAGGACGAATTACAGTGCATATCTGCTTGAGATTCTGCAGGGCGCCAGGAGGGTGACGACTTTCACGGAAGGGAAGGGTCTGGAACGTGTCTCACAACACAGCTGGTATTTCTGACAGTATATGAAAAAACGTGATTTTATCAAGATCGGGGGTCTTGCCGCAGGCGCGATTATCGCCGGGTGCAAGGCTTCTCCTGCTGATGTTTCGTCAGGCAGGAGAAGGGTTGCAGGCAAGGGAGGAGGGACGCTGAAGCTCAGCTACAGGCCTTACGAACTGCAGCTCCGGCATGTATTTACGGTTGCAACCAACTCCAGGACCACAACACCGGTGGTTCTGACATCAATTGAGTATGACGGTGTTACAGGCTTCGGTGAGGCTTCCATGCCTCCATACCTTGGCGAAAGTCATGAATCGGTGCTCAATTTTCTCTCTAAAGTTAACCTGGAACAATTCAGTGATCCGTTCCTGATGGAGGATATCCTGGCCTATGTTGAAGGTGTAATGCCCGGGAACTATGCCGCCAAGGCCTCCATTGACATCGCCCTGCATGATCTGACTGGTAAGCTGCTGGGGCAGCCCTGGTTCAGAATCTGGGGTCTGGATCCGGGAAAAGCACCCGTAACAAGTTTCACTATTGGCATTGACACTGCCGATGTTGTCAGGGAGAAGACCATTGAGGCCAGCGCCTTCAGGCAGCTCAAGATCAAGATGGGGCGTGATAATGACAAGGAGATGATAGATGTAGTCCGTTCGGTGACTGACGTGCCAGTCTTTGTCGACGTGAACCAGGGATGGAAGGACAGGAACTATGCGCTTGAGATGGCTAACTATCTCAGTGATAGGGGGACACTGTTCATCGAGCAGCCGATGCCGAAGGAGCAGGTGGATGACATCGCATGGCTGACCGAAAGGAGCCCTTTGCCTATAGTTGCGGATGAAGCTCTGCAGACTGTCAGCCAGCTTCTTGGCATGAAGGGAATCTATAGCGGCATCAACATCAAGCTTATGAAGTGCGGTGGCATGCATGCAGCATACAAGATGATCACAATGGCCAGGCAGATGGATATGAAGATTTTGATAGGATGTATGACCGAAACTTCCTGTGCCGTCTCGGCGGCCGCCCAGCTTTCACCTCTTGTTGATTGGGCGGACCTCGACGGCAACCTGCTGATCAGTAATGATATATATGACGGAATGACAGTGGTTGACGGAAAGATCGTACTGCCTGACAGGCCCGGTATAGGAATTACAGAGAAAAAAAGTTGAAACTTGTAATACATCCTGCATATAATTATGTATCTTGCTTGTAGGATGTGGTGTACGGAAATCAATTAAATATATAACCTAATCAATACTATTTAACCCTAAATCCAATCACATGAGAACAAAACTATTAATGTTGTTTGCGGTTTTGGGACTGATGCTTTCACAAAGCATTTATGCTCAGCCTAAAATCGTGACAGGGACTGTCACTGATGCCACAACGAATGAAGCGTTGCCTGGCGTCAACGTGATAATCAAGAACACTACCACGGGTACCAGTACCGATCTGAATGGTTTCTATTCAATCACTGCTGCACCCGGCCAGGTCCTGGTCTTTACTTCCCTGGGGTTTACAAACCAGGAGGTGACCGTAGGGTCATCGAACAGGATTGATGTGAGAATGAGTCCTGAAGTCGAATTCATTGAGGAAGTTGTGGTGGTCGGATACGGCTCTCAGAAAAGAGCCAACCTGACCGGTGCAGTTTCCAGTGTAAATGTTGAAAAGACACTCGAGGCCAGACCAATCGCTGATGCAGGTCGTGGCCTGCAGGGCACAATGCCTGGTTTAAGCGTGGTTATCCCCAGCGGTGAGATAGGATCTGATCCCCTAATCAAGATCCGTGGACAGATCGGTTCACTACAGGGTGGATCATCACCCCTCATCCTGGTTGATAACGTTGAGATTCCTTCAATCCAGATGCTTAACCCAAATGACATTGAGTCCATCTCCATACTGAAGGATGCTGCATCTGCGTCTATCTACGGAGCAAAGGCTGCCTTTGGAGTGATTCTTATTACAACCAAGAAAGGTGCGAGAAATGAGGGAGTAAAAGTTGCTTACAATGGTAACCTCTCGTTCCAGAATATCTCAAAGAAAATGGAGATGGCAGAGCTGGAGGCACTGGAATATACGGTTGCTGCCTTTGAACGTATCGGGGGTACCAGGGCAGGCGCATTCTGGCTTATCACTCGTGAAGGTTATGAGAAGGCTGTAGAATGGCAGGAAAAATGGGCTGATGTTGTAAAACCGGATGACCCCATGCTCTATGGACGTGACTGGTATGTCAACGCAGATAACTTTAAAATAGGGCTGAGGACATATGATCCTTATGATTACATGATTAAGGAATGGACTCCCACCCAGTTGCACAATTTTTCAGTTAACGGCAAAACCGGCAAGACAGATTACAATATTGGGCTGGGTTACCTTGATCAGACAGGTATTATCAAGCCTTCAAAGATCGATGATTTCAAGCGTTACAATGGGTCGATCAGGCTGGGTACGGAGGTGACTGACTGGCTGAAGGTAAATGTCGGAGCGCTCTATTCGAAGAGGAACAAGAGATATGCCTATGCAACCAATTCTACAACTGCTGACCCATGGCTTTATCTTTACCGCTGGGGACCGACATACCCGTATGCAACTGAGGATGGTTTTCCAACCAGGAACCCGGCCTACGAACTGTCAGCTGCCAACACTGCATCTCAGGAGAACAACTACGCCAGTATGAACGGCGGCCTTGAGATCACTCCGCTCAAAGACTGGAGGATATTCCTTGATTATACACATGCAAATCTGGAATATATTACAAAAAGGCCTGGTACTCGGTTTACGTATCGGGATACCTGGTCCGCCGGTGTGCCTAAGTATGATGACAATGGAGACCGGATTTATGTCGATTCAAGCACTGGTCAGGTAGTTACACCGACTACACCGGGTGCAATACCGGCATTTCAATTGCCCATGCTGACTACACCATCTGGTAACAACCCTGACCATGTTTACCGTCGCTCGGAAAACAATCAGAGAAATACATTTAATCTTTACACAACCTATTCACTCAATGTTCTGGATGATCATCAGTTCGGATTCATGCTCGGAATGAACAGGGTGGGATACACAGAAGCCTACAACTGGTCGCAGACAACGCAGTTGGTTGACCCTTCCAACCCGCAGTTTGACCTGGCATACGGAACCCAGACCACCAGCGGAGGAGAATACTGGGAGTCACAGCTTGGTTTCTATGGCCGGTTGAACTATATGTACAAAGAGAAGTATCTTCTGGAGGCAAACCTCAGGTATGACGGCACGTCCAAATTCCCGCCGGTTCTGCAGTGGCGGTGGTTCCCTTCATTTTCTGCAGGCTGGATAGTGACAGAGGAACAGTTTATGGACTGGGCGAAGCCCGCACTCAGCACATTCAAGCTTCGAGGATCATGGGGTACGATCGGAGACCAGACGGTATCCAACTCGCTTTATATTCCCACAATGAGTGGTTCGCAGAGCAACTGGCTGATAGGCGGAGCGAAGCTCTATCAGTTCGGTACTCCGGGTGCAGTTTCCGCCAATATTACATGGCAGGATATAACAACTTTGAACCTGGGCTTTGACGCCCGCCTTCTCAGGAATAAGATTGGAGTCACCTTTGACTGGTTCATCCGTGACACGAAAAACATGATTGTTCCGCAGGAAGGTCTCCCGACAACATTCGGTACAGGAGCCCCGCAGGGCAACTTCGGATCACTCCGCACCAAGGGTGCCGAGATACAGGTTGATTACAACCACCGGTTTGAGAACGGTCTGGGCATCACCCTTACTGCAACTCTTTCTGATGCTGTTACCAAAATCACCAAATACGGCTCAACCCAGAGCATAGATTCATGGTATGTTGGCAAGACCTACGGTGAGATTTGGGGCTATGAAACCGACCGGCTCTTCCAGAAAGGCGACTTTGTTTTTGACACTGATGGCAATCTGATTAAGGTTACGGTACCCAATGAAGCCGGAACCGCCAACTATACAGTTTATCAGCTTGCCGATCCTGAAAACGTAGCCATCCAGGGAAGGCTTCAGGCAGGGAACTTCCTCTTTATGCCCGGAGACGTCAAGTTTGTTGATCAGAATGGTGACGGGTATATAAATCCCGGTAACAGGCTGGTCAAGGATGCAGACGGGAATCCCGATTATGGTGATCTAAAGATCATTGGCAATTCAACCCCGCGTTACATGTATGGTTTCCGTACTGACCTCGACTATAAAGGTGTTGACTTTTCATTTTTCCTTCAGGGTGTCGGCAGCAGGCAGATCTGGGGTGACGGTTTCCTGGCTATCCCGGGGTATAATTCATCTGACGGAGCTATGCCCAAGGCTTTTGCTACTGATTTCTGGAGAGAAGACAGGACTGATGCATTCTATCCTCGTCCCTATAACCTTGCCGGAAGCAGTACAACACTCAATATGGTGCCTCAGACCAGGTATCTCCTGAACATGGCATATTTGAGGTTCAAGAATATCACAATAGGCTACACAATTCCCTCAAACCTTACCAAGAAAATTATGATCAGCAGGTTGCGGGTTTATGCAGCTCTTGAAAATTTCTTCACGTTTGACCATCTGGGAACACTTCCTATTGACCCCGAAGAAATCCAGGGTTATTCAATGTGGAACACCTCAAACTATAACCTGAGTCGTACAGGTGTTGGTGTACCCACTTTCAAGAGTGCATCGTTCGGTCTACAGGTTAACTTCTAAAACTAGGAACAATGAAAAGAAAATTGACAATAATCATCGCTTTGGCAGCATTGTTTTTCAGCGGATGCGAAGATTTCCTCGACAGGCCGTCACTGACAACAATGAATGACCAGAACTACTGGACATCGGAGAATAACCTTCGACTCTTCGCGAATGGGTTCTATATTAACTACTTTGTTGGTTACAACTCTTCATGGGGTGTTGATTACGCTCCGCTTCGGGGATACTATTTTGCTGATGACTTCACTCAAACGGGCAAGCAGATCAGCTTTGAGACCCAGCCTCCTGCATCAAGAACCTCAACCAGTGAGACTCCTTCAATGATGACAACTTACTGCGGACCTTCATGGAATTTTGCGTATGTCCGCAAGTCAAACCTGATGCTTGAGAGAGTCGAAGCAATGAAGGATGAGTATCTCACTGAGGATGCGTACAAGCACTGGAGTGCTGTTGCACGTTTCTTCAGAGGTTATGAATATAGCAGACTTGTGAGTGTTTTCGGTAACGTACCATATTATGACAGGTTGATAAAGGACTCTGAGCTGGACCTTCTGTATAAGGACAGGGATAATCGCACTCTGGTAATGGATGCAGTGTATGATGATTTTACCTATGTTCTGGCCAATATGAGGGCCTCTGACGGAAGTGCACAGTACCTGAACAGGTATATTGCAGCCGGGTTTATTTCCCGTCTTATGCTCTTCGAAGGTACCTGGCAGAAATATCACCTTAATAATTCCGAAAAAGCTCAGAAGTACCTGCAGTTGGCTGCAGATGCCGCGAGTTATGTAATGACTTCAGGCAAGTATTCCTTCGCGAGCGATTTCCGTTCACTGTTTGGTTCTCAGGATCTTGCAGGCAACAAGGAAGTGATAATGTACAGGCATTACGATGCAGCTCTGCAGGTGACTCATCATATTGCTTCTTATGCTAACACCACCGAGAGTCAGCCGCAGTCTGCCAATCTTGACCTGGCAAAGTCATTCATTTGTGCTGACGGGCAGGTTTATCAGTCATCAACACTGCCAAATGCTGCCATGCTCGACCTGGCAAGCATGATTGCCACGCGTGACCCGCGCTTTGAGGCTACCTTCTGGGATACACCCAAAAAGGAGGCTTCTACATTGCTTTACTCTGACAAGTTTATAGACAGGGTTGGGCCGACTTATGCCGGTGGTACATACCCCGCGCAATACGGCTCAAATACGAACACCAATGATGCCCCTGTCATGCGACTTGGAGAGGTGGTGCTGAACTGGATTGAGGCTAAGGCAGAACTCGCCACCCTGGGCGGGTCGGCTGTTACCCAGGCAGATATTGACGTTTCTATTAACGCAATTCGCAATCGCCCGCTTGATGCAGTTGCTACTGCCAAGGGAATCCAGAAGACTGCGCCCATGTCACTCGCCAGCCTCCCAAATGACCCGGATCGCGACGCAGACGTATCTGCCCTCATATGGGAGATACGCCGTGAACGCCGAATGGAATTCGTATACGAACATTCACGCCTGCTCGATATCAAGCGCTGGAAGAAACTCAACTATCTGGATGTTGCTACTAACCCTGACCTGCATCTAGGGTTATGGATGGATTTCCCTGTTGAGATGCCTGAATGGCTGATTGCCGCAAAGGTCAACAAGCTGAAGGTTCAGAAAGCTGACGGTACAGTGGTTACCTACAACGGAGCCAACGGTGCAGATATGGTGGGCTACTATATTCCAGAAAATATTTCAGCCCGCGACGCCTTTACTGACAGGGTCTATCTTGCGCCTGTGGGCATAGCCCAGATAACTCAGTATGCTGAGAAGGGGTATACCCTTACTCAGACCACTGGCTGGTAGAATTAAAATTCTACAGCCTTGCAAAGGTTGTTCAGAAAAAGATAGAGACGCGTTTCTGGCATCTCTATCTTTTTGTGCGCCCGGCATGGGCGATAACTCCAGGGTGGAAGTCACGGACTGACGAACAGGCCTTCATACAAGTCCTGATGTTGTGGGTGAATTTTCATTGCAAAACGAAGTCCGATATTATCCGATGCTGCTCATTATGGCTGATGAATGATAGAGTCTGATGTTAGGCATGGCCATTTGAAAAAAATGTAAAGGGATAAATGTCAGTTGATAGAAGTGTGTTATCCTTAGATCGATTATGTCTGGGAAAAAAACAGGGCCTTGAAGTTACAGTCTGTCTGAAATTCCATTAAATTGCCTTATATTGATCTGGTGATTATTTTGAGTATTGACACTAAGACTAAACCATTAAACTCCAAATATTAAAAACATGAGAACAAACCTGAATTTGCACTTTCAGCGAGAAATGGCTAAATGGGGAAAACATGCAATGTTTTCAGCCATTTTGCTAATTCTGTTTTCCGGAACAGTTATTGCCCAGACAGTACGCGTATCCGGAAAAGTCACTGACAATACCGGGCTGGCCATTCCTGGAGTAACAATACTTCTTGAAGGAACCACTACCGGAGTAGCCTCAAACAATGATGGCACATACTCTATCGATGCACCGGCAAATGGTGTCCTGATCTTTTCCGTAATCGGGATGGAAGCTGTGAGAGTTCCAATCAATGGCCGGTCCACAATTAATGTAACAATGACTGAGTCGTCAATTCTTGTGGGGGAGGTTGTCGTTACCGCCCTCGGCATCGAGAAGGAGAAGAAAGCCCTGGGATATGCCGTCCAGGATCTTAAAAGTGATGAGATCCTGAAAAACAAGCAGACAAACATTATCAACTCCCTGGCAGGCAAGGTCGCAGGTGTGAATATTACCCAGTCGAGCGGTTCTGCAGGAGCCGGATCAACAATCATAATCCGCGGCGGCAACTCGGCTAGCGAAACACGCGACAACCAGCCGCTGTTCGTCGTTGACGGAATCATCTATGACAACTCTACCGTCAACAGCGGTAACTCGGGAACCGACGGTGTTACAAAGAATGCAACTTCATTCGGCAACCGTGTGATGGACATAAATCCTGATGACATAGAAAGCATGTCAATCCTTAAGGGAGCGGCCGCATCTGCACTCTACGGTTCACGTGCAGCTGACGGTGTGGTTATAATAACAACAAAGAAAGGGGGAGAAGGCCCGATCAGGGTTGATTTCGGTTCAAAATATTCCTATTCCTGGGTTGGTACTTTGCCGGAGTTGCAGGGTGTCTACGGAAGGGGCTTCTATAACCAGGCCGGGGCTTTCAGTGACTATACAACACAGTCATGGGGCAACCCGATTACCGGACCGGTGTACGATAATGTCGGAAACTTCTTCCAGGGCGGAAATGTTTTCGACAACAGCCTGAGCATCTCCGGAGGAAGCAAAAATAACAGCTTTTACCTTTCGGCATCAAATTTTGATCAGACGGGAGTTGTGCCTATGACGGGGTTTGACAAGAATACATTCCGCTTCAACGGTGAGCAGAAATATGGCAAACTGACTGTCGGGGCAAATGCAGCCTATTCAATTTCAAACACCCTGAAGACGCTTACAACTGCAGGTCTGTATAACGGCGGAGGTAACGGAACCATGACAGCTCTTTACGGCTGGTCACGGAGTGACGATATATCGAAATATCTCAATGCTGACGGAACGAAGTACAGGATGTTCGAGGGCCTCCAGGAGCTTGCCAATGACGTGGAGAACCCGTACTGGATACTGAACAAAAACAAACTGACAGACAAGGTGAACCGTTTCACCGGTGGCATCAACGCTTCCGTCAACCTGACAGACTGGTTCAACATTCTTTACCGTGTAGGTTATGATACATACAACAGCGGTGCATACACCTATATCGCACCCGGGGGGGCAGTGGTTGAACAGTACCAGGAAGGTCGCCTGAGCAAGAGCGGTTCAGATTATGCGTTCCTCTCATCCAACCTCATGCTGAACTTCAGTCAGAAATTCGGCGATATTGACCTGAACCTGTTACTGGGGCATACCGCTGAAAACACAAACAGGGTTTCCCAGACCAACTGGGGTTACGGATTCTCCACTGCAGGAACCATCAGTTTCGGCAACATCGTTGAGGATCAGAAGTTTTTTACCGAAAGGAATGTCACAAAACGCCTGGTAGGTGCATTCGGTGAGTTACGAGCATCATACAAGAGCATTGCTTACCTGACTGTTACCGGCCGTAACGACTGGTCGTCAACACTTCCTGTTGAAAACAGGTCATATTTCTATCCTTCTGTTTCCGGCAGTTTTGTGTTTACGGAACTGCTACCGGAGAATGATATCCTTTCATTCGGGAAAGTCCGTGCATCATGGGCCCAGGTAGGGAAGGACGCCGACGCCTATGCAACCAATTACTACCTATGGGCTCCTCAGATAGTGAGCGGCCAGTTTGTAGGTACCGGCAACAGCTGGACAGGAGGAAGCCCTAGCCTGGTCCCTGAAATCCAGACATCTGCCGAGTTTGGCGCTGAATTACAGTTCCTTAAGGGCAGACTGGGACTAGACATCACTTACTACAACAGTGTTACCAAGAACCAGTTGGCAAGCCCCAGGCTCGCACAGTCAACCGGTTACATTTTCCTTACACTGAACAGCGGCTCGGTACACAACAAGGGTATGGAGCTGTCAATAAATGCAACTCCGGTGAAAAGACATGATTTTACTTGGGATATGACACTGAACCTTTCAGGCAACCGGGGAACACTGGGAGAATTTCTCCCGGGAGTCAGTCTCTTCTATGTCACAGACGTACAGATAGGAGGGGTGAAGGCAGCCTCTATTCCAAACGGCGGATACTTCCTTGGACTAACTGGCGATCGTTGGATGAGGGAAAAGGATCAAGAAGGAAATGAGATTCCCGATGGCCGGTACCTTGTAGATGAGACAACCGGTCTGTACGCGCAGACAACTGTGACAACAAACGTTGTAGGAAACCGTGAGCCTGATTTCATCGGAGGTCTGAATAACAATCTGCGCTACAAGAACCTGAACTTCTCCTTCCTCTTTGACATCAGGAAAGGCGGTGACATCTATAATGGGACTGATTACTATTTGACAATCAATGGATTGAGTGCCAAAACCCTCAATCGTGAGTCAGTTACAGTATCAGGGGTTTCCAAGACCTCGGGTGAACCTGTATCCTATACATACGAGGCCGGGAAAACCTATACAGTCGGCGGAGCTTCGAAGTCTGGCGAGTACATGATCCAGCAATACTGGGGCTTGAACGGATACGGAGTGAATGCCTACAATTTTATAACAAATACTAATTGGCTAAGGCTTCGCTCTGTTAACCTGTCTTATGACTTCACAGGTCTCCTTGGTGAGAGGGGTTTCATAAAAGGTCTATCAGCTTCCATAGGAGGCTATAACCTGTTCCTCTGGACTAACTATAAAGGGATGGATCCTGAAGTGAGCGTTTCCGGTTCGGGGACAGGCGGGTCCGGCTCGATGGGTATCGACTATTGCGGTGTGCCTGCTACAAGGAGCGTAACGTTCGGTATCAATGCAACATTTTAATAACTGATTCAAAAAAATTGATTATGAAAAGGATATTATCTATTACACTTGGTCTGATCCTCCTTCTGGGCTTCTCTTCGTGCGAGAATTGGCTCGATGTCAATGTGGACCCTGACAATCCAACTGATATCAAAGCAACTCCGGAGATCAGGCTTCCATGGATACAACATTACTACATGTATGCATGGGGAACTGCAAATATGCGCACAAGCACAATCGCGGGCATAATGACTCAAACATACTCCGCTACCGCAGCCAACAGCAGGCTTGCAGCCTGGAATCCTATACAGGGCAGCGGTACAACCATTTATCAGAACTGGTTCCTGGGGGCAGCTGTCAACCTCAAGCCTCTTATTGACAGAGCCGAGGAGCAGGGTGCCTGGCATTATATTGGCGCTGCCTACTGCATCAGGGCCATGGGTTTCATGATGATGCTGGATATCTACGGTGAAATGCCTTACACTGAAGCGATGACAGGGAAATACAATCCGGCCTATGACCAGGGCGATGTCATCTATAACGGATGTATGGCTGATCTTGAAAAGGCCATCGAATACTTCAGTAAAACCCAGGAACCTGGCGCCACAGCCCTCTCAGAAGGAGATACATGGAATGGTGGCGATGTCAATAAATGGCTCAAGCTCTGCTACGGACTGAAGGCACGTTATCTCCTCCAGATTTCCAAGAAATCTACTTTTGATCCGGCAGCAGTGCTGACAGCACTCCAGAATGGGCCTCAGTCAAATGCTGACAATATAATTATGAAGCATTACAATGTGGAGGGTGATGCGCTCAAC
Organism: Bacteroidales bacterium UBA4070; assembly: GCA_002383485.1. GTDB lineage: Bacteria > Bacteroidota > Bacteroidia > Bacteroidales > VadinHA17 > SR-FBR-E99. The sequence continues at coordinate 6,779 of DFYY01000033.1, read as the reverse complement.
TTTACTGTAGGTGATCCCTATCAGACAAACTCTACATGGAACTCTGCCGCATACGGCTTGAGCCAGCGCTTTACAAGATGGTACGCCAACCTTCTGACAAACAATTTTACAGGAGGCTCCGGGGTAACAGACCCTCGTCTGCCAAAGCTTTTGCCTGCGATGATGACCAATGTTGAACTGAATCCCGCAGGGACTATTGTAAATTATGAGTGGGCAAGAGACATTGGGGTGGATATGATGAATTCAAATATCAGACAGAATTCAGGACCTATCAATACTGCTTACGCCAATTCGCCTCAGACTCTAAAGTATACAATAGCTGATGAGGCAGCCAGAACGGCTTTCATTGCATCAATCCCTCATCCCTATACGGTCAGCGGCAATGATGTTTCTGTAACGTATCCAAGAGGTGCATTCTATGTTAACAGCACCAACTACAGACGGGCTGGTGATACGGTTTATGTTAATATGAGGTCAAACAGTATGTCAACCAGCGGAGTCTCTGCAACCGATATGTATTACTACCTGAATGCCAATGTGCGTGCTGTAGGGGGCACAGGAAGCTTCTTCGTCAGGCCTGATTCAGACTCGGAGATACTTACCTATGCCGAGATGTGCTTTATCAAGGCTGAGGTTTACCTGAGACAGGGAAATGCACCACAGGCACATGCTGCATATATAGACGGCATTGAGGCAAGCTTTGAACGTATGCAGACCAGGCTTAATGAGTGGAAGTCGGCCGGGACGATTAACCCTGACCAGATGCCGATGGATGATGCAGACATAACTGCATATATGGCAAGCGCTGCCGTTGTACAGAGTGCCGGCAACCTTACAATGGCTGATATCATGCAGCAGAAGATAATAGCTATGGGTATCAATATGCAGATATGGAACGACATGCGTCGTTTCAACTACAGCGCTGGCAACATAGGCAGTTTCGGAGTGGTGTACAGGGATTACAAGAGACCTTATGAGTTCACTGCAACCAATATCATTCCGGGGACGAGCCCAAGTGACCTGAACTACTGGTTCCGCAGGTTCAACCACAGTACTCATGAAAGCAACTACAACAACGAGCAGCTCCTTCTGTCAAATCCTCTTGCCATGAAGGATCCGATATGGAGTGATCCTGTCTGGTGGGATAAGGAATAGCAGCATATAACAATTATGAATATCCGGGGGGCTGAATTTCAGCCCTACTCGATTTTCCTGACAATGTAAAGTTGCTTTAAGACGTTGTGGGGTTGCGATTGAAGCCTCCTGTTATTCTGTTTTCCTGAATCCGCTTCTTTCGATCAGCGGTTCTATAGATGGTTCCCTCCCTCGGAAGGATCGGAAGAGCTCTTCCGGTTCCCTGCTGCCCCCCCTTTCGAGTACTGTACGGCGAAATGAAAGGGCGGTCTCCCTGTCAAAGATGCCGCGCTCCCTGAACATGCTGAAAGCGTCGGCGTCAAGCACTTCCGCCCATTTGTACCCGTAATATCCAGCAGCATAACCTCCGGAAAAGAGGTGTGCGAACGAGACGCTCATGCACGCTCCTTCTGCCGGTGGCAACAACTCGGCCTTCGCCATTACTGCCCGTTCGAACGAGATTATGTCACCGCTGAACGGTTCCTTGAGAGTGTGCCATGCCATGTCGAGAAGTCCGAAACTGAGCTGTCGCATACAGGCATAGCCTTCATTGTATGTGACGGATTCCCTGAGTCTTGCAAGAATTTCATCCGGGATCTTTTCCCCTGTCTCATAGTGGGCAGCCCACGTGTCGAGCCATTTCTTTTCCCAGGCCCAGTTCTCCATTATCTGTGACGGCAGCTCCACGAAGTCACGCTTCACGTTGGTGCCCGACAGGCTTTCATAGGTGCAGTCGGAGAGCATACCGTGGAGCGCGTGGCCAAACTCATGAAGAAATGTGTTCATCTCACTGTGCGACAGGAGAGATGGCCTAACAGGTGTGGGGCGGGTGAAGTTCATTACCAGCGAGACAACCGGGATTATCCTCCTGTCATTCTCCTTCCTCTGTTCCCTGAATCCTGTCATCCATGCCCCGCCGCTCTTACCCTTCCTGGGGTGAAAATCGAGCATGAGAATGGCAATGATGCCTTTTTCACCGTCATGGACCTCATATGCAGTCACTTCTTCATTGTAGACGGGAATTTCCCTGTTTTCAATGAAGGTCAGGCCGTAAAGGCTGGTAGCAAGTCCCGGCACTGCCTCCCTGACCTTATCCAGCGGCATATAAGGCCTCAGGGCCTCGTCGTCAATGCTGTACCTCTCCATCCGAAGCTTCTCAGCCCAGTAAGCCCAGTCCCATCGTTCCAGGCTGCCTTCATGACCATGCCGGCGGGCATACTCTTCGATGTCATGCAGGTCTCTCTTTCCTGCCGGGGTTGAGGCCTCCAGGAGTCTTTGAAGGAATCCGGTAACCTCTTCAGGGGTCGAAGCCATTCGCTCCTCGAGTGCATATGATGCATAGTCCGGGAAGCCGAGCAGTTTTGCCATCCTGAGGCGAAGTCCGGTAATCCGTTTAACCAGTTCCCTGTTGTCATGCTCGTTGCCGCGGAAGGCTCGATGCGCATATTCTCTGAACATCTGTTCCCGCAGATCACGCCTGTCGGCATATTGCATGAAGGGCACGTAGCTGGGGGCATGGAGGGTGAAGAGCCATCCCTGCATTCCCTTCTCTGCGGCAAGAGCCGAGGCAGCCTCGCGCGCGCCGTCAGGCAAACCGGACAATTCTTCCTCAGTGCTAAGATGCAGGGTGAAGTCATTGGTCTCGGCAAGCACGTTCTCCTCAAACCTGAGAGACAGCGTGGAGAGTTCCACGGTAATTGCCCTGAACTGTTCCTTTCCCTCATCGGACAGACCTGCTCCTCCGCGCACGAAACCCTTGTACTTGCGGTCGAGAAGGATCATCTCTTCCGGATTAAGACCGAGGCTGTCGCGACTATCATATACGCTCTTTACCCTGGCAAAAAGCTCAGGATTGAGTGATATGTCATTGCCGAAAGCAGTAAGGACAGGTGATACCTCACGGGCAGCATCCTGCAGTTCAGGAGTGGTGTCCGAGCTGTTCAGGTTGAACAGTATGGGGGTTATGCGGTTCAGCAGCGTGCCGGCATTCTCAAGAGCCTCTATTGTGTTGTGAAAGTCGGGTTGATCGGGGCATTTCACGATTTCCTCTATCTCTTTCCGGGCAATGGCAATAGCTTCTTCTACTGCCGGCCTGAAGTGTTCCGGCCTGATCAGGTTAAAGGGCGGAATGGAGAAGGGGGTGGTCCATTCCTGTAAAAGGGGGTTGTTCCGGGTCATAGGTCATGTATGTGGTCAGGACAAATATACAATTTACAATTCTTGATGGTCTACTTGTCCTCTCTTATCATCTTTCCTACAATTCTTGCAGGTCTACGACCTGCATGCGGAAGAATCATGCAGTCTGTAAAACTGTATGGCTGGGGATGCTAACAGAGTATAAAACATTGTATAAAAAGGCACTAATAAAACAGATCCCTGCAGGGGATCAGGAATTGTAAATGTTGTGCTCCAAACCAAAGGGGTGGGTGGGGGGCCTACCCTTTACAATTCTTGCAGGTCTACGACCTGCGTGGATGACCCACCGGGTCATTTCTTTACGCTCGCCCCTAAATTGCCTTAAAAAATGCCACATCCCTTTCGGAATATGGCACTTATGTTTATGATGAGGAAAATCAGAACGGCAGGTCGTCCATCTCCGGGCTGGGAGAGGGGGCGTCTTCGAGGCGGGGGCTGACAATGGCCTGCTGGCCGTTCTCCGCCACAGCTATGCCCCGCGTCACTGAGAGAGCATTCAGATTGGTGATGTAATTGGCTATCCCGTTCTTTTCCCAGCGATTACCCCTGATATTGAAGGTAACGGTCACATCCTGCCTGAGCCACGACTCATCTATCAGCTCACACTTTTCCTGGGTAAGCTGGAACTTGATGAAGTCGACATAGGCCTGGCCGCTTCCGCTCTCCTTGTGTTCTATTACGAACTCGCGCTTGCGGAACCGTTCATTGACCCTGTTGACCGGGTACACCTCTGCAACCTTGCCGGTGATCTGGTATTCCATTATTCAGTCTCGGTTATGATTATCCTGTCAATCATGTCTCCTGCCATGATCTGGTCAATCACCTCCAGTCCCTCGACAACTTTGCCGAAGCAGGTATGTTTTCCGTCGAGGTGTTTGGTGTTTGTCCTGCTGTGGCATATGAAGAACTGTGAACCGCCCGTGTCCTTTCCTGCGTGGGCCATCGAGATAACGCCGCGGTCATGGTACTGTTTCTGACCATTGAGCTCGCATTTGATCTTGTAGCCCGGGCCGCCGGTACCAACACGCGGATCGTTTATGTCTATAGAGTAGGGGCATCCGCCCTGGATAACGAAGTCCGGGATGACCCTGTGGAATGCCAGTCCGTCATAAAAACCGGTTCTGGCCAGTTTCACGAAGTTTTCCACGGTGCCGGGGGCATCATCATCATTGAGGGTGGCTTTCATCACCCCCTTCGGGGTATGTATCTCTGCTGATATCATTATTGCTTCACTATCTCGAGGAGCTCAACATCAAAGACGAGGGTTGAGAAGGGAGGAATAGGACCTGTTCCCTGCTCACCATATGCAAGTTCGTAAGGAATGTAGAATTTGAATTTCGAGCCGACGGGCATCAGCTGGATGCCTTCCTGCCATCCCTGGATGACCTGGTTGACGCCGAACTGTGCGGGTTCGCCGCGGTCCAGTGATGAGTCAAATTTCGTGCTGTCGAGAAGCATGCCGGTATAATGGACTTTAACCATATCCACGGCGGTGGGCTTGTCACCGGTACCCATTGTTATTACTTCATACTGGAGACCGCTGGCAGTCTCCTGCACACCTTCGCGCTTCTTGTTATCTGCAAGGAATTTTTCACCCTCGTCGATATTCTTTCCGTACATCTTCTTCATCTGATCGGCCTGTCTCTTCTGCATATATGTCATAACATAACCCTGTGCTGCCTGTTCGTCGAGTGAATTCTTTCCGTCTTTTGCATCAAGCATTCCTTTTGCCAGCAGAACCGGATCTATATCAATGCTGTCAGTCATGTAATAAAAGTAGTTTGCAATACCCAGGGCGTAGGCAAGAGAGTCTTCCGGGCTCTTTACCTTGGTTCCGGTAACGCCTGATTTGGTATTGCATGATGATACGATCATTGCCGCTGCAACGGCGAGGATAACTAAACCTTTGATTTTCATTGTGTATGTTTTAATTTTAATTTGTGGCAAAGATAATATTTTGGATTTCAAGTCGAAGCTGTTACTCTTCTTTTATTACTTCGAGCAGTTCCACTTCGAAGATGAGTGTTTCGAAGGGCTTGATTACGTTGCCGGCACCTCTTTCGCCGTAGGCGAGGTTGTAGGGAATATATAGCATCATTTTTGAACCCTCTTTCATGAGCTGCAGTCCCTCAACCCAGCCGCGTATTACATTGTTAACCCTGAACTGGGCAGGCTCACCTCGATCATATGAGGAGTCAAACTGGTTGCCGTCAATTGTTTTTCCTGAATAATGAACCTTGACCATATCTTCAGGTCCCGGGGTTGAGCCGGTGCCCTCCTCCAGTATCTTGTACTGCAGTCCGCTGGGTGTGGTGACCACTCCATCGGCTGTTGAGTTATCAGCAAGCCATTTTCTTGCAGCCTCTATCTGCTGACTGTTTTCTGCCATAAGGCGGGCCTTCTCCCGTCTCTGCATATAGCTGACAATATAGGCGCTGGCTGCAGTGTCGTTCATGAGAGCCTTCTCCTTCGAGGCATCGGTCATGCCCTTGGAGAACATTTTTATTTTAATACTGATGCTGTCTCCTACATAATATTTGTAGTTTGCCACACCAAGGGCATAGGAGAGCGAGTCATCTGAGGTTGGAAGCTTTGATTTCTGGGCTGCTGCAGGCAGCAATGCCATTGCACTCAGAGCTACGACGGTGATGAGTTTTACGATCTTCATTTTGCTGTTTGTTTGTTTTCTGCCGGGGAGAGCTGTGAAGCCATTGCCGGATTCAGTGGCGCAAATATACCATAATTCATCTCTTTATCGCCCTGGTGATCACCCTTTTTCCGGGCGGACCGGGAAGGTGTGTCACTTCAAATCCGAGCGAACGGAGCATCCTTTTTAAAGTGCCTTTGGCAGAGTATGTTACGAATACAGATCCGTCATATGTTACAGCCGAAATCTTGCGCAGCACCTCCTCAGTCCACATCGCGGGTTGTTTGTCCGGGCCAAAGGCATCGAAGAAGATCATATCATAACTACCTGTTAGCTGGTCAGTTGTGAGATCTGACTCTCTCTTTTCCAGCGTGAACCAATCATTGATTCGTGACGGCAAGTTCCAGGGTGCCTCATGGATGGCATTGAAGAGATCCTCCCCGCCCTCGCCGGCCAGGGAACCATAGTTCAGCTGCCGGACAACGGACGGATCAAGCGGATATCTTTCGAGGGAGGTATAGCTGACGGCAATTTTATTTGTTTCTGCATATGTTGCTGAGAGAAGGGCATTCAGGCCTGTCCCGAACCCTACTTCGAGGATTGAGACCGGGCCGGGTCCGAGGCTGGCGAGGCCGGCATTGATGAAAATGTGCTGTGACTCAGTCAATGCCCCGAAGTGAGAGTGGTAATGTTCATCCATCCCCGGCACATAGAGTGTGTGGGAGCCGTCAGCAGTTATGATAAGTTTGGTATCCATATGTTAAAAGTAGGCAGTCTTCAGTCGGCAGTGGAAAGAGCCGTA
>DFYY01000010.1 GCA_002383485.1 Bacteroidales bacterium UBA4070 | reverse complement strand
AGGGTATTTGCTGTTATCAGAAGAGGAACGCCATATGTTCCTTTGTGTCAGTATGCAGCTTGAAAGTTTTTTGAGTCATAAAAAACTCAAAAAATCTTTCAAGCTACTTGTTTTTATCTTAGAATACAGCCATCTTCGTAACTCACAACTCGCAACTCGCAACTCGCAACTCTTGATGGCCATCTTCGCAACTCGCAACTCGCAACTCGCAACTCTTGATGGCCATCTTCGCAACTCGCAACTCGCAACTCGCAACTCTTGATGGCCATCCTCGCAACTCGCAACTCGCCAAATTTCAATTCGCAATTCGCAACTCGCAATTCGCAAATCTCTGCGGTTTACTTAGCGCTGCGCTGCCTGCCGATCTCATAGAGGAGGATGCCGGCTGACACCGAGACATTCAGTGACCCGATGGCACCGGTAATGGGAATTGACACCCGGATGTCTGACAACCCAAGCATCTCGCGGCTGATGCCCCTCTCTTCCGATCCGAGGATCACCACCAACGGCCCGGTGAGCCCTGCGGCACTTACCTCCATGTCAGCTTTCTCCGTGGCAGCGACAGCCTTCAGTCCCGAGTCTTTAAGGTAACTGAGACTTTTTGTAAGACTTTTGACTCTGCAGACAGGGAAGGTACTGAGTGCACCGGCCGATGCCTTCACTGCATCGGCGGATATCCTGGCCGAATTTTTTTCCGGTATTATGACAGCGTGAGCCCCGAAACAGAGCGCTGACCGCACTATTGCGCCGAAGTTACGGACATCACTGACGCCGTCAAGCATCAGCAGTAGTGGTTCACCACCTTCCTCGAAGATGCGGGGGAGGATGTTTTCAATATTCTGGAACTCGATTGCTGAGAGCCACGCAATCACTCCCTGGTGGTTCTTGCGGGTAATATAGTCGAGCTTCTCCACGGGCACCACCTGCCACGGTACTGCAAATTCATTCACCACCTGCATCAGCTCATGGTACTGGATGCCCCGCAGTCCCTGGCGCACCAGAACACGGTCAATCTGACTGCCACCCCTGATTGCCTCCATAACAGGGTGCATACCGAATATAAATTCCTTTTCGCTGTGGATCATTGCTGTTGCTGTCTGTTATCGGGTGTGAATACCATGCCGTATTGGATTCTTGCGGGTGTGACTGGCTTGTCGGTCCCGCTCCTCCTGCCGGACCATCCAACCTTGTCGCTCCGCGTCCTGCTGTACCTGCCAACCTTGTCGCTCCGCGTCCTGCCGGACCATCCAACCTTGTCGCTCCGCGTCATTGCAGCTCCTCCGGATTATCCAGTCTGAACACCTTGCCCTCGCGCCAACGGGCCACCGCAATATCCCAGTAACTGACCGGGGTGCCGGCACGGTTAAGCACGAAATCGTTGTCCGAGAAAGTGTTCTTCTGTTTCCGGAAATTGAACCACAGGTACTGGTCCTCCACGACATAGCGTGAGCCCCAGCGACTCTTCACGGGGGGTCTCTTGTAACCCCAGCTCTCCCCCTCGGCGTTCTTGTAAACCTTGTCGGGCGGGCCGTACATTATGTAGATCATCCCCCTGTCTGTCAGCCATCCGGCCTTGTATGAGCTGAAGTAATAGTTGGCAAAGAGGGTGCGGTTGTACCATATGCGGATGAGCTCCTTCGACCGCTCGATACTGCCGGTGCGGTCCATCCAGAACTTATCAAGCGCCAGCTTCGGCTTTTCGGCTGTCAGCATCTCTTCCATCTCTTCGGGAGTGGCGAGATAGGCCAGCGGTGGTATCATTGTCTCAGGACTGGTCATTGTGGGGTGGTCAGTGCCGAAATTGTACAGAACGAGGCCTTCGCGGATGAGGCTGTCAACGGAGATCATGTAGATACCTTCGCTGGGGAACATCATCGGGAGGGTGTCAGACCAGGGCAGAGGCACTATTGCATCCGGCTCCGGCGCAACGGTCACCTCGGGGAGTATAGTCGTGGGCGATGGCGGCAGTGCCTTTACGGGCGGGAAGTAGAAGATCCACAGCGTGTCAGGCTGAAGAGAGGGGCTCAGGATGTTGATGTACTGGTCGCGCTTCACCACCCGGCTGTACACCTCTCTGTTGCTGAAATGATCACGCACCTTGTAGTTCAGACCGCTATAGGGGCCCGTCCTTTCAAAATCGATGAATAGCTGCTGGGTACGCTGGCGGACGAGGTCAATGATCTTGATCTCGGCGGTGTAAGCATTACCCTCGCGGGTATCAAGGGGGATGCGGAAGGAATATTCCCCCCCCACGTCTTCCTTTTTGATGTCGTATTTAAATGTTGCAGTGTCAGAGAGGACTCCCCCAAGGGTATTGTCAAAGAGCCTGACTGATACGAGGACTGATGCCATTGCGACGCCCTCGGGATTGGCCTCGGTGAAGTAGAGTTCGCCCCTGCGGATGCTTATAGTCATCAGTGATGAGCCCTCACCCTCGTCGTACACGCTCACGAAGGGGGTGAAGACGTTCCGCGCAGGGTTGTATATATACGACATATCCTTCGTGTCAGTGACGTTCTGGGTCACCGTGCAGGATGCCATCAGAGCCGCCGTCATAACAAGCGCGATGAGCAGAGCGGGTTTATCTTTGAGAGGCCTTGTCATGGCATAAAGGTAATAAAGATTTCATTGTCCGTTCTCTTTCCATCTCATTCTCAGACGGCAAAGCTCTGTGCCGTCGCTCTCACGGACCACGGAGTGGATGAATTCAGGCCGGGTGCCGTCAGAGCTGCCGTCAGCTGTACCGTCATGCTTGCCGTCCCCGCTGCCGTCACACCTGCCGGTCAGGATGTTGATCATCTCGCCCTGGTGTCCCTCAAGCAGGTAATTCACCTCCACTGTGTCCGGCGTATGGAGGCTGATGAATTCCGGATCATAGCAGTTGACGGCCCAGTGCACATAGCGCGCGTTGTTGACGTGCCTGTTTACGTCGATGTCGTCAATCTTGACCTTCAGCCTGGTGAGGGTATGTTCACCTGCAGGCAGCGGCGGCACTTTACGTGCGTTGGTTTCGGTGGCCCTGGTTTCAGGGAACTGGTGGTTCAGGTTTGAGAGCGCCCTGTCTGGTCTCTGCGCTTTCCGGGTGTTGTAATCAACTATCACCCAGGATGATGAGGCTCCGGCGATTTTCCTTCCGGCATCGTCATACATCTCAAGGTCACGCAGGGCGAAGATCGATTCGGTGCCTCTGGGCCAGGTGCGGAGGGTGACCTCGTCCCAGGTATTCGGGAGGCGTTCGATCTTCACGATCATGCGCGACAGCGCCCAGAACCAGCCGCCCGAGGCCATCAGGTCATCACGGCCCCAGCCCAGCTCAGCGGCATGACGGCCCGCGAGGTCCTCGAAGAAGCTGAAGAGCGCTCCGGGGCTAAGCCGGCCGGTGAGATCGGTGTTGAAAACGTTGACCGGATATTTTCTTTCAAACAGTATCATTGTTGTTCATATATTCTGCGGTAAATCCCTCCATCTCACCGTGCGCCTCTTCCCACTGCTGCATCAGCGAGTCAAGGCGCTGTTTCGTCTCCTCGTAGGCGCTGTAGAAGGCGGGGTCACTGACAACGGCTGCATCACCAGATGCGAGTTTTGCGTCCATTGCTGCTATCTCTGCCTCAGTGGCCGTTATCGCCGCTTCTGTCTCCGTGACTCGTTTCTGCAGTCTGCGGAAGACGCGTTCTGTCTCCTTCTTCTCATTGTACGACAAAGCCGGTTTCGCCTCTGGCGTCGCTCTCACTTCTTTTACGGGTGGGGGTATATCTGCATGTACCTGCCCCTTCTTTTCTGTGCCGGAGGTTTTCTTAGTTGCCCCCGGACTCTTCTTTTCCAGCTCCCTCAGCGATTCTATCTTTCTTGCCCTGAGGAACTCCGCAATGCCTCCCAGGTGAGTTCTTATCTTCCTGTGCCGGAACTCGAATACCTTGTTTACCAACCCGTCGAGGAAATCCCTGTCGTGCGAAACCACAATTAATGTGCCATCGTATTTGATCAGCGCCTGTTTCAGGATCTCCTTCGAGCGTATGTCGAGATGGTTGGTGGGCTCGTCAAGCAGCAGCAGGTTATAGGGCTCCAGCAGCAGTTGCACTATGGCCAGTCTCGACCGTTCGCCGCCGGAGAGCACCTTCACCTTCTTGTCAATGTCCTCACCGTGGAAGAGGAATGCCCCGAGGATATCGCGAAGGCGTGTGCGGATGTCGCCCACGGCAATCCTGTCAACAGTCTCGAAGACTGTCATCTCATCGTTGAGGAGCTCATCCTGGTTCTGTGCGAAGTACCCGACGGAGACGTTATGACCTCGTTTTACGATTCCCTCGAAATCGATCTGGCCGAGGATCATCCTTGCGAGGGTTGTCTTCCCTTCGCCGTTGCGGCCCACGAAGGCAACCTTCTCACCCCGTTCGATCTTCATTGAGATTTTATCGAGCACCAGGTGGCTACCGTAGCGTTTCGAGGCTTCGTCGGCTTCAACCACAACCGTGCCGGAGCGCGGGGCGGGGGAGAAGCGGATGTTCATTGCTGTGGTATCCTCGTCCTCTATCTCTATGCGGTCCAGCTTCTTAAGCTGCTTGATCTTGCTCTGCACCTGCACCGCCTTGGTGGGCTTGTACCGGAACCGCTCGATGAATTTCTCAGTGTCATCGATCATCTTCTGCTGGTTGCGATATGCGGCAGTCTGCTGCTCGCGGCGCTCACGCCGGAGCACCGTATATTTTGTGTAGGGCACCCGGTAATCATATATCTTGCCCAGGCTGATCTCCACTGTGCGGCGGGTGACGTTATCGAGGAAGGTGCGGTCGTGCGAGACGAGGATCACCGCACCGGGGTAGGTCTCGAGGAAGGTCTCGAGCCAGATTATTGACTCTATGTCGAGGTGGTTGGTAGGCTCGTCGAGGAGGATCAGGTCGGGTTTCCTGAGGAGTATTTTTGCCAGCTCCACGCGCATGCGCCAGCCGCCGCTCAGCTCACGGGTGGGGCGATTGAAATCCTTCGCGCTGAAGCCGAGGCCGGTGAGCGTCTGGCCGGTGGTTGCCACATAGTCGCTGCCACCGAGGATGCTGTGCCGTTCGCCGGCAGTGTGAAGCCGGTCAATCAGATTGTGATAGTTTTCGGTCTCATAATCAGTGCGTTCGGTCAGCTCGCGGGTGAGATGGTTGATCTCCTCTTCAAGGCTTCTCAGTTCAGTGAAAGCTTTGAGCGCCTCCTCCAGTACTGTGGTTGTGTCAGAGATCTTCATCTGCTGCTCGAGGTAGCCGATAGTCAACTCGCGGGGCCGTTCGACGGAGCCGGAGGTGGGATCCTGCAGCCCGGCGATGATCTTCATCAGTGTCGATTTGCCGGCGCCGTTCCTGCCGGTGAGACCGATGCGTTCCTGCCTGGTGATGAGGAAGGAGACCTCGTCCAGGAGGACGAAGCTGCCGAAGAGCAGGGATACGTTGTTTACGGAGACCATCTGGCCGGATTTTTTTAAAACCGCAAAGGTAATCAAAATCATCGGGATGAGGGTGGGGGGGAGGGGGTGCGCCGGGTTTTACAATTCCTGATCCCCTACGGGGATCTTTATCGGGTGGCCTCCTCTACAATTCCTGATCCCCTACGGGGATCCTTATCGGGTGGTCTCCTCTACAATTCCTGATCCCCTACAGGGATCTTTATCATGTGGTCTCTCCTACAATTCCTGATCCCCTACAGGGATCCTTATCGGGTGGTCTATCTTACAATTCCTGATCCCCTACGGGGCTTTTTATCATGTGGTCTATCTTACAATTCCTGATCCCCTACAGGGATCTTTATCGGGTGGTCTCCTCTACAATTCCTGATCCCCTACGGGGATCTTTATCGGGTGGCCTCCTCTACAATTCCTGATCCCCTGCGGGGATCTGGCTGGTTTCCTCATCCTGCGGGGATCGGGATGATTTCCACTGCATATGACGCTCGTAGACCTTCAGAAATTGTAACACGGCATGTCCCCCCTCCCTCCCCCTTTATACTCAATGTGACATTTTTCCGTTAATATTGCAGAGAAATCCGAAAGTCATGAAAAGCAACGTCAAAATCCACAAACTGATGATCCTCCTGCTACCGCTGCTCATCATGCAGTCGTGCCGCAAGGATCCGCCAGAGGACCCGTTCGCGGACAACATGTACCTCGTCTCCAGCGAGGTAGAGCTGATGAGGACAAAGGAGAATGTTCTCTCTGTCCTCAACCTGGTTGCAACCCAGTACCCTGATGCAGCTGACATCATCCCCGACGTCGTCAGTGGGGTAAACGTATATAGCGTGACCTACAACACAGAGTTCCAGGGTGAGGATGTGATAGCATCGGGCCTTATCTGCGCACCCACTGCCCCCGGCTCATACCCCATTCTCTCCTTCCAGAACGGCACCAACACCCTTCATTCGGCGGCGCCCACGGCTGATCCCCAGAACCTCCTCTTTACGATGATAGAATACATCGCATCGTCGGGTTACGTAGTTATCATACCTGATTACCTCGGCTTCGGGGCATCAAAAAATATGGCGCATCCGTACCTGCATAAGGAGTCTACCGTCCGCACCGTCATGGACATGCTTCGCGCCGTCGCAGAGTTCGACGATGATGTGGCGAAGGATATAACTGTGACAACAGACTGTTATATAATGGGTTATTCCCAGGGCGGATGGGCTACGATGGCATTGCTCTACGCTCTCGAGAACGATTACCCGTCTGAGTTCACGGTAAAGGCAGCATCATGCGGTGCCGGGCCTTATGACCTCGCACACTTCAATGTTAACGTTCTGGACCTTACGGAGTATTCCAATCCGGTTTTCCTTGGCTATATCGCGAATGCGTACAGCACCTATGACATTTACCCTAACCCGCTTACTGATCTCTTCAATGAGCCATATGCGGGACGGATACCCGGACTATACGACGGATTGCACAACAGCGAGGAGATCAACGGTCAACTGACCACGAGCATTGCCGGTCTGTTCACTGCTGAATATCTCTCCGGGGCTGATACCGATCAGAAATACGCGGGTGTGCGCTCTGCCCTATGGGATAACAGTATCACCGGATGGGACAGCGAGGTGCCAATCCTCCTGCTTCACGGCACGGCCGATACCGACGTGATGCCTGTGCTTTCCGAGAGCATGTACAACCGCATGATCGGCTCCGGCACGAGTGCACTGAACTGTTTCTATGTGCCGATGGAGGGTTTGGATCACTCGCAGGCTGCTGTTCCTGCCGGATTTGCCGGATATCAGTTTTTCAAGACATACAGGTAAGCCAAAGTGGGAAGAAAAAAGCAGCTGCCCATTCTCAGGGGTGTGACGATAACGGACATAGGGTCAGAGGGTAATGCTATCGCGAAGGTCAATGACATGGTTCTCTTCGTGCCGGGGATGATCCCTGGTGATGTGGTTGATGTCCGGGTCACGAAAAAGAAAAAGAGGTATATGGAAGGGGTGGCGCTGCAAGTGATATCGCCCTCACCCGCGAGGATCACCCCGCCGTGCAGCCATTTCGGCATCTGCGGCGGCTGCCGGTGGCAGCATCTTCCCTATGACCGGCAGCTATTCTACAAGGCCCAGCAGGTACGCGACAACCTTACAAGGATAGGGCATACGCCCATTCCGGCCATTGACCCGATAGTTGGATCGGAAAAGATTTACGGTTACCGGAACAAGCTCGAGTTCACTTTCTCGGAGAGACGGTGGATGACCGGGGAGGAGCTTGAGACATGGATTGCTTCAAAGGAAGTGCAGAAGGAAGGTGCCGCCTCCAATATGGATTCTGAGGAGGCACAAAAGAAAGGTGCCGCAGCTGCCATGGATTCAGGGGAGGTGCAGATTAAGGAGGCCGCTGCAGACAAAATTTCCACGGAAGCAAATCAGGCCGGGGAGCTGCAAATAGTGGCCGCACCCTATCACAGTCCTGCCCTGGGATTCCATATCCCCGGCATCTATGACAAGGTACTTGACATTCATGAGTGTCACCTCATGTCAGAACCTTCGGACGCCATCCGGAACGAGGTCCGCCGTTATGCTCTTGAGCGGAAGCTGCCTTTTTACGATTTCCGTGAGCACCGCGGTTTCCTCAGGACAATGTTCGTAAGAATCACCGCCGGCGGTGAGGTGATGGTGGTTCTGGTGACAACCGACAGCCATGCATCGGAGCGTCAACTGCTGCTGGAACATCTCGCAAAGCGATTCCCGGAGATCACATCGCTGTGGTATGTCATCAACACAAAGAAGAACGACAGTATCGCGGACCTGGATCCGGTCCATTTTCGCGGCAGCGAATATATAACCGAGGTGATGGAGGGGCTCCGGTTCAGGATCGGCCCGAAATCGTTCTACCAGACCAACAGCACACAGGCGGCACGGCTCTACGCGATAGTGAAGGAGTTTGCGCAGCTGCGGGGTGATGAGAATGTATATGACCTGTATACCGGCACCGGGACTATTGCCTGTTACCTGGCGTCAGGTGCCGGCAAGGTGACGGGGATTGAGTATATCGAGGAGGCTGTCGCCGATGCGCGTATCAATGCGCGCGAGAATGGGATAGTGAATGCGGAGTTCATTGCAGGTGACATCAAGGATATTTTCAATGATAAGCTCTTCGCTCTGCGTGGCCGGCCCGATGTGATCATCACCGATCCGCCGAGGGCAGGGATGCATGGCGATGTGACCCTCGGGATGCTGCGGTCAGATGCGGAGAAGATTGTTTATGTCAGCTGTAATCCCGCAACGCAGGCACGCGATATTGACATACTGTCAGAGGGTTACGAGGTCCTGCGCGTGCGACCCGTTGATATGTTTCCGCATACTTTTCATGTGGAGAATGTGGTGCTTTTAGGAAAAAAGAGATAAACTGGTTAATTTTTGTAAAGTATGCAGCGATTTTATATTTTTGCCCCGCTGTTTAAAACTGCTGGGGATAATACCCCGGACAGGTAGAAGCAGACGACAGAACGTTTTTTGGAGCGATGGGTGAGAGGCTTAAACCAGCAGTTTGCTAAACTGCCGTACGGGTAACCGTACCGGGGGTTCGAATCCCCCTCTCTCCGCAAAGATTAAATGAATCCCGCCCCCGGCGGGATCATTTATTTTACTGAAGACCCGATGAGAGCTTGCTCTCTGAAGGGTCTGAGGGAAAATAAATGAAGACCCGGAGGGTTCATTTAATCATTGCAGGATTCCCCGTAAGGGATCACCGAAGGTAATCCCCCTCTCTCCGCAAAAGCTAAAGCAGGCCGGATCACTTTAAGTGGTCCGGCTTCTGTTTTCATGGGTGGACCGGGTGAGTTTACACCACATGTAATATCCCCTGCCATCCTCAAACCCCCGCCAAATCACCATCGGCGGCCACCGTCGGAGTAAACATTAAAATTCCATTAAAAAAAGTCGTCTGAAATTAAAATAAGATTAAAATTTATATGTAACTTTGTGGCAGTTTTACGATACAAACATCGGAGACATTTTTAAACACAATAAAAGAACCAAATTGTTAAACAGAAATGAAAAACAAACTTTTTCTTGCAATTGCAACTGTTGCTGTAGCTGCCCTGATGGCAAGCTGCGCTAAAGTTCCCCAGGAAGCTCTTGACGCTGCAAAAGCTGCTCTTGACACTGCCAAAACAGCTCAGACTGATGTTTACTTCCCGGCTGAATTCGCTGCCCTGAATGACTCACTGACCGTGATGCTGCAGAACATCGAAACACAGAAATCAAAGTCAGCAAAGGATTTCAAAGCTATCAAAGTTGCCGCAGAAGGTATTTCTCTCAAAGCTGCTGAACTTTCAGGCAATGTAGAAGCCAAGAAAGCTGAAGTGAAAGCCGAAGCCGAAACTCTGATGACGGGCGCCAAAACCCTTCTCGACGAGGCAAAAGCTCTCCTTCTCAAAGCTCCTAAAGGCAAGGAAGGCAAAGCAGTAGTTGAAGAAATGACCAACGAACTGACCGTCCTCGAGACTTCTCTCACCGACGCTCAGACACTCTTCGATGGCGGTACCAACTACATGGAAGTTGTTGACAAGGTAAAAGCTGCTACCGAAGGCATCAACGGCATCATCGCCGAGCTGAAGGCTGCAATGGACAAGGCTGGTATCAAGTACTAAAAAATACCACCTTTTAAAAGAATGAGTCCCCGGGCATTGTCCCGGGGATTTTTTTAATTTCGCGCCCATGAAGAGAGGATCCCTGACAAGCATTATAGTTTATTCCATCACCGGCATCGTGCTGACAGTCACCGGTGTGCTGGTTTTCCGCGCTCTCGTGCCGGAACCGCCGCTACCCGAGGTTGAACAGGCACGTGCCGCCATTGCAAAGGCCAGGGACCTTCAGTCTGAGATCTATTCTCCTAAACTTTTCCGCGAGGCGAAGAACAACTACGATTCTGCTATGGCCGTATGGCGAAGCGAAAACGATCGCTTCATATTGTCGCGCGATTACGAGCGTGTCATCTCCTTCGCGGAGCTTGCCGAGAAGAAGGCCGAAGCCGCACAGCGAAACACTATCTTCCGCTCGAAAAGCCTGAAAAGCACCCTCGAGAGTGAGATCGCCCGCCTTAACAGCGAAATGGCATCGTTCGAAAAAATCTTTCTCTCGATGCCCCTCCCGCAGGATGTCAAAAAGAAGCACGCACGCGGAAAGCTGCTCGTGAAGGAGGCAGCCATCGATTTCAGGAAAGAGCGCTACGTCGACGGCAATGTCAAAATCACCGAAGCAAACGAGTATATTTCAGGCACATACAATCTTGCGCGAAAAAACCTGGAGGATTACTTCAAGCATTACGACAACTGGCAGGACTGGGCCGACGAGACCGTCAGTGAGAGTCGCAGGTCAGGAGGCTACGCAATTGTGGTTGAAAAGATCCCCGCCCAGCTCCACCTGTATCATGCTGGCAAAAAGAAATATACCTTTGAAGCAGAATTCGGCAGCAACTGGCTGGGCGACAAGAAAAGCAGGGGAGACATGGCCACCCCGGAAGGGAAATACATTGTGACTAAGAAGCTCTCAGGTGGCTCTACAAAGTATCATAAAGCCCTGTTAATCAATTATCCAAACAAGGTTGACGTACAGGAATTCAATGAGAGGATACGTAATGGTCAGCTGAGGGCTGATGCCAGCATCGGCGACCTGATTGAGATACACGGCGACGGCGGCAAAGGGGGGAACTGGACACAGGGATGCGTAGCCCTCAAAAATTCTGACATGGACGTATTGTATAAATATGTTTCAAAGGGCACTCCGGTGACAATTATCGGATCCACCTTAACCATTGAGGAGTTCTTCAAATCCAGAGAGAAATAATCATGGAAGATCAGAATGAAAATTTAGCGGAGAACAATACTCCGGGCGGCAAATCACCGGATGGCTCTGTTCCTGATGGCAAGGCCACGGACAATACGGCTCCGGGCGCAGCCTCACCGTTAAGGCAATATCGGAACGTCGCGGCTGATTACATTAAGACGCATCGCTGGGCAAAGACTACTGCAGTCAGCGTTGTAACACTGCTGCTGTTACTCTTCATGCTGTCAGTCCCTGTCTACATCGCCCCTGCATTGCAGCATTCGTGGGGCAAGAGCCGTGCTGAATGCCGGCCAGATTCAAACCTGCTTGACAACAGGGCAATCAGGAGGCAGATGTCTGTCACCAGGAACGAGATCACCCGCCTGGAGCGCAGGCTTGCCTCATATGTTCCAACGCAGACTTATATAGTAATCAACACCGTTGACAACCGGTTCTCTTTGTACCGGAACAGGCAGCTGGTGCGTGAGGGCTATTGTTCATCAGGTAGTTATACGCTTCTCAAGACCGAGGAGGGCGATAAGGAGTGGATTTTCAAGACGCCCAGAGGGAGGCTGAGCATACAGGGAAAGATCACTCAACCGGTGTGGCGCAAGCCCGACTGGGCATTCATTGAAGAAGGTCTTCCTGTGCCCGGCCCCACAGATCCTTCGCGCTATGAGTACGGAGTACTGGGCAAATATGCGATGAGCCTCGGCGATGGTTACCTGATTCACGGGACGCTTTACCAGAGGCAGCTTGGGATGCCTGTGACTCACGGGTGTATCAGGCTGGGCGACGAAGACCTCGAGGCGGTATTCCATGCGCTCAGCGTTGGATCAAGAGTTTATATTTACTGATTAGACCAGCTAAGATGAAGCGTGAAAGAAAAATTTGGCTGATAATTGCAGGTTCCCTGATTGTATTCTTTATACTGTATTATCTAGCGATGTCGGTGTCGGCTGTTAACCGTTCGGTTAACGATTTTGACAATGCTTATTTCGCATCGCAGGAGCAGAAGGAGGGTGACACGCTATATCTTTGTGCCATCCCTGGTTATATCGACATGATCCGTGACAAGGCATTTCTTGGAGCCCAGGTTAAGCTGGCGGAGTCGGACTCGATAGGATTGCTTATAAATGTCCGTGACAGTGTCATCCAGCTGCTCATCAAAGGATTGCCAGTACGTACTGTGGCAATAGATGCATATGATATATCGCCGTTTTTCCAGCGTGCCAACCAGGAGGCTATTTACAGCATGCTCTCTACGCCGCTGACCATAACCGGGATGCAGGCCACCTTCATGAAGGATCCTGTCAGTGTCAAGATTGCGCCGAAGGACACATCCCAGGCGGTTGTGAGTGCCAAACCAGATACTACTGATTTCGAAGCAGTATTCTTCACGCTTGAGACTGACCGGAATATCCGGTTCTTCTTCGAGCAACAGGAGGACACAGTTGGTGCGGACCGCAGGGCGAGGTTCTTCTTTGATCTGAAGGACAGGTCGAGGAGCGCTTCAGCCACGATGAAGTCTGTCGTGAGGCTTAAGACGCCGTCGTATGTTCCCTACATTAAGATATGGATTCCGAAGGCGGAGGCGAAGATCATTTACCGGGCCATTCCGCGGGAGGGGATGATTGTATTAACCCAATAGATTTTTCGGGTATTTTCTCCGAAAAAAGTGTATTTTTGCATCGTTCAAATTTCGGTCTGTAGCTCAGATGGTAGAGCAGCTGACTCTTAATCAGCGGGTCCAGGGTTCGAGTCCCTGCAGACCGACCAGAAACAATCAGAGGGAGCCGTGATGCTCCCTTTTTTATTGCAGGAAGATGGTAGAGCATCCCGATCTTCAGTCGGCAGTCATCAGTCCTCAGCCTGCAGACCGCTGGCGAACGACAGTCTCTAAGGCCATTGTCTGAGTCAGTCCACCAGTAAAACAAAAAGGCTGTCACGGTTTACCCGGACAGCCTCTTCAGTTAAAAATTCCTTTTCCGTCTAAAAGCCGCAGCCTCTAGAAAGGCAGATGCATCGTGAGCGGAGCTACGGGTGTCTCAAGTACGCCTGTCTTGTACGGGAAATTGAGGTAGTACAAACCGGTGTACTGCGCAAGAGTGCCAACAAACAAGTAGGCATCCTTGAAGAGCAGATCGGTACGGTCCGTGTTGTCAATTGTCACATCCCACTTGCCGTCGTTGTTGGTGTCACCAACCGTGATGTTGCCTACGGGCTTGGTGAGATCACCGGTAGAGGGAGTAGTCCCGGCAGAGAGGTAAACCTTGCCAACCACGCCGGGCTTGAAGTCATAATAAGTCACAAAATTGATGTTCCCCGGTCCTCCGGTTGTGCATGCCCGGTCGCTTGGTGCCAGGTAGCTCTTGAAAGCAATCACCAGCTTCGGCTGGTCATCACACTCGATATGGCAGAATGTTACGTTGCTGATGGCTGCTGCCTTGCCGCTGGCATTGACGGGTGCTCTCAGGTTAGCATCGCTCAGCGTGCTTTCTTCATAGAAGTAGACATTCGCAGCATTTCCGCCCTTAACTATAACGGCACCTACACTGTAGAACTTATCGCCGATCTTTATGCACTCATCGGCTTTGAAGGAGAGCGTTTTGCCATCTGAAGTAACCATCAGTCCTTCAGGGAATGCACCGGCAAACTTGCCGAAGTCCACCTTCTCACCGCAGTAGTCAAAGTAGGCCGGGCGGAAGCACTTACTTTCTGGATTATTTCTGCCAGTCGCAGCTCGCAGAGCGAAAGGATTACATCGTCGTTCTGTTCCAGGGAGGCCCCGACGAGGCGATGGACCGGCAGATAAGCAGCCTGAAGAAGGTTAAGCTCGACGGTCATGCCGGTGAGGAGGAGACATCGATGATGTACTTCATCCGTCCCGACCTGGTTGATACCGAAGCCATGGGTAAGGAGTCGGGCCTGAACCAGGGAAGGCTTAACGCCATGCCTCATGCATTTGCCGGGATACACTGGTATGCAAGGTATCCCAACCATTTTGCAGGCGACGTACTACAGGCCAACCGCGAGCTGGGGGAGTTGCTTGTAACCAAAGATGCGAATCAGCTGGCGGAACCGATCCGGTACCTTAAGAACAACAACACGATTGAAGAGCTGCATAACGAGTTTTACAACAGGGCTGAAAACCCTCTGAAAAAGAATTGAGATGAGAAGAAGAAAATTCATTGTTTCTGCAGCAGCAGCGGTTCCGGCCATCACTCTCTTTCCCTCCGATCTATCAGGAATCACACGGGAGAGCGTCCGGGGCAAGCTGGAGAAGAGGTCGCTCGGCAAGACCGGCGAGATGCTCTCGGTCATCGGTTTTGGCGGTATCGTTGTAATGAACGCAACTCCTGACGATGCATCTGCAAGGGTAAAAATTGCAGTGGGAATCCTGCCGCTGAAGGCAATGGCGAAAGGACCATGGCCTGAAGGGGCCGACCGGTCAGCTTATCCCAAATGCTGGTACGAACCGCTTGTTAATGAAGAAGATATTGCGATAGGATTACGGTTTAGCCTATCCCATCCCGTCACTGCAGCCATACCGCCGGGAGATAAGACGTTGTTCCGGCATGCATTGAAAATTGCAGTAGCTGACAAGCTGAAGCCCCTTGATAAGTCAGAAATGGCCAGTATCAGGGAAAAAGCGCTGAAAGGAGTTCCCCTGTTCAAGTCCTGAGCATTTCAGGCGGATTATGAACCGGCCGCTGTCCGGAAAATGCGGAGACTGTCAGGCTGCATGGTGAATGCCCGGCATTCAACAGTGCATCCGGCTGACTTCGTAAGTCGGGGACATTATTTTTTCTGGAACTCCAGCTCACCCTTCATGGCCTTGCTGAAGAAGAGTCCCCCTTCTGTCAGCTCATAATCCCATGATTTGAGCATCTGCGGCCACCACTGCGGGTCATAGATCCAGCACATCCAGCTGATGCCACGCTGCTCGAGGAACTTGATGATACGGTTACCGTAATCATTATAATCAGGTCCATTCATATCAGTGTGCATCCCGAATTCCGTGGCAACCACCGGCACGTACGCTGCTGCAAACGCAAAATTTTCCTCCCACCTCGGCTCCCAGGGCTGTCCGCGCTTGAAGGCGTAGGGGTGAGTAACATAGGCAATGCCTTCTGCATTTACCGGGTCATCACGCAGGGGCGAAAGATCATAGGCCCAGTCGAGCCCCGCCACCAGGGGGATCGTTTCAGGGTCATAGGCCCTTATCAGGCTGATCATGTGCTCATTGATCTTTTTCCACTCCGACCATGGAAGAGAGCCCAGCTCGCCGCGGTAGATTGTGGGCTCATTGAAGAGCTCGTAGAAAGCCACTGTATTATGCCCGGCGAAGTTGCGCGCAATTGTTCTCCAGAACTCATAGGTCTCGGTCTTCGTGGTGTTGTACATCGGATCCTGGAAGAGCTCCATCCAGAGGTTACCGATGGAGTGCCAGTCAATAATCACATACATGCCCAGGTCAGTGCACCAGTCAACCGCCTCGCGCAACAACTCAACATACTTTTCGGGTGTCCTTTCGCGCCAGGCAACGGGGTGGACAGGTATGCGGACAATCATTGCGCCTGTCTTTTTCACCTGCTCGAAATGGCTTTTGTTCCAGTGACCCTGCCGTTCGATCTTGTCCGGATCTGATATCGACAGACCGCGGAAGAGAACAATAGCGCCGTCAGGAGTCACGAATTTATTTCCCTGCACTTTTATAAGTGGAAGGGTTTTAGATTTCGGGTCAGGATCCGGCCTCGAGGTCGGGTCACCGAAGTACCATGGTTTGGCATCCTGGGCCATGAGGACCGGCGCTGACAGGAGTGCCGTCAGCAGAAGGAGAGAAAGGAGTGATCTTGATTTCATATCGTAACGGTTGTGTGATTGATGCAATATCGGGTTATCAGCAAATTGGAGGATATGAATATAGTAAATACGTCTGATTCTACAATGTCCCGGACCTGGCAAAAGCCATCTGATTCAACAATGACCCGGACCTGCCAAAACCATTTTCCGGCATTAACTGCAGCCGGTTAAGAACAAAAGCAAGCACCTCTTGTTATCATTTAAGAAAAATTTCCCCGATGAATCACCTGAAGATTGCGTTTTTCGACGCCAAGCCTTATGATATAGAATCGTTCAATGAGGTTAACAGCACTTACGGATATACAGTAAAGTACTTCAAGTTCCACTTGACACCTGACAATATCGTGCTGGTACAGGGCTATGATGCAGTTGTCATCTTCGTGAATGACACCGTTGATGCCGGAATGATCATGAATCTTAAGCAATACGGTGTGAAGCTGATAGCCCTTCGCTCTGCGGGATTCAATAACGTGGACCTCAAGGCCGCACTGAATAATATCAGGGTGGCGCGAGTGCCGGCCTACTCGCCACACGCCATCGCCGAGCATACGGTGGCGCTGATGCTGACGCTCAACCGCAAGGTGCACAGGGCCTATTTCCGCACCCGTGATACCAATTTTGCACTGAACGGGCTGCTGGGATTCGACATGAACGGCAAAACGGCCGGGGTGATTGGTACGGGAAGGATCGGCAGGGTGCTGGTGAAGATCCTGCGGGGATTCGGGATGGAGGTGCTGCTCACCGACAACTATCCGGATGCCGCGTTTGCCGCCGAAACCGGAAGCAGTTATGTGAGTCTTGAGGAACTTTACAGGAGGTCAGATATCATCTCGCTGAACTGCCCGCTGACACGCGAAACGGAATTCATGATCAACTCCTCATCAATAGGCATGATGAAGAAGGGGGTGATGCTCATCAATACCGGTCGCGGCAAGCTTATCAGGACTGCCGACCTGATTGAGGGCTTAAAGAGCGGACAGGTGGGCTCGGCAGGCCTTGACGTCTATGAGGAGGAGAGCCAGTTCTTCTTTGAGGATCTCTCGGATATGGTGCTGGCTGATGACGTGCTGGCTCGGCTGCTGACATTCAACAATGTGATAATCACATCACACCAGGGGTTCTTCACCCGCGAGGCCATCCGCAACATTGCTGAGACCACTATGAAAAATATTGATGACTTCTTCGCAGGGCGAAAGCTTGAGAATGAGGTCTGCTACAACTGCAGCAACTGAGGGTATTAAAGAGAAAAAGGAGGTTCGCGCAAACGAACCTCCCTTTTTCGATAGTTATCTGATCAAAAATAATTACTTCACTGCTGCATTGTAGAGTTCTGTCACCTTCTTCCAGTTGACCACGTTCCAGAAGTTACCAACATACTCGGGCCTGCGGTTCTGATATTTCAGGTAATAAGCGTGCTCCCATACGTCGAGGCCAAGGATCGGCTGGCCGCGTTTTGCTGCCACATCCATAAGCGGGTTGTCCTGATTCGGGGTCTGAGAGACGAACAGCTTTCCGTTGGCGTCAACCGCCAGCCACGCCCAGCCGCTTCCGAACTGTGTCTTCGCTGCTGTCTCAAATTCAGCCTTGAACTTGTCAAAAGAGCCGAAAGTCTCTTCTATTGCCTTGAGCAGTTCGCCCTCGGGCTGGCCGCCGGCGTTTGGACCCATTATATTCCAGAAGAGAGTGTGGTTGTAAAGTCCTCCTCCGTTATTGCGAATGGTTGCGGAGTAGATGCTGACCATGCTGAAAATGTCTTCAAGCGGAAGGTTATCGATTTTTGCTTCGCCTGCTGCCTTCACGAAATTGTCAAAATATGCCCTGTGGTGCTTCGTGTAGTGAATCTCCATCGTCTGAGCATCGATATAAGGCTCCAGCGCATTGTATGCATACGGGAGCTCCGGAAAAGTATAGTTCTGTGCCATAGTTTTGTTATTTATGGTTAATATTCCTAAAGCAATTGTGATGATAATAAATGCCTTTGTCTTCATTGTCTTGTTTTTTGAAAGTTAAACAAGCCCGTTTGGAAATTGTTCACGACTAAATTTTTCAAAATAGGAATCGATTTAGTATTTTCGTCTGATCATGAATAACCAGGTAATATAATTAAGTATGAAATGGCAGGGACGTCGCGGAAGCGACAATGTTGAAGACCGCAGGGGCATGGGCACAGGCACGAAGGTTGTCGGCGGAGGTATCGGGACTCTTGTGATAGTACTGCTTGTCTACCTGCTCGGAGGGGATCCCTCGGGCATAATCCAGCAGTCGGGTTCGGGAGAGGCTTCCGGTCCGGTTGAAGCAACGGAGGCAGAGAATGAGATGGCGCAGTTTGTTTCAGTGGTGCTTGCCGATACGGAGGAGGTATGGTCAAAAATATTTGCTGAGTCAGGGGCCACATACCGCAAGCCAACACTGGTGCTTTTCAGGAGTCAGGTAGAGTCAGCCTGCGGATATGCCACAGCCGCCAGCGGCCCGTTTTATTGTCCGGGTGATGAAAAGGTTTACATCGACCTCAGCTTCTTCGATGACCTGCGTGCCAGGTACGGGGTTTACGGCGATTTTGCCATAGCCTATGTTGTTGCGCATGAGATAGGACATCATGTTCAGAACCTTATGGGCATCCTCGATGAGGTACAGACTGAGCGTCAGCGACTCAGCGAGGTCAGGGGCAATCAGCTTACCGTCAGGCTCGAGTTGCAGGCCGATTTCCTGGCCGGGGTGTGGGCACATTATGCGCAGAAGATGTTCAACTCCATAGAGGAGGGCGACATTGAGGAGGCACTCAATGCAGCAGCTTCCATCGGCGATGATGTGCTTCAGAAAAAGTACCAGGGCAGGGTGGTGCCTGATACCTTCACCCATGGCACGGCAGCACAGCGTTCCAGCTGGCTCCGCAAGGGATGGGAGACGGGTGATCTGAGCAAGGGTGATACATTTTCGGCTGCTATATAGCCATACGGGTACGGCACCTGCTGACAGATCCCTATGAAGATAATATGGAAGTACCTGAAGCCTTTCAAGGGCCTGCTCTTCCTTTCGATGGGTCTGGCTGCCATCGCACAGGTGCTGGAGCTCATTGATCCCATTATCTTCGGTAAGATAATAGACCTTTACGCCGTTAACATCGACGGCCGGGCAGAGAGTGATCTGATCAGGGGAGCGCTGAGACTGCTTGCCCTGGCAGTTGGTATCGCCCTACTTGCAAGACTGGCAAGAGCATTCAAGGATTATGTCACCAGTCTGGTGGTCCAGAAGTTCGGATTGTCGGTTTTTGATGAAGGGCTGAGGCATACGCTCCGTCTTCCATACCATGAGTTTGAGGAGACAAGCAGCGGGCATGTGCTTTCTCTCCTCCAGAAGGTGAGGCGTGACAATGAGAGGTTTATTACATCGTTCATATCCACACTCTTCACAACTATCGTCGGGGTGGCGTTCCTGATATGGTATGCCGTCACTAAAAGCTGGCTGCTGATACCTGTATTCCTGATCGGGGTTGTACTGCTTGGCGGGCTGACGGGGCTGTTAAGCAGGAAGATACGGACTATCCAGAGGTCTGTTGTGAAGGAGACCAATAAGATGAGTGGTGCAATAACCGAATCACTCAGGAATATTGAGCTTGTGAAGAGCATGGGTCTCACATATCCTGAGATAAGGAGGCTGAAAGGCTTCACAAAAAAGATTTTTGATCTTGAGATCACCAAGGTCAAAAAAGTCCGGTCGCTGACCTTCCTCCAGAGTTCCGTGCTTCTTGTACTGAAGGAATCGATCCTGTTCATACTGCTGTGGCTGATCTTTCGCAACCTGGTAACCACTGGTGAACTGATCACAATGCAATTCATCTCCACGCGCATTCTCTTTCCCCTTCAGGACCTGGGAAGTATTATCCTCACGTACCGCGAGGCTGAGGCTTCGCTTGAGATTTTCAACGATCTGATGCAGAAGGAGCCTGAATACCGGCCTGAAGAACCCGTCGAAGTCGGCGATATCGAGAAGCTCTGCTTCGACAACGTAACTTTCCGGTATAAAAAGGCAGAGACTGATGCCATTGAGAATCTCTCCTTCAAGGCTGTCAGGGGAGATTCGATAGCCTTTGTAGGGCCTTCCGGCTGTGGCAAATCGACCCTGGTAAAGCTTCTGGTGGGATTGTATACCCCTACACAGGGAACGATTTATTACGATGATGTGCCGGCAAAAGACATCAGGTTTAACCAGATGCGCAGGCAGCTTGGGTTTGTCACACAGGATACGCAGCTCTTCTCGGGCACCATTCGTGAGAACCTGCAGTTTGTCAAGGCGGATGCCACTGACGAGGAGATCTATGATGCCCTTCAGAGAGCCTCGGCAATCAAGCTTGTGGAGAGCTCCCCCAAAGGACTTGACACACTCCTCGGTGAGGGGGGGAAGATGGTCTCAGGAGGCGAGAAGCAGCGTCTGGCGATTGCCAGGGCGCTGATACGCAATCCCCGTATCCTCATCTTTGACGAGGCCACCTCGGCCCTTGATTCAATAACTGAGGAAGAGATCACCGGGACACTGAGGGAGGTCTCTGCAGGTAAACAGCAGATCACACTGATGATAGCCCACAGGCTGTCAACAATTATGCATGCCGATCGCATCTACGTGCTTGAAAAGGGGAAGATAATTGAGGAGGGGACGCACGATATACTTCTGGAAAAGAAGGGACTCTACTATGCAATGTGGAGGCAGCAGATAGGAGAGAGGAACACCGTTCTGAAGGCCAGGCGCGGTAGTGAACCTGTTCTGGCTGACAGGCCTGAAAACGGGGCGTTTAATATGGAGTGATCTAATACACTGATCCGGAATCCATCGGAGCCTATGATCCTGCACTACGCAATGGCAGGGAGATCAAGCCGTTCGGGATGCTTGAGGTAGCCGTAGGCATAGAGTTCTAATTGTTTTTCATGCTGATCGGCTGCCCTGTAGCCTCCAGGACGTTCCACCAGAGCTCCCCTTCCACATCTATTTTTTTACGTTTGGCCACCACCGGCGGTATTGGCATCAGTGTGAACTGGTTGTTCCAGTAACCAACCACGAAGTCGGTCCGGCCGGCCAGGGCTCCATGAACGGCGTTCTGCGCCAGGAGGTGGCAGAACTTGCTGTCATTGGCGTTTGCAGGGGAACTGCGGATGATGTAACTGGGATCAATATATTTAATGGTATGGCGAAACCCGAGCGCCTTGAACTCGGACTTGATCTTGTCTCTCAGGAATACGCCAATGTCCTGGTGAAGAATATTTCCTGAGGCATCTCTTGCCTGCCCCTGAGACGGGAAGAGGTCCTGCCCTGCACCTTCAGCCACGACTATAACCGCATGATGTCGCTCCTCAAGCCTGTTTTTCAATGCTTTAAGAAATCCATTTTCGCCGTAAAGGTCGAAAGAGATTTCCGGTATCAGGACGAAATTTACCTCCTGGACCGCGAGTGCGGCGTTGGCGGCGATGAATCCCGAGTCACGTCCCATCAGTTTTATCAGGGCGATGCCGTTATAGGCGTCGTGGGCTTCGTTGTGCGCATTGCGGATGATGTCATGGGCGATTGAGAATGCGGTCTCGAAGCCGAACGATTTCTGTATCAGGTCGATATCGTTGTCTATTGTCTTCGGGATACCTGCCACCGCTATCTTGAGGTTTCGTGTTTTTATCTCCTCGTGGATGGCGTGTGCGCCGCGCAGTGTGCCGTCGCCTCCGATGCAGAAGAGGACGTTTATGTTGAGGATCTCCAAGGTGTCTACCATTTTGCTGACGTCCTGGTTACCGCGTGACGTGCCGAGGAAGGTGCCGCCGGAGAGGTGTATCTCGCTGACCATCGGTGCTGTCATCTCCACAACCTCGTGGTTGTATTCTGAGATGAGTCCTTCGTAGCCATATCTTATGCCGAGGATGCGTTTGATACCGTAGCGATAGTAGAGCTGGTTGACGAGGCTGCGTATGACGTTATTGAGTCCGGGGCAGAGGCCTCCGCAGGTGACTATGCCTACTTTTGTTTTTGCCGGTTCGAAGTAGATGGTTTCTTTGGGGCCGGCTTTCTCGAATGAAACGGGTATTTCACCAGTTGACTGGCAGTGTTCGTAACTTTCCGATGAGACGTCGTAGATGACCCGTTCGTCGTCATCAATGAATTTATACACTTTGCTTTCGGCCTGTTGTCCCGTTTTGAGCGGAGAGATTACGTTTCCCTTTCCGAGGGATGAGACGATGAAGTCTTCGTATTTCATGATTATGCGGTAATATCTGATTTACTGACAGGCAGTTGGTTAATGGCTGCCGGCAACATCAAATATAGTGAAATTTCCGGGGTGGGAGAGAATTGGAGGTATTCAACAGCAGGAGTGTAAATGGTGGATTAATAAAAGTCCTGAAGGGATAATGTTTGGCAACAATTCCATAACTTCAGTGAGGAATCAGTCTGTTTGTCTCTTTGTTTTACAGGGTAATGCGGGTGAGGTGCCGGGGGGGGTATAGCACTGGGACTGACGTAGCTATGCATTAAGCAGTCCGGAAGGAAGGGATGTTATATTTTGTGTTTGCCTTCCGCCGGATTGTGACATACCAGGCATCACTGGCAGACATTGTTTACTTTTTGTCAACATATTTATGAGTTGGCAATAATTGTAGGCAATCTGGTATAAGAACAATATTGATTATCTTTGTAAAAAGCATGTATCGTCATGACAACAATTGAATTAAAGAGACAACTTATCCATAGAATATCAGAAATTGAGGATGCCAATTTCCCGAAGGCTTTGAAAACCATTCTGGATTCAAAGTTAAATGAGGGAATATTAAATCTGACAGCAGAACAACGAGATGAAATAATTACATCTCGAGAAGATGTTAAGAAAGGGCTGGTAATTGATAATGCACTGCTAGACAAAGAAATCAAGGCATGGCTAAACGCAAGATAGTCTGATCTGGGAAAGCCCAAATAAAGCTATCAAGTATTCTTCAATTCTACACTGAAAGAAATGGGAGTAAGTCCTATTCGGTGAAACTATATGCTCAAATTTCTAAAGCAATAAAACTACTAGAAAAGCATCCGGACATTGGGCATAAGTCAGATTTTGAGTCTGTTCGTGGCCTTATAATCAAATCGTATATAGTCTTTTACGAGAATTTTCCAGATAAGATATTAATTCATTCAATCTGGGATTGTAACCAAAATCCAAACGACCTTAAAATAAAATAAATCAACCATTGCCAACAGGTCGGTATACGTCATTGGCTTTCCGTACCGCGAGAATCTTCTGCCTAAAGAGGACCGCTTAGTGGCCGGTGGTGCGGCCTGCCCCGTCTCCCGCCGGGGACCTCCGCCAGCTGGCGGACTAACGCCACATACCGCCGGACCGTTGGGTGTCACAGTATTCTGCGCCCACGTTTTTTAGCCAGGATCTCCGATCTGCCTTTATGAATTGGAATATTTGCCATCGTTCTTGGAGAAAATGATTACAGTTTTTTTTAAGATGTCACGCTCTAGCTATGCATCACGAAGCTCTTTCTTTAACCTTACGATCTCTTTTTCCTCTTCGCTCAGAATCTTATTACCCTGGCCCGGGAAGCACGCACCTCAATGAATCTCTGATTCTCGTCGCCATCGATAGATCCGATCGGCACTAATATCCAGTTCGGATGCCAGTGCAGAAATGTCTTCCCGATTACGACTGAGTTCAATAACTATCTGTTTAAATTCTCGATCAAATTTTCCTCTTTTTCTCATATTCGTTAAATTAAGCATTTTAGCTTAACTTACTATCCGGATAAAAATAGCAGTTCCGGATGCAGGGCCCTGATAAGAACAGAAGATTTTCAATTGTAAAAAGAGAGATTCTCGGCCTTGGATTTCTGATGATGCTGCTTGCCTCGTGTGGGAGAGAATACACTTCAATAGAGTACCTGAATACAGTCCTGGGCAACCTCAACAAGATAGAAACAGCATCTTACTACGAATTTCAGGAATCATGGAGTCCCGGTGATACAGCAGCTTCATTTGTCTTTACCCGATTTGTCAGGGAGTACAGGAACTCGTCTGACACTGCTATAGGGTCAAGTTTTGTGGAACTTGATTCCCTGACACGGACAAAGGCATCTTTTTGTTACGATGGCCACATGCGGGCAACTTTCTATGATGAAGAAAAAGGGATAATGATCGACAGTTTCATGGTGAGGCCACTGCCATTCAGGCCATTAAGTCCGCCTTTCTATAACTACGTGACGAGCATAATCAATTATTCCCTCACAACCGGCGACAGTATTTTCCTTGAGATGAAGGAACAGGAGAAGGATCTGTTTATGCGCCTGACTATTTATGAGGAGGAGCAGGTTGAGTTCTTCGGGAAAGCCTTTCACATGCCCCCTTCACCTTATACCTATGGCGATAACACCTCAATTTATGAGCTGTGGATAGATAAGGAGACTGATCTTCCATATAAGGTCAGGCGCGAGATGTCACATGACATCTCGGTTTCGACATCCCTTGATCCTGAGTTTAACATGCTTGATATTAACGATTTCATGGCGACAGATTTCTTTCCGCCTGATTATGAGATAAGGCAATACGGGTACAGGAGGACAGATGAGGAGAAAAGTGCCCTCTTAAACTGTAAAGCACCCGGGTGGAGACTGCCGTCAGCGGATAATCAGACTGTCTCGCTTGCGGATTTAACCTCCGGGGTTATCCTGATTCAGTTCACAAGTGTAAGCTGCGGGCCATGCAGGGCATCGGTTCCCTTTCTGAAGGAGTTAAACAAGGAATACGGTAAAGATGATTTTGCGCTTGTGGCAATAGAGTGCACCAGCAAAAACCTGAATGCACTCAGAAATTACATGATCAGGAACCAGATTGATTACACATTTCTGCAGGCAGACAAGGAAGTACTTAAGAACTACTCGATCGGCTCCTATCCGGTATTTTTCATTCTTGATAAGGAGCGTGTCATAAGGGAAATCATCAAGGGTTACGCTGAGGGGGCAACTGATGATAGAATCAGGTTTGTAGTCAACAACTTGTTGAAATAATGAAACTCAGAATATGGACACACAGAATCAGCGAATAGCAAAAATGACTTTTTCTTCTGTATATCCCATGTATCTGGCGAAGGTACAGAAGAAAGGCAGAACGGAGGAGGAACTGCTTCAGGTAATCAAGTGGCTGACGGGCTTCAGCAGCAAGAAACTTCTGGAACTGATAAATGAAGATGTAACATTCGAAACATTCTTTAATCAGGCATCACTTAATCACAATGCACCGTTAATTACCGGGGTAATCTGCGGATACCGCGTTGAAGAGATTGAGGATCCGTTAATCAGGAAGGTCAGGTACCTGGATAAGCTGGTTGATGAGCTTGCCAAGGGCAGGAAGATAGAGAAGATACTTCGCAGTTGAATCAGCATTATGCCCGGGTGTTTGACCGGAATCAGGCTGAAAGTCGTGAAAATTCGGCCACTTCAACCGGCTACATCATGTCAGCCTGTTTATTATAGTAATTCGTGCTTTCGAATATCTTGTCGGCGTTTGCTGCAATGAAGCCCGGGTACTGGGTGCCGTCGGGCCGGTTGTACCGAAGGGTAAACTCATAGAAGCACGAGGGAATCTCATATACCCCGTCAGTAAATTCAACGGGCTGAATCTCAGCCAGGGTTGCGGACTGTTCGAGCAACTCCTCCGGTGTACCGTAGATTTCACCGCCGACAGTAGTCATGAGATAGCCGTTTCCCTTAATAAATTCATTGACCTCCTTCAAGGTGGTGAACTGCTTCAGTTCATTGACCTTAACGGCAAAATGGTTCGCCCGATAGCCGTAAACAAGCAGCCAGGCCGCATATTCCGATTCTTCGCGCAACCTGTTATAGGTCTCAAATGATATTTTGCCCCATATGCTGCCTCCGTAGACCAGTTCCGGATCAGCATAAGCCCTGTCATCCAGGCTGTTCAGATAATCGCGTACAGTAGCCTTGAGGTAGTCGCTGAACTGATCCGTCAGCAGTTCACTGATAAAAACCTTCGGTGCCTGCGGATTGCTTTTGTGCTCGAAATGCTGCCCTCTCAGCTTTTTGGCCTTGAATTCATAGTCCCCTCTTGCCTCATACCCGTTTTCCGTAAAGACACGGGCAATCACGTCGATGTTCATCCTGGGGTCATCGAATGTTCGCAGAGCGATGTGGTCATGAACAACCCTCTCTCCCCTGGCTGAAAAAAGATTGTAAATTCGCTTTGCGCTGGGATTTTCCGTGGAATAGCGATTCCAGAACCGCTCAAATATCATTGCTGTTTCCATATCCGGATTCATTTGTTACTACTACGCCAAATCTAAATCAAATCCGGGAAATTATCTATCAGTCGGGCAGGATGGTTTCACTCATTTAAAGATTGAGCTGACCTTATCCAGCCTTTCCATATCCTCGCCGGAAAGGTTGAATGACATCGCTCCGCAGTTTTCCTTTACATGGGCCTCCTTCGTTGCACCAGGTATAGCGACCACCGTGTCTCCATTATACTGAATGACCCAGTTAAGAGCAACCTGTGAGGGAGTTACATCGTACTTTTCAGCGAGCTCCTTCACCAGGTTGATGACAGGGCGGCTTTTCTCAAGCCCTGTCGGCTTGAATTGGGGATTGTATCTTCTCAGACCGATATTTTTCAGCAGTCCGGGATTATCATGAAATTTCCCGGTAACCAGTCCCTGGGCCAGAGGCGAGAATGCAATTATTGTAACGCCGAGTTTTTTTGCAAGCTCCATGACTCCGTTTGATTCAATGCTTCTGTCAAGGAGGCTGTACCTTACCTGGTTTGATGCAAGCGGTATGCCTGATTTCTGAAGGGTTTTCCATGAGTTTTCCATTCTCCGGGCACTGAAATTGCTGACTCCAACGGTTTTGATGAGTTTTCGGTTAACAAGTTCAGTCATCTGAGTCATTTCAGCGGTTTCTCCTGAAAAACTCCAGGGCTGGTGTACCTGGTAGAGATCTATCTGGTAGGGATCCAGCAGTTCCAGGCGTGTGCCTATGGTTTCCCTGATATTTGAAGCAAAACGGAACATTGGCCACCATTTTGTTGCTACGATAACATCGCCGGGTTTCTTACCTGCTTCTTTAAGGGCCCGGGAGAGGGCTTTTTCAGACTCACCCCTGCCATAAACTTCAGCCGTGTCAAACCAGTTGATGCCTCCGGCAATGGATAGGGAAACAATCCTATCAACCAGGTTGTCTTCAAGTGTGGGCCAGAATTTTCCGGCCATATTCTTTTGTTTGCTGAACTGCCAGGTGCCGAGTCCGATAGGGGTCACCCTGATATCCGTCTGACCCAATGACCTTAAGTTATTTTTAGTTTCCATTTTACCTTATCTGTAAATTCAAGACTGTTTAAATAGTTCTAAATGTTTGATTAACGGATTTTTCCTGTCCAATATGATTAAAGTTGGAATTTAATGGGACAGAAAAAAAGCCATCTGTTATTACAGAGAGCTTTCTTTACAGGTTAATTTTATCATGACTACCTGGGTAGCACTACTCCGTCAATGACATGAATAATTCCGTTAGTACCTTTCAGGTCTGCTACAGTCACATAAGCCGAATTTCCTGCTTCGTCAGTTATCTTAACCTTGCCCATACCG
The DNA here is from genome assembly GCA_002383485.1 of Bacteroidales bacterium UBA4070. Taxonomy (GTDB): domain Bacteria; phylum Bacteroidota; class Bacteroidia; order Bacteroidales; family VadinHA17; genus SR-FBR-E99. The sequence goes on along the minus strand of DFYY01000010.1, from coordinate 20,552 downwards.
AGTGATGCAGTCAGCTTGCCACCGCTAACAGTTGTCAGGACTACTTTGCCGTCACCTTTTTTGATTGCATCCAGTACGGCAGTTGCAGCTAATTGTCTTCATCGAAACACTGATACTTTTCTTCATTTCCCTGACAGGAGCTGTTCTGATCATTGCAGCATTGAAACCATTTATTGAATCCCAGCTTCAGCACAGTATTGCTGCTGTGATGAACCTGGGGATGCCTCAGAAAGATGCCTCTGTTAGCAGCCTTGAGGAGGATCTTCAGAATAAGCATAATGCAGAAAAGGGCTTTCGGAATGCATTGATGGCCGGAAATGCAGTCATTCTGGCAATACTGGTTATCGGTTTATTAGGATATACCACAAGCGAGGCCGGCAGGCATCAGAAAGAACTGGCCATACGAAAGATCAGTGGCGCCACCACCCCGGATATACTGAAGGTTTTTATTCTCGAGCTGGAGTACATTGCCATTCCTTCAGTCCTTGCAGGATTGATCGGAGTATGGTTTACGGTTAACAAGTGGATGCAGAATTTTGCTGTAAAGGTACCAATGCACTGGGGGTTGTTCGTCCTGTGCAGCCTGGCAGTCCTGCTATCAGTTGCATTGGTAGCGGCTGCCAACTACTACCGGTTCGCCAACAGAAACCCGGTTGAGGCATTAAGGTACGAGTAGTGGTATAAAGAACCTGTACCAGGCTTTGGACAGGCCTGTGTCTGTCAGGAATGAAAGGATTACGACCACGACACCTTTGGTATCGGAATCATGATCACTTTTGGGATGTGATCATAAGAAAAAGCCTGTCGCTCACTTCGCTCTTTATTTTTTTCATTCCGCTTATGACAGCAAGCTGTCAACGCGTCATTAAAAAATAAAGCCTGCCGCATTCTGCGGACAGACTTTATTTTATGTCGGGGTAGTGTGATTCGAACACACGGCCCTCTGGTCCCAAACCAGATGCGCTAACCGGACTGCGCTATACCCCGTTTTGCCCCCTAATGACTGACAGAGCCTCCGTGGATTGATGCCAGGGTACATAATACTGTCGCTTAAAGGCGGTGCAAAAGTATAAAATTAATTGGATTCACCGAAGAGCTGTCAGCAATACTCTCCAATCTTCTCGAAAATTTGTAACATTGGATTAGCAAAACGAGCATATGTTCATAATTATTTATTATAACTTTGAAATCAGGACTGAATTTGATTCCCGGTTTCTGATGACAATGGTCTACCTTTTAAATAAATACATATGGCAAAGAGTGAAATAATAAAAACAAGCTGGATCAACGAAATGGCTTTTGAAACCATTGTGAACGGACATAAGATCATAATTGACGCTGAACCCGGGGTCGGAGGCAGGGATCGCGGTCCGCGACCCAAACCATTTATGCTTGTCTCCCTTGGCGGCTGTACGGCCATGGATGTAATCTCAATTCTCATGAAAATGAGAGTGGAAGTTGACAAATTCAATGTGACAGTTGAAGGATTCCTTACTGAAGAGCATTCCAAACAGTTTTATAAGATGAATGTTGTCTATGAATTTACCGGTAAAAATCTGCCGATGGATAAACTGAAAAAAGCAGTGGAACTCTCGGAAGAGAGGTATTGCGGTGTCACAGCTGTTTATAAAAGGGCTTTGGAGGTAACCTCAGAGATAAAAGTTATTGAACCTGAATAATTGCTGACTGACAGAAAATGGAATCACAACCGGGCAGGGATTCTTAAACCTGCCTGATGCTGATATGTTGAAATGATGAAGGTGACTATCACATCCAACGGAAAATCAAAAACTGTAAGCGCCGGCAGAGGCCGGTCACTTATTGAGATTCTGAGGCAGAACCATTATGAAATCTATGCTCCCTGCGGCGGTAAGGGTACCTGCGGAAAATGCCTGGTGGAGGTAAAAGGCGACGGCCCGGTGCTTTCCTGTAATTACTATCCTGTGAAAAATGTTGAGATCATTCTTCCCGACACCGAAGAGGCAAATATTCTTACCAGTCAGACAGAATACCTTTATGACCTGCCGCTTGATGAGGAGAGTACAATCCGTCTCAGCCCTCACTCTTACGGAGTGGCTGTTGATATAGGGACAACAACAGTGGTCATGTATTTCCTTGATCTCAGATCGGGGAAGATCGAAAAAATTGCATCATTCATTAACCCCCAGAGTGCCTTCGGAGCTGATGTGATAACAAGGATAACTCATTGCCAGCTCAATGCAACAGGATTGCAGGACCTGCATCAGGCAATCATCAGCGCCCTGAACAGGGAAATGAGGAAATTTGCAGCCTGCAGAAACATCAGTACAGCCAGTTTTGAGAAGTTAACCTTTGCAGGCAACACCACCATGATGCACCTGCTGCTGGGAGAGGATCCTGTTTCAATTGCCCTCTCACCTTTCAAGCCGCGTTTTACGGCCACCCGGAAACTAAGAGGCGATACAACAGGTCTCAGTGTTAACAAGGAGGCCATTGTCGTTACAATGCCATCTGTTGCTGCTTTTGTCGGAGCTGATATTATTGCCGGACTGGCTGCTCTGAACGTAAATCAGAAAAACTATCTGTTCCTTGACGTCGGGACCAACGGGGAGATAGCCCTGGTAACGGGTGATGAGATCTTTACATGCGCTGCAGCAGCAGGACCGGCATTCGAAGGAGCAAACCTGACTTGCGGGATGAGTGCGAGGACAGGTGCCATATCATCATTTACAGGACCCGGTGAATATCTTGTCATAGGCAATAGCGAGCCAGTGGGAATTTGCGGATCAGGAATAGTGGATATCGTGGCGTTTCTGGTGGCTAATGGGATTGTTGATGAAACAGGATACATGAAAGATCATTATGTGGTCAATCATGACAATAACATTTATGTGACCCAAAAGGATATCCGCGAGATACAACTGGCCAAATCGGCCATCTATTCAGGTATGAAGATACTGATAAAAATGAGAGGATTGACCTTCAGCGATATAGATGCCCTCTTCCTTGCCGGAGGGTTTGGAAACTACATCAACATCAGATCAGCGTTGCAGATCGGACTGCTGCCTGAAGAACTGACCGGGAAAATTTATCCGGTAGGCAACAGTGCCGGCATCGGGGCACTTCAATATCTTAAATCAAATGAATTTGTGAAACGAACTGACATGATAAAAAATAAGGCCAGGTATGTAGAACTGTCTAATGATGATGATTTTACAACTGAATTTGCTCTCAACATGAGTTTCACCCGGTAATTGGTAAATGTGATGGTGAAAACTGACCCATTAAACGGACAAATTGAATATTTTTTCAAAGAAGAATAAAAAGATAAACAAAGTAATGGAACGAAGAGTTTTTGGACCGGTACCCTCGCGAAGACTGGGTAAGAGCCTGGGGGTGAACAATATTCCGTTTAAGGTATGCACATACACATGCTGGAAGAAATAGAATGTTGTCTTTGATGCCATTTACAGTGGGTTCCTCGGCTCTCACAGGCAGATTCGTATTGTCCAGGGCATGATAGATGACTTTTACAATGATAACCGGCTGGTAGTCGTTGACCCTGTACTTGGTGACAACGGCAAGATGTACGGCCCGATAAGCAGTGAGATGGTTTCGGAGATGAACCTGCTGATCGGCAGGGCAGATATTATTACTCCTAATCTGACGGAGGCATCATTACTGCTCGGGAGACCGTTCCCGGAAACAATTAATGAAACGGAAGCCAAAGACTGGATGTTAAGGTTATCAGATATGGGGCCGGGGATTGTTGTAATTACAAGTGTCCTTACAGGTGCGTTGCTTCAGGGCGACAGCCTGCCCCTTGCGCTTGACAGAGCAGTGCATTTCATCACTTACGGTGTCAGGGCAACCCTGGGATATTCATATGATCAGAACCAGGGTATACTCCTTGAAAGGATACTCAACCGGTTAAACTTCCCGATGCCTGTAAGCAGTTACGAGATCCTTTGAATGAATGAGTCAATTACATCAAAGATCTTCTTCGTCTCATCCGTATCGGGGAGGACCTCTTTCAGCAGGTCCATGTATCTCCGTTTTTTTATCTGAATGAATGTTGGAGGGTAGTTAATATCATAAACCCACCCTGCCTGGAGAAGTTTGATGTCATTGATGTTCCTGACATGCTTCATGTTAACGATCTGTCTGTTCATCAGTGCAGCAGTCACCTCTGCCGAGAAGCCCGGAGTGTCTGGCAGCTCAAGTTCCAGGGCAACATTACGTTCGGCTTTGCCACGATGGTAATAATCGGTTACCACCCTCCAGATGTCAAGTTTGTCAGCATCACGTATAAGCCGTGACCAGTACAGGCATCTTTCCGTCTCATCAGCTGGCAATGAAGACCGGTTGTGATATCTTACAGAGCAGAAAACAAGGTCGCGGATATCAGGGTGAAGGGCATGAAGAATGTTTTGTTCTTTAATGATTTTTAAACCCAGCTCGGCATGATTTTCTGATTTCTGATCGGAAAAGGTTCCATAAGTTGTGTATTGTTCAAATCGCCCGACATCATGCAGCAGCGCTATTATCTCAGCCAGGTTAAGCTCATTTTCGTTCAGCCCCAGCTCTTTGCCTATATTGATTATCTCCCCGGTTACTCTTTCCGTGTGTTCTCTTTTGATTTCAATATTCTTTCGGAACTCTTCTCCCTGGTGATTAAAAGTACCGACAAAGGTTGTAAACCAGTTCTTAAGCTCTATGACTATTGTTTTATCAGGTAAAAGATCCATCCCTTATTGTTTTCTTATTGCCGGTCTCTTTAAGGTTAATTGAAAATTTCACCTGAATAAGAGCTGTAACCCGGCTTCCGCCATAACCATCATTTAAATTTACGATGTATATTTGTATAATACAAGCTTATTTAGAATTAATATAAATAAGAAGTCGAAATTTTAATTAATAATGCCTCAAACTCTTTGGCATCAGGTTTGTTAATAGGATAAATAAATAAATGATTCAATGAAAAAGAGATTAATAACGATTGCCGCACTGATGGCCTTCATAATAGCACCCGCAATATCACAGAAATCATTCTACGATTTTACAGTTGAGACTATCGACGGACAGCAGTTCAGCATGGCTGACCTTAAAGGAAAAAAAGTGATGATAGTCAACACGGCATCCAAATGCGGATATACGCCGCAATATAAGGATCTCGAACTTCTCAATAAAGCATACAAGCAGAAGCTGGTCATCATCGGCTTTCCGGCCAATAACTTCATGAACCAGGAACCCGGTACCAACGATGACATCAAGGAGTTCTGCGACAGCGAATACGGGGTGACATTCCCGATGATGTCAAAAATCTCAGTGAAGGGCGATGACATGCATCCTCTTTACAAATGGCTTACAAGCAAGAGTGCCAACGGCGTACTCGACTCAGAGGTATCATGGAACTTCCAGAAATATCTCATAGATGAGAACGGCAAGCTGGTCGGATACCTTAAGCCTGCAGTGAAACCCCTTTCCGACGAGGTGGTGAACTGGGTGACCAAGGGTCAGTTCACACAGGTAAAATAAATCATAATAGCGCAAAGCGAAACGGCCGGCATCCCCGGCCGTTTTTCTTTGCCCGTCCGGATAGCAGGGCAGGAGTGAAGAGACAACCACGGCATGCATTGAACCGTCCTCCCCGGAGACGTTTTGACCATGAAGCGACGAACTTTTTGTTTAACCTGTTGTTCTACATAAAAAAATAACCTCATGGCAGATCTGAGAACACGTTACATGGGCATCGAACTGAAAAGCCCGATCATTGCAGGTGCCAGCAACCTGTCGACAGACCTTCACAAGCTCCGTAAACTGGAGGAAGCAGGCGTAGCAGCCATAGTCTACAAATCTCTCTTTGAAGAACAGGTACAACTTGAAAACCTTGAGTTGTATGAGCGCAAAACGGAGTATGAACACCGGCATGCGGAACAGGTGACACTCTTTCCAAACTCCCAAACCGTTCCGGAGTCGCCGGATGACTATCTGCTTCATCTCAGGAAGGCACGTGAGGCCCTTTCCATTCCGCTCATCGCCAGCCTTAACGCCGTTACCGACGAGGTATGGGTGGAGTACGCCGTCAAAGCTGCTGCGACAGGAGTCGCAGGACTCGAACTGAACTTCTACTCTCTTCCCGAGGAGGCCAGCGGCGAACATGGGGCCGTAGAGAAGAAGCAGGTTGAAACACTTCGTAAGGTGAAGGCTGCGGTGAAGATCCCGGTGGCGGTTAAGCTGACATCCTATTATACAAACGCACTGGCCTTCATTGCTGAGCTTGACAAAGCAGGTGCAGACGCTGTGGTGGTCTTCAACAGACTCCTTCAGCCTGATATCGACATCTATACAGAGCAGCATATAATGCCAACAAACCTGAGCAGCAGCGAGGACAACAGGCTGCCGCTGAGATTTACAGGCATGCTTCACGGCAACATCAAAGCCTCAGTTTGTACCTCAACCGGCATCTACTCTGCTAATGACGTCATAAAGATGCTTCTCGCAGGAGCCGATGCGGTGCAGGTTGTCAGTACCCTCTACCGTAACGGAGAGGATGTTGTAAAGTCGATAACCGAAGAAGTCGAAAAATGGATGGACAACCGCGGTTACAACAACATCGACAGCTTCCGCGGCAAACTTTCAAAAAAGAAATCAGAGAATAAATTTGCTTATACCCGTGCTCAGTGCATCATCTGTCCGTGCCAGTCCTGACAGCGGGGCAGTAATCAACCGGATCTCAGATTCCACAACAGCATCATATATCTCAGCCTTATTGCTGAAATACATGTATACTGTACGCCTGCCGCGCCCTGCCGCCGCCGCTATCGTCTCCATCGTGGTCCTCCGGAGTCCTGCGGTGGCAAACAGTCCCGCGGCCACATCCACTATCATTTCGCGCGTGCCTCGTTTCGCCATTGCACAAAATAAGAAATATGTGCAAAGGTAGCAAAGCATGGAAATTATGAATTAATTTTAGCGGTTTATTCATTTAACGGACAGTAATGAGAACGTTTTTTTCTGTTTTATTATGCCTGCTACCTTTCACTGCAGGCGGGCAGATTGTGGTTAATAAACCTCTTAGTCCCAGGCTGACAGGGTATGATATCAATGCGGTTCTGGATCCTGAGGAACACACTGTGAATGGCCTGATGACAGCGTTCTGGGTCAATCACTCCTCCGCCCCGGTCAGTGAGGCGATGATGCATATGTACCTCAATGCCTTCAGCAGCAACCTGAGCACCTTTACGGCGCAGGGGCGATGGTCGGCAGCCGGCAACGACGGATGGGGATGGGTTAAGGTAAAGTCTGTCACCGATGGCATCGGCAACGATCTTATTGATTCCCTGAGGTATGTCTCGCCAGATGACGGCAATACTCATGACAGGACAGTGATGAGGGTTGGTCTTCCCGTCAGCGTGGCGCCCGGAGACACTCTGACACTGCACATGGAATTTATCTCAAAGCTCCCCTCGCCGATTGTCAGGACCGGGTATGAGGATGATTATCATTTCGTGGCGCAGTGGTTTCCGAAATTCGGAGTATACGAGACGGCCGGGATGCGTCAGCGTGAGACGGACGGATGGAACTGCCACCAGTTTCACCCCACCTCGGAGTTTTATGCAAATCATTCAGTGTACAACGTATCGGTTACACTTCCCTCTGATTTCGTGACCGGATCCGGAGGGATTCTGATTGAGGAGATTGATCTTGGCGACGGTCTGAAAAAAGTGGTCTGGAGAGCCGAGGATATAGTAGACTTTGCCTGGACTGCCTGGCCGGGATACAAGGTACTGACAAGAAAATGGCGGGATGTTGATATTACCCTGCTCACAACAGAGGCTGCACTCAAAAAGGCAGACAACCAGTTTGAGGCAGTGATTCATGCACTCGAGTATCTTGATGAGAGGGTAGGGCCCTATCCCTGGCCTCATCTGACATTCGTTGATCCGCCACTCTCCGGAGCAGGAGCAGGAGGGATGGAGTATACCACCATCTTCACTTCAATGGGCGGAGGTGCCGTTCCGTCGTTCCTGAAGATGGCCGAGATGGTTACAATCCACGAGTTCGGCCATGCTTATTTCATGGGCATACTGGCCAGCAATGAGTTCGAGGAGCCGTGGGTGGACGAGGGGATCAATTCCTACTGGGAACAGCGCATCGTTGATCATTACTATGGCGACGGATACGGCCTCCTTAAGCTTCCGTTCATCAGGATGTCGGATACCGACCAGGGGCGACTGAGTTACATCACCTCCCCGGGACACAACCTTGCCACTAATGACCTTCCATCCTGGATGTATCCTCACAACAGCTATTCCACAATGTCGTACAACAAGGCTGCAGCCTGGCTGCATACACTGGAAGGTATAATAGGAACGGAGACCATGGATAATGTCTTCAGGGAGTATTACAGGCGTTGGGCCTTCAGGCATCCCTCCGGAAAGGATTTCATTGCCGTGGTAAACGATGTGGTGAAGACCAGGCATGGCGACAGGTATGGTGAGGATATGAACTGGTTTTTCGACCAGGTGCTCTACGGCAGCGGGATATGTGATTACCGGCTTTCAGGAATTACCAGCAACAAAATCCGGAGTTACTCCGGTGTAGTAGAGGGAGACTCGGTGTCATACACCCGCAGTGAACGGTCAAGTGACACGCTGTACCTGTCAAGGGTAAGCATCGAGAGACTTGGGGAGGTGAAACTCCCGGTTGAAGTGCTCGTAAGGTTTGATAATGGCGATGAGGTCCTGGAGACATGGGATGGCATTGCCGGCTACCGGGATTTTGATTATACAGGAACCGGCAAGGTGGTCTGGGCAAAGATTGACCCGTATGACAAGATTGACATGGATGTCAACCGCATCAACAACTCCTACACACTGGAGCAGAAATATACCGCTTCAAGGCGCATGATGAACAAATTCGTGCTTTTCATGCAGATGATGATTTCAATTTTCACTCTTTAAATTTACCGGGATGAGCCTGTTTAAAGCATTGAAAAACGGGGCCGTAAATGTGGTGTCGTCATATAAAATGATACTCCTAGTCTGGATCACAACTCTTGTGCTTGCATTGGCTGTGGCCTTTCCTCTGAAAGCCTCCTTTAATATGATTTTCGGGAGCAGCATGGCCATCGAGCGACTGAACGACGGTTTTGACATCGGTCTGGCCGGTGACATAGGCAGACCATTCGGGGCCATTATGGCATCGCTGTCTGCAGGCGCTTTCGTTGTAGGTACAGCAGGATTCTTTCTGATGACATTCTTTGCCGGAGGACTTTTCAGACGATTTACACTGGCATGGGGAGGACTGCGGGTTTCGGAGTTTCTCAGGGCATCAGCAAGCAACTTCATTCCTTTCCTTAAGATAGCCCTGCTGATGATGTTTATCATCGGAGCCTATACCTTTGTTATGATCGGGTTGCCCGGAATCCTGAACATGACCGTGTCAGGTTCACAGATGCCGTCGGGCAGGTTCATGTACCTCTTCTACGGGTTGTGGGCTCTCGGATTGCCTGTCTGGCTTGTAGTTGCTGATGCCTCCCGGAGATGGATAGCCTCCACCGGTTCTAAAAAGGTGTTCAGGGCCATTGGCTCAGGATTCCGCTTATTGAGAGAAAGGTTCTGGCTCTCGTACCTGACTGTGCTGGCTGTCTTTCTTCTCAATACCCTGTTCATCGCCTTGACTTTCTGGTTCTCTGCCAGGGCACTGCCTGACAGGGGAATGGAGGTGTTCCTCTTCTTTTTAGCAGCACAGTCGCTCTTTATCCTCCGGCTCTTCATGAAAGCCTGGAGATACGCCGCGGTATGCGAATCGGCACAATAGCTACAGATCATAGTTTTTCGGCAACATAGGGCCCTACGGGTACCCCTGCCAGGAGATTTTCGTTAACCGGCTGATAACTATTTCTTTGACCTTCCCGGCAGAGTTCTGTAGTTATGAAAAATTGTTAAATATTGCATTTTCTGTTAAAGAGCATATAATTCCTCTGTTTATGGTTATATATTTAACGAAGGAAGCGAACGTTTTTTTTTAACCTATGAAGTGTAAGCGCTACACTTAACCTGATTACTAACCTAACAAGATTATCATGACGAAAAGAATGACCGCATCTGTTCTGACAGCAGTGTCAGCATTGCTGCTGGCTGCAATACCTTTGCAGGTTTTTTCGCAGGCAAAGCAACCTGTACTCAAGGGTACCGAGCGTGTTAAAATGTTCAGTGCGCAGGCTGAGATGAAGGAGTCATCGCCTTATAAGGATATGCACTGGCAGTATATCGGTCCGACGAACATAAGCGGCCGGTGCACTGATGTCGAGGCAATCTCCCCCAGGGGAGGACAATATATAATATGGGTAGGTTCTGCTACCGGCGGCGTATGGAAGTCGGTCAACGAGGGAACCACCTTTGAACCTGTCTTCGATGAGATGCCAACGGCTTCGATTGGTGACATAGCCATCGATCCGAAGAATCCGGACGTGGTTTGGGTTGGTACCGGTGAGGCTAATATTTTCCGTAGTTCCAACGCCGGCTGTGGTGTTTACAAGACCACTGACGGAGGCAAAACCTGGAACCTGACAGGTCTGGAGAACACCCATACGATAGGAAGGATCAGGATTCATCCCGATAACAGTGATATAGTATATGTAGCGGCTACCGGTCATGAATGGACCCCGAACGAGGAGAGAGGTCTTTACAAAACCGCTGACGGTGGTAAAACCTGGACGAAGATCCTTTCCGTGAATCAGAATACAGGTGTCTATGACGTAGTTCTTGACCCGCGGGATCCCAATACCCTCTATGCCACAACCTGGGAGCGCATGAGGCTGAAGTGGAATGATCCCCGAACTTTTTCCGATATCCGTAACTGCGGTGTATGGAAATCGGTTGACGGTGGCAGGAACTGGAAGGAGATCAATGTCGGCCTGCCTGCACCTCAGAACCGCGGCAGGATCGGTATCGATGTTTCACTATCAAATCCCGATGTGCTTTACCTGCTTCTTGACAATTACGAGATAGCATACATTGCAAAACCCGGAGAACTCGATTCCTACGGACGTCAGAAGCAGGACGTCATCAAGGGTGCCACCGTTTACCGTTCAGACAATGCCGGAGCATCCTGGAAGCAGGTCAGCGGGCTCACAGAAGAGACGAAAGTGTACATGGAGCGCCACTCAGGAACCTATGGCTGGGTCTTCGGTCAGATCAGAATTGATCCGAAGGATGAAAACACAATCTATACACTGGGTATTCAGCTCCACCAGTCTGTTGACGGAGGCGCCACCTTTAAGATTCTGCGGGGCCCTCATGCTGACCATCATGGTCTATGGATTGATCCGAACAACCCCAATTATATTCTGAACGTTCAGGACGGTGGTCTTACCATTTCGTATGACAAGGGGGCCACGTGGAAATATCCGATTGATGTGCTTCCTCTTGCACAGTTCTACAACATCGCATATGACTTCAGCGTGCCATTCAGGGTCTTCGGTTCCATTCAGGATCATCACAGTTTTTACGGCAGCGTTGATCTTTCACGTGGACGCGACAGGGTAATGCCTGTAGAGTTCACCAATACCCTCGGTGCAGAGGGCAGCTCTCATGCAGTTGATCCCCGTGACAACAATACAATTTATTCAAGTACTTTCTACGGTGCTCTCGCCAGGGCAGAAGTTAACAACTACCCTGCCAGCCGTAAGGACCTGCTCCCGGTCAGATTTGCGGATGAGCCGCGTCTCAGGGGTCAGTGGGTAGCTCCAACACTGCTCTCACCGCATAACCCTGACATCGTATATCATGGCATGCAGTATGTGATGATGTCACGAGACAAAGGCAACACCTGGGAGTTCATCAGTCCTGACCTTACTTTTAATGATCCGAAAAAGATGGGTGACATCAGCTACCAGACCATTCAGACGCTTGATGAGTCGCCTCTCAGGGCAGGATTGCTCTATGCTGGAACCGATGACGGCAGGATATGGCGCACAAAGGATGGCGGCAAGGTCTGGACCGAGTTGAAACCGAAGAATGTACCTGTAAGGTGGGTGTCTCGAATAGTGGCATCGAAATATGACCTGGGCACGGTTTACATGACCCAGACCGGAAGGCGCGATGACGATTTCCAGGTATATATATGGAAGTCAACAGACTTCGGAGACACATGGACTGATATCTCAGGTAACATTCCGGTGGGGCCGGTGAATGTGATCCGTGAAGATCCGGTGAGGCGTGATATTCTGTATGTTGGTACTGATGCTTCAGTTTATATAAGCAAAGATGGCGGTACGAGATGGGATGTGCTTGGTGATCTGCCTTTTGCCTATGTGCATGATTTGCAGGTTCACCCGCGTTACAATATGATTATAATTGCCACCCACGGTCGCGGCATGTTCGTGCTTGACGCCAATCCTGTCAATGAAAAGGACAAGATACGCTGGCCGAGGTGGTAGTTTATATTTTCTCATCGTAACCTGGTTGTGAGTTGAGCTGTGAGGTTGAGGTCATCAGGATACATTGTAAATGGCTGTTTTAAACCCTATTAATAACCTAAACCATCAATTTATGAGAAAAATCCTTATGTTTTTTGCTGTGATCCTTGCCACGGCATCTGCGGCTCTTGCTCAGACGCGGCCGGTACAGGGGACCGTCACCAACGCAGAGGACGGATCAGGGGTCCCCGGAGTAATGATCCAGGTAAAGGGGACAACCCTGGGGGTGATGACTGATTCCGACGGCAAGTACACCCTTAATGTCCCGGCTGGTTCAACCACTCTTATCTTCAGTTTTGTGGGGATGAAGAGAGTGGAGGTAGATATCGCTGGGCGAAGCACGGTTGATGTCGTCATGGAGTCAGACACCCAGGTTATGGACGAGATTGTTGTCACTGCCCTTGGCATACGGACAGAGAAGAAAGCACTCGGTTACTCAACAAGTGAAGTAAAGTCCGATGAACTGACAGCAACCAGGACCAACAGTTTTGCAACGGCCCTGAGTGGTAAGGTTGCAGGACTCAGCATTTCCACCACCTCGAGCCAGGCCGGTAGCGGTACCAGGATAGTGCTCCGTGGGGGATCTTCGATCACCGGCTCCAATCAGCCACTGTTTGTTGTTAACGGTGTGCCGTTCGACGCAGACAATTCAGGGTCTTCATCCGGTCTTGCGGATATTGACCCCAACGCCATTGAATCACTCAGCGTCCTGAAGGGGGCAGCTGCCTCAGCTCTTTATGGCAGCCGTGCCGCAAACGGAGTCATCCTGATTACCCTTAAATCCGGCACCGCAGATCAGAAACCGGTCGTCAACTTCAAGCACACCTCATCCTTTGACAAGATTTATGAGATACCTCTTCAGAAGACATGGGCACAGGGAAATTATAGTGTCGCTGCGCAGGACTGGGTATACATTGACGGTGACACCCAGTTCACTTCCACTTCATGGGGGCCCAGGATATCTGAACTGCCCGGTGTGGAGTACTATGACAGGTGGCAGGTATTCAGGACGGGTTACACGATGGATAATACAATCAGTGTAACCGGAGGAACTGACATGGCCCAATACTTTGTGTCCTATTCAAACACCAATAATGACGGTGTCGTCGGTCCTCTTGGATTTAAAAGGAATTCCATAAATGCCAATACCACCTTCAAATTCACCCCAAGACTCACCGTCTCCTCCAATGCCATGTATTCGAATCAGGATATCGACAGGATGGAAGAGGGTAATGCTAACTAGTGTCTGCAAGAAAATTTGCAATTAATTGTTATACAATGTATTAATGTTAATAACTTGTTTGAATCTAGCCGGGTTTTCTCTTGTTAATATTGCTGAAATTACAGATATTCAGGGTATTAAACAAACGAGATTCGGATATTTTGATTATACCATCAAACAANNACGACGAAAAAGCGGAGTGGTAAATTGCCGGATTTGTGTGCAGCACTGAAAGAGATTTTCATCACCCCTGAGTGGAATGAAAGATTGTTTGCGATTATGGAATCCAGGGTTATTTCGGGCAAGAAGCGAACAGGTCGGCGTGGTATGGATTTGTGGCAGATCTTTGTATTGGCTCAGGTACGTATGCTCCTGAATACCAACTATGAAGATCTTCACCACATTGCTAATAATGATCATCTGATCCGTCAGATCATGGGAGTAGAGAAGGGGTTTGGGTATGAGCGGTATGAGTTCAGGTACCAGAACATCATTGACAATGTATCGCTTTTGGATGATGATACNNAGGAGGCAGCCTTGCGCTTAAAGACCGATAGTTTTGTAGTAGAAAGCAATGTACATTTCCCCACGGATTACAACCTGGTATGGGACAGTGCTCGCAAAAGCCTTGACATGGTAGGCAAGTTCCTGCAGAAGTACCCTTCGATATCTGGATGGAGGAAGAAGCAAGATTGGTACCGTCAACTGAAGAACGCCATGAGGGCCGTAGGTAAGGCTTCTGCATCGGGAGGCAAGGGTAAGGAAGAAAGGGTAAAACAAGCGGTGAAATATTATTTGACAAAAGCACGTGTTCTTCAGGAAAAGCTTGAAAGATCAAAAGAGGATTTTCCCACAGGAGATGTTGTAGATTTAGCACTTCATCTTGAACTGGATCGTTACATGGAATTTTTGAACAAGTTCATTGACCTGCTTGATCGCAGGGTACTGCAAGGAGAACAGATTCCTCATGAAGAAAAGATATTCTCCATTTTCGAGGAATACACCGAGTGGATCACCAAGGGAAAATTGAGTCCTAATGTGGAGTTGGGTAAAAAGCTGTCCATTACCACAGATCAATACAACCTGATTGTAGATTACAGGATCATGGAGAACCATTCCGATTCTGAGATGGTAAAGCCCGTCGCAGAAGTGCTGGTTACCAAATATAAGATCAAAAGCTGGAGTTTTGACAAGGGCTATTGGCACAAGGACAACAAGGCCTTTTTGGAAACATGCGTTGAGAAAGTTGTTATGCCGAAAAAGGGGAAATGCAACAAGATGGAGCAGGCCGAGGAGGACCATCGAAGCTTTAAACTCTTGAGAAACAAGCACAGCGCAGTGGAATCCAATATTAATGAGTTGGAACATCGCGGCCTGGACCGATGCCCGGACCGGGGGTATGGCCATTTTAAACGGTACGTTGGTCTGGCGGTGGCTTCATATAACTTGCGACGGATCGGCCGGGAGTTGATGGCTATTCAGAGAAATATAGAACAGTATGATATAGAATATATTACAGCGGCGTAAGTGCCGCAATTGATATACGTTTTTCAAAGTTCATATGGGAGAGATATGTCCAAGAGTCAAAAACAGGAGTATATTTTTGATCAAGGATAAAAAAAATGTAAAAACTAAGACCAAAATCTAATTTTTAGATTGCAAATGAACCTGGAAGGAATGGCTGAAAAAAAAATAGCTTATAAATTTTGAAAAACAGAGAGTTTTCTTTCTGACACTAACTACACATTTATCAATACGCTGATAGCTTCACCTCCTTCATGGAATCCATACCCGATCTACAGGGAGGATGGTACACTGAGGTTATTCAGAGGCGGTGGACGGGACCCTTATCTCTACACACTTCAGAGTACCGGAAACAATATTACGCGTGAGAGATTCGTAGGCTCACTGTCAATTGAATACAAGATAGCCGAGCATCTTAACTTCAGGTCGGTAACCGGCGTGAGCACCAATACAAGTGTCTCCCAGAATTACAAAAACAAGGGAGGTCTTGTTGAAACACAGGGTGTTTTCAATCGTTACAACAACAGCAGTAAGGATGTTGAATCAACCGAGATGATAACCTATGACAACACCTTCGGAGATTTTACAGTCAATGTCATGGCCGGGCACAATATCGTTCAGAATTACTGGAACTCGATGGAGTTTGAAGGTACCGGTCTTGTTGTTCCCGGGATTTATAACTCTTCGAACGTTTCAACCTATACCGCAGGGTCAAGTTATGGAATGTTCAGGTCATGGTCCCTCTTCGGCGAAGCCAGAATAGGGTATAAGAGCCTGCTTTATTATACTGTTACCGGCAGGAATGACTGGGCATCGAGTATTAACAATGACTTCTTTTATCCCAGCCACAGCCTTGGATTTGTATTCAGCGAGCTCTTGCAGAATGCTAAATTCCTGGACTTCGGCAAAGTGAGAGTGAGCTATGCAAAGGTCGGAGCACCTGCATCTGCCTATACAACGAATGTGATCCTCTCTCAGGCATCATCTTCGGACTGGCTCGGTCACTCCTGGCCTTTTAACGGCCAGAACAGCTATCTCCCGAGTTCAACCTATCCCAATCCTGACCTCGCCAATGAGTTCAAGAGTGAGATTGAGACCGGGCTTGAGATGAGATTCTTCAAGAACCGGCTCGGGCTTGACCTGGCGCTATATCACAACTGGAGCACAAACCAGATCCTCTGGCAGCAGCTGCTTAATTCAACAGGTTACGAAGGCGGGTGGATCAATATAGGGGGGATAACCCACAAGGGGATTGAGCTTGGTATTACATCCACGCCAGTCCAGACGAAGGATTTTAGCTGGGATATGTCCCTCACCTGGTCAAAAGACAATTCAATGGTTGATGACCTCGGTGAGAATGATGAACCGATTGATCTCGGCTCCGGCGGTTGGGCAATTGTAGGACAACCTTATCCGGTTTTATATGGTGATGCGTTCCTCCGTGATGATGAAGGAAATCTCGTACTGAGTGACCAGGGATCGACGGGCACAGACAGGACCACTTATGGAAGGCCGATAATTGATCCGAGAAGCAGAAAGATCTTTGGCAAGATTGCTCCGGACTGGGTAAGCAGTATCAGAAACAGTCTCAGATACAAGAATATAACATTTATGGCCCAGCTCGATATCCAGAAGGGTGGGCTCATTGATAACTTTGATGAACACTATCTGACATATTACGGAATGTCTCCGCTACAGGAAAACCGTCCTGAAGATAACCGGATAGTATTCGATGGTGTCATGGGTCACTATGACTATACAAGTCAGCAGGTTGTGGTTACCAACCCGGTTAATACCGAATGGACATACTACAGCAGTTACTATCAGACTGTATGCCAGTCGACAGAAGAGGACAATATCCAGCCCCGTGATTTCATTAAGCTGCGGGAGGTTGCCCTTACCTACAGGATGCCGGGGAAGGTGGCAGATGCTCTGCATCTTAAGGGGCTTGATGTCTCCTTCGCCGGAAGAAATCTCTGGCGCAAGTTTAAGGATGGATTCTCCGGATCTGATGTGGAGACAAACACCAATGGCATTTCCAACGGTAATGCCTGGTTCAATTACAGTTTCCCATCCCTGCGAACCTATGCATTGACTCTTAACATAACCCTTTAACATTCTGTCAAATGAAAAGGATACTTATAAAATTCAGTATAATAGTTCTGGTACTGCTCACTATGAGCTCCTGCCAGAAGTGGTTGGACATTGATTACAACCCCAACGCCATTACCGAGTCTCCGGCAATAGATGAGGGTGTCTACCTTTCCGGTGTTGAGTCTGAATGGGCTCAGCAGGCTGTTACTTTTTTCGTTTGGTGGAACGGTATGAAGGATTGGTTGCTCTGGTATGCATCTGACGGTACTCAGGGTTACGAGACCAGGTTTGAGATTTCAACCGATTATGGTGGCGAGATATGGGGAGCTTATTCAGGAGCACTGATGCACTCCAATGCGCTCTACGAGAAGGCCAAAGAAAACGGTAACAAAAGGTTCCAGGGTATAGGTGCGGTTATCACTGCCTGGCATTGGTTCAATATGGCCGACTACTATGATCAGGCACCGCTTGATGAGGCTCTAAAAGGGGCGGAGTTTCCTTACCCGAATGTTAATTCGCTTGAGGAAATCTACACTCATGCCAATGCTCTCCTTGATGAAGCAGTGGAGTGCTTTACAAGCAGTGACCCGGGGGATCTCGTTCCCACTGCGGCGCAGGACTATATCTATGGAGCGGACTTTGAAAAGTGGACACGTCTCTGTTACTCGCTCAAGGCCCGCTATGCCATGAGGCTGACTTACCTTCCTGGCAAGACGCCGGCAGGCCAGGCCGATCTTGTACTGCAATACCTTCAGAACGGACTGCAAAACAATGATGATATGTGTTCATGGAAGCACCTGGCAAGCCTGCAATTTGACAGTTATATTTACGAGGAATCTTTGTATGATTACTCGGCGGCAGGCATGACTCCATCTTTATATATCGTTGACCTTCTGAATGACCTTAGTGACCCGAGGAGGATGATCTTCTGGACGGAAGCTGAAGCAGGAGGTTATATCGGCCACAGGAGCGGAACATCATCGGTGGCTGGCAACAGACCGTCAAGATGGTCAATGAGTTACTGCACGCAGACCTATCCGGATATGATCATGATGTATTCGGAGAACCTGTTTCTCAAGGCTGAAGCTCATGCCCTGAAAGGTGAATACGGTCCTGCTGAAACAGCAATGAAGGCAGGTATCAGGGCTGACATGGAATACCACGGGGTGCCGGAAGCTGACATCATAACATATCTTGCCCAACCTGCACTGACAATGCCAACCTCCGTCGAGGCCGCCCAGGAACTTGTAATGACTCAGAAGTACATTGCAAATACCTTTGAGACGACAGAGTCATACTTTGACTTCATCCGCACCGGGTATCCAAGGCTTGATTTCACCACGATCAACCAGGTGATAAACACGAACACCTTCCCAAGAAGAAATCCGTATCCGCCGGATGAGATTGAGAAAAATCCCTCAATATCTGCCCTTGGGCAGCCTGATTACTTCAGGAAGGGTACGGCATGGGACACCAAGCCTTTCAGCTGGAGGTCCGATACAAAATAGTATTTGGTTAACTTTGAAAAGGGCCGCTGATGACAGGCTACTCATTGGCGGTCCTTATTTTTAAACAGTAAAACAGATATCATGCAGAAAACCGGCAGAGACCTATTGAGAATCATCATTGTGTTTGTAATTGCAGCATCATCCCTGCGGCTTGGGGCCCAACGTTCCCTTCCGGGAGGGTATGATGCCTTCACCTACCGTAACCTGGGAGCATTCAGAATCAGTGCATGGGTTGGAGCAGTGGCAGTGCCCGAGAATCCCGGTGAGAAGCATAAGTACACATGGTACGTCGGGCCACGCAGCGGCGGCGTCTGGAAAACGGTTAACAACGGCACAACATTCGAGTGCGTATCTGACCAGATCAATACAGGTGCAATAGGTGACATTGCTGTAGCGCCCTCTGATCCGGAAGTGGTCTGGGTCGGAACCGGCGATGCATTCAATGCAAGGTCATCCTATTACGGCAATGGTATCTGGAAATCTTCTGACGCGGGAAAGACATGGACGAATATGGGCCTGAAAAACTCACGCCATATTGCCAGGATAATGATCCATCCAAAGAATCCGTCTACAGTTTGGGTGGCCTCAATGGGCAGCCTTTGGTCAGCCAATGAGGAGAGAGGGGTTTTCAAAACAACCAACGGCGGCAAGAGTTGGGAGAAGGTTCTGTATGTTGATGACAGAACCGGGGTTATAGACCTCGTTGTCAACCCGGTGAATCCTGATATCCTCTATGCGGCAACCTATGAGAAGGAACGTACGGCATGGAATTATGAGCCGGGTGGAGAGAAGAGCCGGATCTACAGGAGCATTGACGGCGGGAAGAACTGGAATGTGCTTTCCGGAGGACTGCCTTCAGGACCCCTGGGAAGAATCGGTCTTGATATTCACAGGGCTGACCCTGATGTAGTTGTGGCGGTGATTCAGAACCTGAACGTGAAACCGGGTGTTGACCCGGATGCACCTGTACCCTTTGACGAATTCACTGATCACTCATTTGACAATCTGATAGGGGGCGAAGTCTATATCACCCGAGACGGAGGGATGAAGTGGAAGAGGATCAATGATCCCGAAAAGAATGATGTGAGCGGCAAAGCTGCATACAGCTTCAACAGGATCGCCATTGATCCGCTCGACCCCGATAAGGTCTATGTAGTGGGAGTGGGGATGTTCTACACCCTCGATGGCGGAAAAACATGGCCGCTTGGCAGGCAGCAGGACCGCTTTCAGACCAACTTCGGTGACAACAGGGTCTTCTGGATCAACCCGAAAGATCCCAGGCATATGATGCTTGGATCGGACGGCGGGATTTATTCGACCTTTGACGGCGGGCTCACCATGAATCACTATTATCACATACCGCTGGGCGAGGTCTACCACGTGGAGGCTGACATGGAGACTCCATACAATATCTACATCGGCCTCCAGGACCATGAGGCATGGAAGGCTCCATCCAATGGCTGGGCAGGTGCCATCAGCGCATCTGACTGGGTAATAACGGGCATGTGGGACGGCATGTATTCAAAGGTAGACCGCGAGAACAACAGGTATATATATTACACCACCCAGTTCGGGTCACATCACAGGGTTGACCAGGCAACGGGCGAAAGGGTGCCGATCACCCCGGTTGCCGGAAAGGATCAACCTTTTTACCGGTTCACGTGGACAACACCGCTGGCACTCTCACCGCACAATAACGCCATTGTATATACCTCTGAGTTTTTCATTTTCTTGTACC
>DFYY01000041.1:2098-3117 GCA_002383485.1 Bacteroidales bacterium UBA4070 | reverse complement strand
AGGGAAGCGAGGACGAGGTGCAGAGGGGAAAAGTATAGTTGCTGTAGCCATCGAAGTCAAAGGACGAAAAACTGGCAGAGTCAGATTAGAAAAGATTTCTGATGCATCAGCCAGCAGCCTAAAAGGCTTTATTGAAAGAAATATCGAACATTCCTCAACCATTATTACTGATGGATGGCCGAGTTATTCAGAATTAGAAGAACTAGGGTATTTGCACAAGGTCAAAAAGTCAACTGTAAATGAAGAAGACGAGGAAATATTGCCTAATGTCCACCGGGTGGCTTCATTGCTGAAAAGATGGTTACTTGGAACACATCAAAGCTATTTGAATAAAAATAAGCTGGGTTATTACTTGGATGAATATGTATTCAGGTATAATAGGAGAACATCTAATAGTAGAGGCTTGTTATTTATGCGATTACTTGAACAGGCTGTTATTACAGAGCCTGTGACATATGATAAAATTATTAGCGAAAATCACGGGTGTTGATAGGATACCCCATTAAATGTTATTATATAGAGCTGATTTTACATGTTGATTCCATAAATTTGAGCTGCCATCAAATAGGAGAACAGTGGTTATTTATAGTACACCATATATGCACAGGGATCTTCAATCAGATGATGCAAACATGCTGATGAATTTCCAATTTAATAAACAACACTAATGAAAAAGCAATTTTTTCTTTTCTCAATGGCATTGGTCTTTATAACTGCCGGTTGCAGTCAGACTGCAAACTTTCCCATAACAGACCTCCATGTACATCTGAAGGGCGACTTTGCCATTGAAGATGCAGTGCGAAAATCTGAAGCTGAGAACATTCAATATGGTATTGCCGTAAACTGCGGACTGGGATTTCCCGTTCAGAATGATTCCCAGATAGATTCCTTCCTCCTCATAATGAAAGATTACCCGCAATTTTACACGGCAATGCAGGCTGAAGGCCGCGAGTGGGTGGACCTGTTCCCAAAGGAATCAATTGAAAAGTTTGACTATGTTTTTACGGATGCCATGACCT
>DFYY01000041.1:0-2012 GCA_002383485.1 Bacteroidales bacterium UBA4070 | reverse complement strand
AGAGAATGGATGAGGTTATTAATGCTCTGCTGAACAATAATATAGCCATGGAGATCAATAACAGGTACGAGATACCTTCTGCGGATTTCATTAAAAGGGCAAAAAAGGCCGGTGTCAGTTTCACCGTCGGCACCAATAATGCTGACGAGAACTTTTCCGGCGCGAAGTATGCACTCGATATGATAAAAAAGTGCAACCTGACAGAAAGTGACTTCTGGCTGCCTGTCAAATAGACAGTTACCGTTCATTCAGGTAGTAATGGATTGAGTTAAGGTTATTTTTCACTCCTGGCCCGGCATTCCGGATGGCAGGTGTTCCTGGAGATTCCGGCTAGGTTACCTGCTCTCTTTCAGANNCAACGATATTCCTGATCTCCCTGACTGCCATGAATATCTCTGTGTAGGTGGTGTATAATGGTGTAATCCCCAGTCGGATATTATCAGGCTCCCTGAAATCCGGGATGACGACAGTTTCTCCCAGATGCGTATCGATCAGGGCCTTGCAGATACGGTAGGCTTCCGGGTGGCGCAGTGATACATGAGATCCACGTTTCTCAGGATCCGGGGGAGATCCGGACTGAAAGCCGAGAGGATAGAGAAATTCCTCTGCAAGCCTTAAGAGAAACTCAGACTGCGAAACACTCTTCTTGCGGATCATGTCCATACCCGCCTCGTTCAGCATATCGAGAGTGGGTTCAATAGCTCTAAGAGACAAAATGGGCGGCGTACCCGCAAGAAACCGTTTTATCCCCTCACCCGGACGGTATTCCAATGTAAAATCGAAGGGGTTTTTCTCCCCAAACCACCCCCAGATGGGTGAGGAGAGTTTGTCCTGCAGATCCTTTCTTACATACAGGAAAGCAGGCGAACCGNNCCCCGATGCTGTGACTCAGGTCCCACAGTATCATAGATCCCTTATCGTGGGCAAGCGCTGTTATCTCCTTCATGTTGTACCTGAAGGCGGATTTGAACGCCACGTGCGACAGTGACAACAGCGCGGTATTGTCATCAATCTTTTCCTTGAGATCCCCGGTATCGATCGTCATACCGTCCCTGGAAGAGACAACCACCAACTCGTATCCCTCCCCGAAATCCTTTACCAGTCCCTGCAGGATATAAAGGTCAGAAGGGAAGTTCAGTTCATCGGTCACTATCCGTCTCCTGCCTTCTTTGAACTTAAGCGCTGCGTGGGCCAGTTTGTAGAGATTGACCGAAGTTGTATCGGTAACAATCACCTCGCCTTTAGAAGCACCGGCAATCAGGGCAATCTTATCTCCCAGTTCAATGTTCTTTGTAAACCACTCCTCGTTCCAGCTTCGGATCAGTCGCTCGCCCCACTCAAGGTTAACAGTCCGGTCAAGAATTGCCTTGCTTTTAGAGGGCAGTTTACCCAGTGAGTTCCCGTCCAGGTATATCAGCTTCGCTTCCCCTGAAACGAACTGCGATCTGTATGCGGAAAGCTCATCCAGCTCATCCAGGGCCAGAGCCTCCTTATATGCCGATTCCATATTCATTGTTATTCCTGCTCAAGCATTTTCACTATCTCCGGTAGCGCCAGCCTGACCCACTCCGTGTACATCCTGCCCGATGGATGCAGTACATCAACATATGGAATAAAGGCTGGTTGCAGGCCTGTAACATTCCTGTAACAGATTTGTTATCAATTCTTAANNAAGTTATTTTTTGCGGTAATCGCTTTTCTTGCAATATTGAGCGGTTGCCAGAAAAGTTATGAGATTCCGACGATCACCGTTCCGGCAAGCCAGAATGTGGAAGTTGGAAAGAGTACTGATATCTCTTTCTCCTTCACCGCTGACGCCGGATTTGGCAAATCATCCGTAACTGCCACCGGTGGCACGGCCACCATAAAAACCGACGGTAATGCCGGAGCTACAAGCGGAACCATTGTGGTTTCATTTAATGCAGGTTCCACGGTGGGTGCAGGTTCAGTGACACTTACTGTTACAGACACCGAATCCCAGGTTGCCTCGAATACTGCTGTTCTTGCCCTGT
>DFYY01000051.1 GCA_002383485.1 Bacteroidales bacterium UBA4070 | reverse complement strand
CAAGAATCGCTGGCTGGGATGGAGGGTAATACTATGCTAATTAGGATTGTGACTAAGCGGGCTATACTTTCTTGATTTTTTTACCTGTGGCACTGATCGTTAGATCATACTTGAATTCATAAACCTGCGGCACCTTAAACAGAGCAAGGTGTTGCGAGCAGTGCTGAACGAGTTTTTCCTTCGTAAGGGTTCCTATGCCGTCTTTTCGGACCGTTACGGTAGCTTTCAGCATTTCGCCTTCAATCTCATCTTCCACTCCTTCTATTGTGCAATCTATTACCTCCGGGAGAGCCAGAATCACTGCTTCTATCTCCTTGGGGCTGATGCGTTTCCCACGGACCTTGATGATCTCTTTTGACCGGGCGGTGAGGTAGATGTATCCGTCTTCATCAATGGTACCAAGATCCCCTGTGTAAAGCCATCCGCTGCGGATGGCATTTTTTGTGCCCTCTTCATCTGCAAAATAGCCCATCATAATATTATCTCCTCTGGCTATTACCTCTCCGGTTTCACCGGGTTTGATGGGTTCTCCTTTTTCATTCACTACTTTCAACTCTACCCCGGGAATACCTTTCCCCATTGATCCTCTCCTGCTCTCATAAACCTCCGGCGGCAGCCAGGAGAGTCTTGCTGTGGCTTCTGTTTGTCCGTACATAACGATAAACCTGACTTCGGGGTGAGCCTCCCGGAACTCATCAATGAAGATTGGCGCAAGTTTCCCTCCTGCCTGGGTTACATACCTCAAATCCGGGAATTTCGTCTGCTTGAAGGAGTCTGACTTTCTAAGCAGGATTTGGAAGTGACTCGGAACACCTGCAAACCCCGTGCACTTGTAATCGATCAGGCTTTTCAGCACACCTCCAAGGAAAATGAATGAATTATTGAAAACAATGGAACCTCCAACCCTCAGATGGGTATGAAGCAGCGAGAGCCCGTAACAGTAATAGAACGGCAGGACTACCAGCATACGGTCATCAGGTGTCAATTGGAGATACTCTACGATTGATGATGTATTGGCTATGAGGTTCTTGTGGGAGATCATAACTCCCTTTGGCTTTCCTGTAGAGCCGGAAGTGAATATAATTTCAGCACAACGTTCTCTGTCAAAGTCTTTTTCAGGTCGGTCCTCTGCGATGAGGTTAACAGTAAGGGCTTCAGAATCAGGAAGAACATTGATTGATGACGAACCAAGCTCCAGCTTTCTTTCTACATCCGGCGTCAAGAATACCAATTTGGGATGGGTTAGGTCATATATATACCTGAAGTTTTCCTTTTCAATACCAGGGTCAAGTGGGATACATATATTTCCGGATTTAATTATAGCCAGGTAAGATTTCAGGAAAAACACATTGTTGGCTGATAACAGGAAGATATGCTGACCAATTCCTGCTTTCCCCTTTATCCACTCAGCGAGGCTGATGGAGGACCCGTAGAGCTCTTTGTAGGTGATTTCCTCCTTTCCGACAAGGAATGGCTTATCCAGACCGGCAGTATGTTCAAAGAAATAGTCAAATGCATTCATGGCCTCAGTTTTATCCGTGATAATAATCCCTTACCGGGGGCAGACGCAAGTATTCCGTTGTATTCCGTTTACGTTCAAAATTGCGGAATAGTGCTTCGACCCGCTCGGGAGTCTCTCCCATAACTGCTGCAACTTCCGACGGCGGATAGCCGTTTTCAAACCCGTACCAGAACCTGTCCATCAGGTGGAAAGGCAACTGGTAGAAGAACTCTTCCTGGGTCTGCTCGGCAGAGTAAGTGTCGGTTGTTGGTGTCCGTTCTATGATTCCCTTCGGCACTCCCAGGTATTCGGCTAGCTGGTATACCTGCGTTTTGTAAAGATTGCCAATCGGCATAACATCCCCGGCGCCGTCACCGTACTTGACGAAAAATCCCTGTTCCTGTTCATGCTTGTTGGGCGTGCCTATAACGGCATAGTGCAGTGCCTCGGCATGGTAGTAGAGCATTGACATCCTGGTCCGCTGCTTGAAGTTTGATGCAGCAACAATCTGCAGGTAATCCCTGGCAGGCAGCATCTTATCCTTGACATTGCCATCTGAATCAATTATTGTAAGGTAGAAGATGGGAGGGAGGTTACTGAAGAGCCCGCTCTGCCTTACCCCGATTTTCATCTTCCATGAAGCGGGATCGTACTCGGGGAAAACCCTCTTCACGGCCTCATCGCGTCGCTCATAACATCCGAATCCCGAAAGTGCGCCGGTAATTTCCTCCTTTATTGCCATTATTCCGAACTTCGCAGCCAGCTCCCTGGCAAGCATCTCGCTGTCAGGACTTGAGTCCTTCTCGGGAAGCATTACCCCCAGAACCTTCTCAGGACCGAAGGCCTTAGCTGCAAGAGCGAAACAGACGGAGGAGTCAATCCCGCCGCTGATCCCGACCACGGCACCGTTTCGCTTGAACCGCTGAAGGACATCCCCGCGCATCTGTCCAATGATGTTTTCCACAACAGCTGCAACGTTCTCAAGAAGAATAATGTCTTTTGTAAATGGTTTCAGGGTGCTCATATTTCGTTTATTACTTTCAGGTTATTCAAAGGTTCATTCAGGAGGTCCTGGTTCTGATTATCAATGAACTGGTGATAAAGAAGATGTGTTGAGATCACAGAAGTTAACACCATATTATCCATCTCCGATGCCGCGGCGCTCTTCCTGACCTTTTCAAGAATTCCGGTAACTGATTCAGCGCTGAAAACGCCGGCTTTTCTGATCATCCTTTCCGAGAGCATCTCATTTACATAATCAGGCTTGTCATCTGCCAGGAAAACGCTGCTGATAGGCGCTCTGTAAGGTTGTTTCGGCCTCTTTACTATACTCTCCGGAATCCGGCCGGTCATCAGTTTCTTGAGGAGGTATTTCTCATTCGTCCCGTTCAGCTTGAGCCGGTCGGGCAGGGAGGAGCAAAATTCAATTACCCGGTAGTCCAAAAAGGGATACCTTCCTTCAACCGAATTGGCCATAGCCATGCGGTCGCCCTGCGATGAGAGGAGATAGCCCGACATGAACACAGTAGTCTCCAGCCATTGTGCTTTTGCCAGGGTTGTCCAGTTATCGAAATCTGGCAGTAATTTACCTGACAGCTCTTCAAGTGGGTCGTATCCGCTGACTGATGCTCTAACGGAGTCCGAAAAATGTTTCTTTATGTGATTAGAATTATTCCATCTCAGGAGATGGGAGTAGAGAGGATTGGATGTATCCTCAAGCTTGTATCCGAAGAACATCTTCAAAATATTCGGACTTGCGTTCCTGAGGTGAGGGATATCAGGATAGATTCTCTTGAGAAGCATCGGTCTGAGTGATGATCCCGGCTGCTTTGCCCAGAACTGTCTGATAACTGCCTCCCTGAAAATGTCATACCCGGCGAGAATCTCGTCAGATCCCTCTCCTGTGATGACCACTTTAATATTGTTATCCCTTACAAGTTTTGACAGGATAAGCATCGGGGTGGGAGCGGTACGGGTCAGGGGTGTCTCTGAATGCCATACAACTTTCGGAAATGCTTCTGCGATCTCCTTTGAGGAGCAGGTAATTGCCCGGTGGTTGGTGTTGAGGTACCTGACAGCCTCCTCCTGGTACTTGCTCTCATCGAAATCCTTGTCCTCGAATCCGATTGAAAAGGTGTTCAGGACACCGGGCTCAATATCCCTGATATAGGCTACGGTTGTTGTTGAATCCAATCCGCCGCTGAGATAAGCAGCAACCTCAACATCTGCCCTGAGCCTTATTCGGACTGCGCTGGTGAACAGCTCATTAAACCTCTCAATTGCCTCCGGAAGGGATAAGTCAGTACGGTTCGGCCCAATACTCAGTTCCCAGAATCTTTCAGTCCTGAGTCCATTCCGGCCGAAAGTCATAAAGTGACCGGGGGAGAGCTCGAAAATGCCTTTGAAGGCTGTCCCGGGAGTCAGGGCAGTCCAGAAGGTATAGATCTGAGACAGGCTTCGCGGGTCAAGTTCCCTTGTCACTTCACTGTTGCGAAAGATGGCCTTGATCTCCGAGCCGAAGTATAGTACCCCGTTGGTGACAGTATAAAACAAAGGCCTGATCCCCACCCTGTCTCTTGCAAGAAAGAGTTCCTCCTTCTGCTTGTCCCATATTGCGAAGGCAAACTGGCCGTTCAACATACTGAGGCAACTCTTGCCGTACAGGGCATAGAGATTTACAAGTACCTCGGTGTCAGACCGTGTCCTGAGCCTGACGTCTTTTTTTTCAAGCTCCTCGCGGAGCTCGATGTAATTGAATATTTCACCGTTAAAGACAATCCAGTACCTGCCGGAGATATCAGAAAGGGGTTGCTGACCGGTCTGCAGGTCGATAATGCTTAGTCTTACATTACCGATTGTAGCCATTGGAGAATGGTAGATACCGCTCTCGTCAGGGCCCCTGTGGCTGAAGGCGCGGAGCATCGTCCCAACGGCAGTGACTGTGTTGGTTTTGCCGCGGTAATCGATTATCCCGGCTACTCCGCACATTGCTAACCCTGACTTTTTCTCTGAATAAACTCGGATATTGCGTTGATTGACTCGAAGTTCTCCTCGATAAGATCTGAATCAACGGTCTTAATTCCAAACTCCTCCTCGAGGAAGGTTATAAGCATAATGAATCCCATGGAATCAAAAAATCCCTCCTTGAAGATCAGCGATTCATCCTTGATCTTGTTTGCATCAGCATGTGATGTCTGAACAATATAATCCCTGATTTTTCCCTTTGCGGTTGCTACATCAATGGCCATAGTGAGTGAATGAAAGTTCGATTATAATAACGTGATTTTTAGTAATTATTGTTTGTAATAGTTGTCATAACGTCCATACCTGCTCTTCTTGAGGTTCAGGTCGTTAAAGACTATGTCATAATCGGTGATATTGTTCGTCCGGAACAGGTTAAGCACATCAGTGAACACATCCTTGCGGGTATAATCATTGCGGCAAACTAAAAGTATATATGAAGCATACTTTATCATGAGTGTTGCGTCAGCCACCAGACCTGCAGGGGTTGAGTCTATTATTACGTAGTCAAACTGTTGCTTCAGTTCCTCAATCAGACTATCGAGCACCCCGGCTTCAATCAACTCAGAGGAATTTGGCAGAATGGGGCCAGCCGGTATGAACCAGAGGTTGTCGACATCGGTCTTCTTAATGATCTCCTTGGTTGAAGCGTTGTTGACCATGTAGTTAGAAAGCCCCACCGAGTTAACAATCTTCAGCTTCTCGTGCAGTGTAGGTCTCCGCAGGTCGCAGTCGAGCAGGACGGTTTTGTGCCCTACAGATGCAATCGAGGCCGCCAGGTTGCTTGAGACGAAGCTCTTGCCATCCTGGGGCTGTGCTGAAGTAATCATGATCACCTTCTGAGGCTCTGACCTGAATTTAAGGAAAAGGCTGCTTCGGAGGTTGCGGAACGATTCAGCAATTGATGATCCCGGGTAGTCCTTGACCACAGACTCGGTTTTATAGAAGTTTGTGTAGATCAGATTCATCACTGGCTGGCCTATCATGTGTTCCACATCTCTGACTGATGATATCTTCTCATTGAAGAAGTTCTTCAGGATAATATATATTGTCGGTACCATGAATGCCATGAAGAGGGCAATGAGCCAGTTGAGGTTTGTTCTGGGTGCAATGATTGAGGCGGTCACGTCCCGGGCAGGCTCAAGTATTTCGTAGTCGGGATAGTTGGATGCCATGGCTATGGCTGCCTCGGCTTTTTTCTCAAGCAGGAAAGTATAGATCTGGTCAGTCAGGTTAAACTGCCGCTGCATGCTCACCATGTTGAGCTCAGTTCTGGGCAACCTGGAAATTTCCCCTGAAAGTTTGCTCTCGCGGTAGTCAAGTTCGTTCTGGGTCAGGTTGAGAGTATTCAGGTTGTTCTTTACATTTTCGATTATCGCCTGTTTCAGGAGCCTTATTTTGTTCTCAATCTGTCCGAGGAAAAGGTTTTTTTCGGCATTATTGCTCAGTATGTTAGCTCTTTCGGCACTTGATTGCTGCAATTCCATTATCATCGAACTAAGTATCGGGTCGACCACGTTCGATGAAGACGGTGGCGCCAGGGAGGTCATATCCTGATTTTTATCGAAGTAGTCCAGGATATAGTTGTAATACCTTTCCTGGACCTGGAGCATCGATCTTTCGTTTTCTATCTGGCGCATCTGTTCAAGAGCCTGCTGTCCCTGGTAGCTCAGGTCTGTAACCTGGTTGGCAGACCGGTAATCGCGCAGTTTTGACTCTGACTGGGTCAGGGAGTCGGATATCTCTGATATCTGTGAATCAATAAAATCAATAGTGTTAATGGCTATCTTGTTTTTCTTCGCAAGATTCTCGTCGAGGTATGACTGGATAAATTTATTGAGGAAATCAATTGTCAGGCGCCTGTTTTCCCCGTGGAATAGCACGTTGATCAGTGATGAACGGATGCTGACCGGTTCCACCTTCAGGCGTCTGAGATAAGTCCTGGTCAACTGATCGAGGTGGTAAAACTCAAAGTAATAGTCTGTCTCACCTGACAGTTTCGGGTTATAGTACTCCTTGTTAAATCCTATCGAGAATTTGTAATTGTATGAGGTGACTGTTTCGTTGAACCTGCATATTGTGTCTATCCTGACACGATTCTCAGTGCTGACAACGGCATTGTCGATGTAATTGTAATATGAAGCTTCATCCTCTGAAGCAGTAAGACGGTAAGACTGATCATCAAGTATATCGACGCGGAAGCGGGTGTTGATAGGCTGAATATGCGACTTGTCGATAATTACAGAAAAGGGGTTACCAAGATATACCTGTGTCGGCTTCTGAAAAATGGTGTTTTTACCGGCGAAGTATCCGACCTCAAGGTTCATGCTCCTTATGGTTGTTGCCACCAGGCTGAATGAGTTCAGGCTGTTGATGTCGTTTTCAAGGTTCCTTGACTCGGCCAGCGCTCCGAGGCCGCTGAAAAGATCATTTGACCCGAGCATAGAAGAACGTCTGTCTTCTACCGGTCCGATAACCGAATTAACTTCGTAAACGGTAGGAGAGAACCTGTTCACTAAAAAGGCGATCAGGAGGCAGATAAAAAAACTGGCAATATAGAAGTATTTGTATGACAGGGCCTCTGCCAGGAATTCTTTAATGTTGAAGGCTTCGCTCTGCGAATCGTTGTTGTTTGTCATCAGTTGCATATTATTTTAAAACCCGAGTCCCGCAAAGAGCAGAACTGCCAGTGCAGTAGATATTGTTGACAGTATCGTTGTGTAAGTAATGTTCGAATAACTGGACGATATTGCATTCATAGGCTCCACTATTATAACATCATTAGGCATCACGTAATAATAGCTTTTATTGGCGATTTTCGAGTCAGCCAGATTAAGCCTGTAGTGAAGAACCTTTCCCTCCTCGTTCCTCACGAGGATCACCTTTTTACGGTCGCCGTAGCGGGTGATTCCGCCTCCCAGGCCGATGGCTTCATAGATGTTAAGTTTATCCTGGGAGAAAGAGTAGACTCCCTGTCGCTGGACTTCGCCCATTACTGTTACCTGGTTGTCAACATATTTGACAACAATGGCTATGGTGCTGGGCACATAGTCGCTCAGCAACTTCTGGATTTTATCTGCTGCCTCGGCTGTTGTGATGTTTGCAACATTGATCTTACCAACAAAGGGGAAGTTGATATTGCCCTCCTCATCGACAAGGTAACCGATCAATCCCGCCAGACTGCCCATGGAGCCCATCCGCATTTCATCCGTAGTGTTGAATATCTGGCTTGTCTGAAGATCGATACTAAGGACTCTCACATATAGTTTGTCAAATGGTCTGATCAGCTTCTGGGTTCTGGGATTGACTGTTGGTTCGCCCAGCAGTTCGGCATCATTGAAGTAGCTCACCTGGCTGGTCGGGACACATGAAGCTGCCAGTAACGCTGCCGTGATGGCCGCCAGGGCGACTTTGAAAAAACTCTTATATGTCATTTTCATAATGTAATAGTACTTTAAGTTAATCAGAGTCCCGATTTTTGAAAAATGGTCCGGACGGTCTTCAGCAAAATTACGAAATCAAGTCTCAGTGACCAATTATCAATATAAGCCAGGTCAAGTTCCATCCACTTTTCGAATTTAATACTATTTCTGTCAGGCTGCACCTGCCAGAAACATGATAATCCCGGTTTGACCGAAAGTCGTCTTAACTGCCACCGCTCGTACCGGGTTGTTTCTTCAGGAAGAGGAGGCCTTGGACCTATCAGGGACATCTCTCCCCCTAGGACGTTGAAGAGTTGCGGGAGTTCGTCCAGTCCAGTCTTTCGAAGAAACTTGCCAACTTTTGTCACGCGCGGGTCATCAGCTATCTTAAACGCAGGTCCGTCTGCTTCGTTCAGTGTTTCGAGCTCTTTTTTCATCTCATCTGCATTGGCCACCATAGTTCTGAACTTCAAAAGCTGAAACTGTCTGCCTCTGAGGCCTACCCTTGGTTGCTTATAGATCACAGGTCCGTTTGAGCTGAGCCTGATCATCACTGCAACAACAACGAGTAAAGGTGAAAGAACAATAATTCCCAACAGAGAGCCAAAGATATCCATCATCTTCTTTACTCCTAAGGCGTATTGATTATGCGGGACATTTATGAAAGTTAAAAATCTGCGGTCTGCAACCTGGGTTTTGACTGCATTTGAGAGCGTGAGCTTTTCATCCCGGTACATGAGACTGAAGACGACGCCAAGCTCCTCGCATGAACGGACAATCTTCCTGACCTCGGCAGGAAGGATTTTGTTCTTGATATAAAGGACCTCATCGATCATATCAACCTCCATGAGGTCATTCAGGACTTCGATAAATCCCTCCGGAAGTATAATTATACTCTCTTCGTACTTATCCTTGATCGCATCCGAGCTTGTAAATATTGCAATGATCTTGTAACCCCACTCTTTATGCTCAAGAAGGCTTTCGATGAACGGTAGGGAGGAGGTGTCTGCAATCAGAACTACATTAAGGTAGTTGAAACCTTTGGCCCTGTACTGTTTGAAGACCTTGTACTCGAGGATGCGCAGTGTGAAGAGGAGTGCAAATCCGAATAAGGGGATTAGTACAATGAAAGTTCTGGATACAGTGTATAGTTTGAAGAGGAAATAAATCACAAGGAACAGCAGGAAAATTGCTCCGGCGGCAAGAAAATACTCCCAGAAAATTGAGATATACTGCTTTGATCGTGGGATTTCCGTGGCTTTCAGGAGGTAGAGGGCAAGCAGCCAGAATGGAGTGACTCCGAGAAACAGCAGCAGGAACGTTTTGTTTGTGAAAAAGAGTGGCCCCAGATCCTTACCTGAGTAGATTATCAGGTATGCGAACTCAAAGGCAAGAAATATTGCAAGAATATCGAGTGCACCAAGTATTATATTGAGCAGATTCCATTTCTTAATAAATGGAATTATGTGTAAACGATATAGCGTACTGAATATATCCATCAGCAGTTCTTCATTTTTAGTCAGCTTCTGAAACCAGGTACCTGAATAACGGACTTCACGGGTCTTTTATTCTGTCAGGCGGCAGGCTTGTTTTTCTGAGTATAGAAGTATGTCATCCCGTTCATTTCCGTCATTCCCACAATCTGAAATCCGTGCTCAGATAAAAGCGTTATAACGCTTTTCCTGGAGAGATATCTGTTTGTCCTGAGGTCCATCAGACTGTACATCCGGTTGATGAAAGGTATCCTCGATTCGATCCCGTTCTCATAGGCTTCAGCTTTGTCGGCGTGGTAGCCTGCATCGTCTGAAAATCCTCTCTGTGCCCTGTTATCGACAAAACAGCCCACAAAGTTGCTCCTGTGAGGCAGAATTTCAGAAACTGTCCTCAGGAACTCCTTAATATCTCTGACGTGATTTAGCTGCTTAAGGTTAACGACGGTCTTAATCTCCTTCAGCTCCTCTGCGGCATAGAAAAAGTGACGTGTTGAGGGTATTACCAGCATGCGGGTATCAGATGCAAGTCCGATATGCTCAAGGAAGCTGGAGAGATCCTGTCTGGCCTTTCCCGAGAGTTCATCAAGCAGCCTGCCCAAGCCGGTTCTGCCGGGATTGTCCCTCCTCTGAGGGCCTGGTTCAACTGCCTTGCTTGCAGCGGATTTGGAGTTATATGTCAGTGCTCCCTGGTTCAAAATTATTGACTATAATTATTTCATTGTAAAGGTACGGTTTAACAATACTGAAGGCAAGTTTGGCGGGACCAGAAATGGGGTTTGGGAACCTTCAGAAAAGGGCATAAACAGGCTGTTAGTCAACTCAGGTAAACGGTTTACGTCAGAATATCGGATTTCAGTCAAAACCGAACCTTTTTTATTAACAATTACCGGTTGGGAATGGGTGTGAGATTGAAGGAGGGGTTAATAGTCATAAATACAGCAAAATACATGGGTCAGTAAGATGGTTTCATTAATCTTTGGCATGACGCCGGTTTTGACAAACGGACAAAAAAAATTGATG
The DNA here is from genome assembly GCA_002383485.1 of Bacteroidales bacterium UBA4070. Lineage (GTDB taxonomy): Bacteria > Bacteroidota > Bacteroidia > Bacteroidales > VadinHA17 > SR-FBR-E99. Next base: position 1,327 of record DFYY01000051.1, on the reverse strand, counting down.
AAAATCTGCTATTGAGGCCTTCAGAATGGGGGGGGTATGTAGGACATAACCTTTAAAACGTAAAAACGGCGGATTCTTTTAGACAAAATCCGCCGCTATGACTGTGATATTATAAATGCAAACTATTTGAACAGAGTGGGGTCTGTGTCACGTACATTATTCCTGAAGGCTGCAACGAAGGCTTCCTTGTACCCGTTCTGACGGCAGGTGGTCTGCAGCCTTAACGCCTCAGCAAGGGTGCTGAATTCTCCGACTGTCGTTCTGTAGCCTCCCTTGTACAGGTATTCAAATGATTTGTACGTGGTTCCGGCGATTGTTATATTTTTACTTCCGACAGGCTTTGTATTTGCCAGGATCTGTACCCTGTAAATTACAGCATCCTGCTTATCAACAGATGCCGTTTTTGCTGCCTCAGGCTTGGGTTGTGTAACCTGTGGTTCCTTTTTAGTGGTAGTGGCTGGATTATTAGTCTCAGGAGTTTTGGCAGCAGCAATATTTTCGGCTGGTTTCGTTTTCGCTTCTGGTTTTACCGGCTCAGTGACAGTTTCAGTTTGGTGAACTGTTTGTACCGGAGATGTAGCGGAGGTTGGTTCAGTTGCGCCTGCAAGTGCCATCAGTTGTTTTGACAGACCGGATTCATCAGTGCCTGGATAAGGTGGCTTAAGTGTAACGCTGATCAGATCGCACCTGTTTTTACCATTGCTTTTACGCGATGTATAGAAGGCAGTTCTGTAGTCAGTCCTGCTGACAGTGAAGGCGACTTCATCATAGGTCGTATTGATTGTTTTGGAGAGATTATGCGGTTTCTCCCAGGTGGAGCCATTGTATCTGCAAACAAAGATATCGTATCCCCCTTCCCCTGGCAGGCCATCAGAGGAGAAGTAGAGGTTGTTGTTGCTGTCGAGGCATGCAAACAGTTCATTACCGGTGGTATTGATATCTCTTCCCAGATTTTCGGGGTTACCCCATTTTTTGCCTTCCCTCTTTGCGACATAAAGATCCAGACCTCCTGCAGTGCCCTTGAGGTCTGATGAAAAGACCATGAATGTACCTTCAGTTGAAAGCGAAGGGTGAGTGAAGATGAAATTCTCATCGCAGAAGCTAAGGGGTTCATCTTCAATATGCCATCCCGTTGAGCTGTATACTGCTGTGAATATCTGTTCCTTTCCTGCTCTGGGTGGTATCAGGCTCAGGTACATTGTGTTAAAGTCGCTACTAAAAGTCGTTGCCTCACTTGGGAATATGATATCCGAAGAGATAAGAAAAGGCATATAAGTGCCTGGAACTGTATCCTGGACAAGAGTCATAAAGGTTTTCAATGCTCCGA
>DFYY01000029.1 GCA_002383485.1 Bacteroidales bacterium UBA4070 | reverse complement strand
TCGGGATTTTGACGGATTCTCTGTCTTACAATTCTTGAAGGTCTACGACCTTCGGGCATGTCTTGTCAACACTTCTGCCTGCTGCCTCTCCTGCAGTCTGGCTCCTTCGCTAAAATGACCCACCGGGTCATTTTATACGCTCGGCCTTCTATTTCCTGACCCTGACCGGATAGGGCGGCCGGACCGGTTCTGCAGGCGGATTCTTCTCCAGTTCCCTGAGAGCCACCTCAATGGCTTTCTCCAGTTGAGGATCTTTTCCGTCCAGCACATCTGCCGGCCACTGCTCCACTTCGATATCTGGCGCCACACCTACATTTTCCACAACAAACCCGTCTTCAGTCCAAATAGCCAGGTTGGGTGCCGTAACCATTCCGCCATCCATCAGTTCGGGGAATCCAAGAGTGCCTACCAGACCTCCCCAGGTTCGCTTGCCGACCAGCGTACCGACACCAAACTTGCGGAACATCCATGGAAGCATGTCGCCCCCTGACCCTGCGGTCTCGTCAATGATCATCACCTTCGGCCCCTGTATCGATGCACTGGGAGTCTTCAGGTCGTTGCCGTACCTCATATTCCAGTATGACTGCAGCGGCCTGGTCAGGAGATCAATGTAGTAATCGGCAATCATACCGCCGCCGTTGAATCTCTCGTCTACGATGATGGCTTTCCTGTTTGCCTGCGGGAAGAAATACCTCTTGAAGTATTCATGACCTTGCTCTGCGGTGTTGGGAACATAAACGTAGGCCACCTTTCCGTCAGTTGCCTCGGTCACCTTCTTCAGGTTACCCTCAACCCAGTCGCGGTTCCGGAGGCCCATCTCGCTGCCCACGGGCACTACCCTGATGACTCTCGATCCCTCATAACCGGGGTTAGGGCTAACAGTCAGTTCCACGATCTTGCCGTCACTGTTCTCCAGAAAACTGTGGATATTTTTGTCTGCGGTCACGTCCTTGCCATCGATGGCAAGGATGTATTCTCCCGTTTTAACGTTTAACCCGGGTTCAGTAAGAGGAGACCTTAGATCGGGGTTCCAGTTCAGACCGCCATAGATATTCTTAAGCCTGTACCTGTTGTTTTCAATAGAGAAGTCGGCACCGAGAAGCCCTCCGCCGATCCTCTGCGGTGATCCTAGTCTGTCGCCTCCGCCAACGCGGTGGTGGCCGACACCCAGCTCGCTGCACATCCACTGTATAACCCTGTTCAGATCACTCCGGCATGTCAGGTGCGGAAGGAATTGTGAATATTTTTCCTTCATCGCTTTCCAGTCAGCCCCGTGCATTCCCGGGTCATAGAAATAATCACGGTTGACCCTCCATGCTTCATCGAATATCTGGGGCCATTCCTCCAGCGGATCAATCCTGACGGAGATGGCACCGGTATTCAGGATTCCCTTGCCAGGTTCAGGTTTCCGCCCTGCTGCCGTAATGCCGACAGTCTGTCCCTTGACGTACAGCATCTTCTTGCGGTCAGCCGAGACGATATAGCTGTCAAGCTCCATCACTTCCTCATCCTTCCTCTCCTTGAGATTATATTTCCTCAGGACTGATGCACCGCCGTCAGCCGGTCTGACGACATAGAGAATCTCACCTGCTCCGGCCACACCAAGTTCGGCATAGTTCCCCGGTGATACCGGGACATTCACTATCCTTTCCTGCAGGCCTTCAGTCTCTATCTTCAGCACTTCGCTCTTTTCTGCTGCAGGAGCCTTGGCCTGCGTTTTCGCTGAGGCTTTTGAAGCACCCTTTGCAGCAACAGCCGGAGCAGGCTTTTCTGCGTCGGTCTTCTCCTCCGGCCCCTTCTCCTCGTCGCTCTCCTTCGCAAATGGCGAAACGAGATCCTTGCGGAGTGTCACGAGGTATATAGAACTGCTCATCCTCATGTCTGCACTTGAGAGGTCAAACCAGTTTATGACCGGGCCGGCGTCAGTGGATGCAAAGAAATAGATATAGTCACCGCTGGGATCAAAAACCGGCTCTGCTGCATCACTCAGTCCGTCAGTTACGGCGAACGATTTCTGCTGGTCCGCTGAATAGAGGTAGACAACCCTGAAGAATGTGTTCATCATCTTCGTGTAGACGATCCACCGGGAGTCAGAAGACCAGTCGCCGAACATCTCCCTGAAAGGTCCGGGGAAGTACATCTCATCCGAATCAATCTTCCTGACTGTTGAGGCAGGTATGTCAAGCAGCCACAGGTTTCTGCCGTTATCCGTGAAACTTATTCTCCTGCTGTCGGGAGACCACTTCGGGTAGGCATAGAATCCTGTTCCCGGCAGGTCAAACACCTGCGGTTCTCCCTTGCCGTCCTGCTGTTTAATGCAGAGCTGGTATTCGCCTGAGGCGTCAGAGAAATAAGCAATTTGCTTTCCGTCAGGGGACCAGGCCGGGTATTTTTCATGTGAGCCTGCAGTCTGTGTTATATTGCGCGGGTCTCCCTTTTCTGCAGGCAGGGTGATGATCTCTCCCCTGAAGCCAAAGGCTGCACGGCTTCCGGTAGGCGAGATGTCAGCGCTGCGGATATAGTTGAATCCCTGAAGGTAGCGCGGGCGAAGCTCGAGCAGGTCGGCGGCGATTTCCACCTTCATTTTTGCCTGTACTCCGCCGGCGAGGTCAAATGAGTGAAGGTATCCGGCCTGTTCAAATACGATCTTTCCCGGGGCAGCCGAAGCGCTGATCACAGGGAAGTCGGTGAAGGTTGTGTGCTGTCTGATGTCGGCGCCGCTGCCATTGCATGAGAACAAGTTGAACTCGCTGTTTCTGTCACTGAGGAAATATATCCTGTCACCGACCCACATCGGGTGAGTATCATTGCATCCTCCCTGCGGCTGGGGCACTTTTATCACTGACCTGTCTGCAAAGGTGAAGAGCCAGATGGTTGATGCGGTTCCCCCGCGGTAGTTTTTCCACTGGGCGTGTACCGGAGACAGGGGGGTGTAAGCCATCCTGTTTCCGTCAGGTGACCAGGAGGCATAATAGGCATTGGGTATACCCAGCTGTTCAGGGTATCCTCCGTCAGTCCCCACCGTAAAGAGCTGTGAGTACCTTCCTGTGAATGCAGCCCTTTGTGAGATGAACAGTACCTTCTTTCCGTCGGGGGTAAAACCTCTTACTGCATCGCTTCCGGGGTGCCACGTGAGCCTCACCGGCACTCCCCCTTCAACAGGGATGACAAATACATCGGTGTTGCCGTCATACTGGGCGCTGAAGGCTATCAGCCTCCCGTCAGGAGAGAAACAGGGTTCACCCTCAATCCCCTCGTCAACTGTCAGCCTGCGGGGGTTTGTGCCGTCGGCATTCATTATCCAGAGATCCTCTGCGTAGATGAATGCAATGTGTGATTTACTGACTGCGGGTTGTGACAGCATCCTGGTGTCGGAGGTGTTAATACCGTTCAGACTGACTGCACTGCATAACAGCAGGGCAGCAAACATAACAACTGCAAAAAACTTTCTTTTCATGGCTATCTGTTTTTTCTGAAAGTGTTCGTGGCGTTTGCCTGCGCCTTCGGGGTGATGACCAGGTCATTGATGCAGACATGGTCCGGCAGGCTTGAACAGTAGTGAATCACATCCGCGATGTCTTCGCCCCGCAGGGGCTCAAGCCCGTTGTATACTGACGAAGCCTTCGTCTCATCACCCTTAAAGCGGACAAGAGAGAACTCTGTCTCCACCATGCCAGGCGCAATGTTTGTAACCTTGATGCCGTGCTTCAGAAGATCAATGCGCATGGCCTTCGAGAGTGCATCAACAGCATGCTTAGAGGCGCAATAGACCGACCCGTTCTCATATACCTCCTTGCCGGCGATTGAGGCGATGTTGAAGATGTGCCCTGAGCCTCTGCTGACCATCATAGGCGCTATCACCCGCGTGACATAGAGGAGTCCCTTCACGTTGGTGTCAATCATCCTGTCCCAGTCGTCAGTGTCACCTTCGTCGATGTGACTGAGGCCAACTGCCAGTCCGGCGTTGTTGATCAGAATGTCAATCTGCCTCCACCCGTCAGGAAGCCCGCCGAGATGCTTTATCACCTCTTCACGGTCTCTCACATCAAAGCATAAGGTCAGCACTTCCGTCCCGTAAGTGCTCCTGAGATGATCAGCCATCTCTTCAAGCCTTTCGTTTCTTCTTCCTGTAATAATCAGTCTGTCAGATGATTCTGCGAATTTTAACGCGGCGGCTTCCCCAATCCCTGAAGTCGCTCCTGTAATCAGTACCGTCTTTTGCATAGCATAACTTTTTCAGATCAGTAAATGTAAAAATATTAAGGGTATCTTTGCCGGCTGACTGGAAAATCATCTGTCAAATGCACAGTAAAGACATGAAAGCGTCATCCAGTGATGCATGAAAAACATGATGAGCCGCATAACGAATTGAGAACAATGCATGATGTAAACCGGAAAAATGGTCCCCCGGCGGAGCAGGTTGAGCGGATGTTCAATTCAATATCAAGGCATTACGATCTGCTGAACCATCTTCTTTCCCTCGGCACTGACAGGAGCTGGAGAAGGAAAGCCGTTGATATGATCGGAAGGCACGCCAGGCCGCGTACCATCCTTGACGTGGCTACCGGAACCGGTGACCTGGCCATAGAGGCAATGCGGCTGGGAACTGAGAAAGTGATCGGTATTGACCTCAGCTCCGGAATGCTTGAGGAGGGAAGGCGAAAGATTGCCCGAAAGGGTTACTCAGGGCGGATCGAACTGCTGAGTGGAGATGCACTGGCAACGGGATTTCCGGACGAAACCTTCGAGGCAGCAATGTCAGCTTTCGGGGTCAGAAATCTCGAGGATACCCTCAGGGGGCTGAAGGAGATGTTCAGGGTCCTCAGGCCGGGAAGCATGATCATGGTGCTGGAGTTCTCAAGACCTTCCATCTTCCCGCTGAAACAGCTTTACGGATTCTACTTCAGGAGGATACTGCCGCTGATTGGGAGGTGGGTCTCAGGTGACCCTGAGGCTTACAGCTACCTCCCTGATTCAGTGATGTCATTCCCGGACAATGAAAAATTCCTGGCACTTCTTTCAAGTGCCGGTTTCATTCAGGTGAGCCAGAGGCGTCTCTCCGGGGGCATTGCAAGCATCTACAGCGGGTTCAGGCCTGGCACATATCTTGCACAATAAAATCCAGGTTTCCCGTTATATTTAACAGGATCCTTCGGAAGCGTGTATAAAAGAACTGCCATATTTATCATCCTGCTTCTTATTCCTGTCGTACTGGCTGCCCAGAAAGCCAAGCCCAAAAACGACTCGAATTATGATGACCGGCTGCTGCATTTCGGTTTCAGCATGGGTATGAACACCATGGATTTCAAAGTTAAAATGAAACCCGGATCAGAATATCTTGCCGAGGTGACTGCCCTGAAACCAGGTATCAATATCCAGATAGTTACCGACTACAGGCCTTCCACATATCTTGACCTAAGGTTTCTGCCGGGAGTCTCATTCGGCCAGCGTAACCTTAGTTTCTTCAACAGCGAGGGCACAAAGATTGACTCCATCCAGCTCGAATCCTCCTACCTTGAATTTCCTCTGCTGCTGAAGGCAAAAGGGATGAGGCTGAACAACTCGAGACCCTATATTATCGGAGGGATCAATTTCAGATATGACCTTGCAGGTAAGAAGGAGCTGACCGGCCCAAACTATGAAGGTGACGGAAACTACCTGAAACTCAATAAGGCAGATCTTTATTACGAGGTGGGAGCGGGCATTGACTTCTACCTTCCCTATTTCAAACTGACCATTGAAGCCAAGATGTCAAACGGTCTCCGTGACATCCTGAATTACAATGCTGGTTATCTTCAGCATTACAATGATATAGAGTCACTGAGATCACAGATGTGGGTACTCTCATTTCATTTTGAGTAGTCATGCCGGAGGAGTTGAGCCTGGTCCTGTCCCCTCATGTCGCCTTTGATGAGGCAGCCCTGAGGAGATACCTCGAAAAGAAAAGCGGGAAGAAGGATTTCATCGTACGAATCATCAGACGATCCGTTGATGCCCGCAAGCCGGATATAAAGATCAACATTACCGTCCAGATTGCATCACCCGGCGAGGCGGTTATTCAACCGGATCGCCTCAGAATTTCTGATGTCACAAGATCACGCGAGGTGCTTGTTGCAGGAAGCGGTCCGGCAGGGCTCTTTGCTGCCCTGGCACTCATCGAAGCGGGACTCAGGCCTGTGGTGCTCGAGCGGGGCAGGGAGGTCCACGGCCGCAAGCGTGATGTGGCGGCGATAAGCACAAAGCAGATCGTTAACCCAGACTCCAACTATTGCTTTGGTGAGGGAGGCGCCGGAACTTTTTCCGACGGCAAGCTCTACACAAGATCAAAGAAGAGAGGTGACAACAGGCGTGTACTTGAGCTCCTTGTTATGCATGGCGCCGATCCGGCAATACTCTACGAGGCTCATCCCCACCTGGGAACCGACAGGCTGCCTGGTATCATCACCAATGTCAGGAAGAGCATCACCGATGCCGGAGGAGAGGTGCTCTTCGGCAAACGTATTACGGGCATTGATGTCAGCGGAGGGCGTTTCAGGAACATTACTGTCAATGGGAACGAACGATATTCAGCTGGCGACCTGATACTTGCCACCGGACACTCTGCCCGGGATATTTACAGCCTTCTTCAGGGAGAAGGGGTAAGACTCGCCTTCAAACCGTTTGCAATGGGGGTGAGGGTGGAGCATCCGCAGGAGCTGATTGACCGGATCCAGTATCACGGTAAGGCAAGAGGAGAATTTCTTCCTGCCGCTGCCTATAACCTGGTGACACAGGCCGGCGGAAGGGGTGTCTACTCGTTTTGCATGTGTCCCGGAGGATTTATGGTCCCCTCGGCAACAGCCCCGGAGGAGGTGGTGGTTAACGGCATGTCGCCCTCGCGACGCAACTCACGCTGGGCCAACAGCGGCATTGTCACGGAGATCCGCGAGGAGGATGCCCTTCGCTACGGCACCGGCCCTCTTGCCGGAATCGAATATCAGTACGCGTTGGAAAGGCTTGCATGGCAGGAGGGAGGAATGACCCAGCACGCCCCGGCACAACGTCTGACTGACTTTGTTGAGGGAAGAGCATCTTCTTCACTGCCGGCGGGTTCATACTTCCCTGGTCTTACACCGTCAGCACTGCATGAGTGGCTTCCTTCAGACATTTCTTCCAGGCTTAGGGAGGGATTCAGGGAGTTCGGCAAAAAGATGAGAGGTTATCTCACCGGGGAGGCCCTGGTGGCTGCGGTGGAGTCACGCACCTCATCACCGGTAAGGGTGCTGCGTGACCCTGTCATGTTGCATGCAGAAGGGATCGAAGGACTCTGGCCGGCAGGCGAGGGCGCCGGATACGCGGGAGGGATAGTCTCTTCGGCTGTGGACGGGATGCTTGTAGCTCAGGCAATAGGCAATAGGCAGTAGTGTTGCCAATATCTCAAATCTCAAATCTCAACTCGCAAATTCTCAGGTTCTTCTCCTGGCAAATTCTGAACAGACTATCGCAGCGGCCATACTGACATTCAGCGATTCCAGACCTGCCAGCGGACGGAGAGGCCCGGGGATCGTAATGCGTCTGGTTACATGCCTGAGAAGTGTCTCACTGATACCTTTTGACTCATTGCCGAAGAGAATGATACCTTCGCGGCTCAGGTCACACTCATAGACCGGGGTGCCGTCCATTGTGGTTCCGTAAACGGGTATCCCTTCGCTGACAGCATTGCCGAGAAGGCTGTCAAGCGGCCTGTACCATACATTGACATGCATGAATGCGCCCATTGTGGCCTGAATGACCTTCGGGTTGTAGAAGTCGACACAGTCGGTAGAGCAGAGGATATCTCCCATGCCGAACCATGCTGCAATCCGGATGATGGTTCCGAGATTGCCAGGATCCTGCACATATTCCAGCGCCGGTATGAGCCGGCCATGAAGAATCTCTTCACTGAATATCTCTCTCCTCATGGGAGCTACCGCCAGTACGTTATGCGGAGTTCGCAGCGAACTGATCCGCCTCAGCTCCTCGTAGCTCACGGAGACAACCTCTTCTGCTCCCGTGATGACCGCTTCAGGCTCACCGTCAAGCCATTCGGGCTTGCCCGCCAGCAGCACCACACGGTTACCCGCAAGGATATACTCCCTGACAAGCTTGTCTCCCTCTATAACGAAAAGGGAGTTCTCCTCCCTGACCTTCCTTTTCTGCAGTGAGAGTATCAGTTTTACCTGGTTGCGGGTGATCATCTTAAGCATCATGCCTTAATTGAAAATAGAGTTTATAATGGTATATTTGCGTGCACTACTCTCATCGGGAAAGTGATCTGTCAGAAAGCAAATATAAAAATTACCGGCGCCAAACTGGTTCTGATCTCATTCATAATTTTCACAACCCTCTCCTGTAACCCTACAAAATATGTCCCGTCTGGCGACCGGCTTCTCAAGAGCAATGAGATTGCCGTCACCTCTTCAGGTGTTCCGCTGCCTTCCTCGGTGAGCCGCGCAGCAATGAAACCGTATATCAGGCAGCAGCCCAACAAGAAGATCTTTGGGGTCAGATTCCACCTGGGTCTCTATAACCTGTCGAACCTTGAAAAGGAAAAATGGCCGCATGGATGGCTCCGCAGGATAGGCGAGGAACCCGTTATACTGGACGAGGTAGCTTCGGAACGGTCGGCAGGACAGTTACAAAGCTACCTGTGGTCGAAAGGATTCTTCAATGCCAGGGTCTCCGACACTGTCAGGAGCGACGGTGATGAGGCGAAGGTAGTATATGACGTCATTCCCGGTAAACCTTACACAATTGCTGATATCCGCTACGACATACAGGATTCCGTTCTTCGCGGCCAGGTGTTGATAGACACCATGAATTGTCTTCTGGAGAGGGGTATGATATATGACGTGGACCTGTTGCGGAAAGAACGTCAGAGGCTTGAGCGATTCATCAGGGATATAGGTTTTTACACCTTCTCCACTGAAAATATCTCCTACCGGATTGACAGTTCGCTGATGAAGTACCAGGTGATTGTATGGTATGTTGTATCCCCAAGAGAGACCATTGACAGCAGGGGTCAGCAGAAGACGGAAAACCACCTGATGTACCGTATACGTGATATACTTGTTTATCCTGAGTTTGATCCCAGGACAGCTCTGACCGGTGGGGAGGAATACACCGGGAGCCTGGATACCACATTTTACGGAGGGATACATTTCATAGCACCTCCGGGACGGACAACGGTCAAGCCCGAGGTCCTGGCTCAGTCCATCTACATCTCACCCGGGTCTCTCTTCAGTGTCACAAATGTAGAGCGGACCCAGTCACACCTTACGGATCTTCGCAACCACAGGCTTGTAAATGTCTCGTTCATTGACGTGCATAGTGCAACAGGGCAGAGGCGCGATGAAGGCATGCTTGACGCAGTCATCCAGCTTACTCCGATGCAGAGGCAATCGTTCACTGTCGAGCTCGAGGGTACGAATACCGGCGGAAATCTTGGCGGAGCGCTGAACCTGATCTACCAGAACAAGAGCCTTCTCAGGGGAGCAGAAGTCTTCAGTATGAAACTGAAGGGAGCCTACGAGACCCTTACAGAGGACGTAAGCGGATTCAGGAATACCCAGCAGTACGGCATCGAGGCCAACCTCAGGATACCGAAGTTCATGATCCCTTTCCCGGCAAAGGAGGCCTTCATCCGCAACAGGGATCCCCGTACGGTACTGCAGGCAGGTTACAACTACCAGAAGCTTCCGGTGTTCAGCAGGTCAGTGGCAAACATCTCCCTCGGGTATTCATGGAACGGTAACAGGTATACTAAATTCAGTGTCAATCCGCTATCCCTCAACGTAGTAAAGCTGCACTACATCAATCCTGAGTACCAGGCAGTGATCGACACAATGCCCTACTTTGCCAACTCGCTCCGCGACGTAAGGATTGTAGGAGGCAGGTATGACTTTGTTTTTAACAACCAGATGATTCAAAAGTCGAAGGATTACTGGAATATTCGCGTAGGATTCGATATAGCCGGCAACCTTCTCGATGCGGTCTACCGTACAGCCAACGCGCAGACGGCATCAGACGGGACATATCATCTCTTCAGGCAGCCTTTTGCACAGTTTCTCAAGGGGGAGGTCGATGCTGCCTATAACTACCGGTTCAACGAGGCCAGCAGCATCGTCTACAGGGTCTTTGCCGGAGTGGGATGGCCTTACGGCAATTCCGAAGTGATGCCCTTTGAGGAGCAGTACTTCGGCGGGGGTTCCAACGACATAAGAGCATGGATGGTGAGGACTCTCGGTCCCGGATCGTATGTACTGCCGGAGAGTGCATTCATAAACCAGACGGCCGACATGAAGCTGGAGGCCAATATCGAATACCGCTTCAAGCTCTTCTGGATACTCGAAGGGGCAACCTTCATTGATGCAGGGAATATCTGGACGGTAAGGGATGATTTTGACCGCCCCGGAAGCCGGTTCAGCTTCGGAACCTTCCTGGATGACATTGCCGTGGGCACCGGCCTGGGCCTGAGGTTTGACCTGAAGTTTGTACTTCTGCGAGCTGATTTCGGGCTGAAGCTGCGTGATCCCCAGGACCGCGAGGGATCAAAGTGGATCCCGTTTAACCGCCCCTTTGACCGCAAGAACGATCTGACGATGGTCATCGGGATTGGGTATCCGTTCTAGGTCTGAAGGTCTGAAGGTCTGAAGGTCAGGTGTTCTGCAATTCTTTTTGGCCAATGTCCAACATATTGGCATCTGTCTGCAAATCATATTGGCCAGTTTCCCAGTTGTAAATTGCCTGTTTTTTATTGTCCATTGCATTGCATGCCATTTTTTATTACCTTTAATGTCGTCTTGTTGCATTGCTAATGAAGCCTTTAAGGAAATTCGTCACATCACTTATTGGTTTTGACCGCCGGGAACGGAGGGGGACGTATGTACTGTCCATTATGCTTGTCGCCTTTCTCCTGGTCCGGATTGTTGTCTTCAGGCCTGGAAAGATCCCGGAGGAGTTGCCGCTCCTGACTGTATCAGAAATTGACAGGGATGCCGGAACAGCCTCGGAAAATGCCGGGAAGGTTTCAGTCCCCCTGTTTGTATTTGATCCAAACACTGCCTCGCAGGAGGAGTTGCAGGCCCTTGGACTGTCTGAGAGACAGGCCGGAACCCTGATTAACTACCGGAACAGCGGCGCGCGGTTTCGCAGGCCGGAGGATATAGCACGTGTATATGGCATTGACACGGCAACTGCTTCAAGACTGATACCTCATATAATAATCGGGGATGAATATTCTGCATCCGGTAACAGAATCACAGGCCACGGCAGCTATAACGGATCAGGAGGTGCTGCCGGCGAGAGTGCGTACGGCCGTACCGTAGGTGGATCCATCCTGAGAACTGGCATTGATAACCAGGGGTACAGCTTCGGGTCTTCAGTGCAGGTGGCTGACGGATCCGGAAGCTATACCGGGACCGGGAACAATGCCAGGTCCGGAGAGGGAGCAGCCCCGCCGCGTCAAATTGACCTTAACCTCTGCACCGCAGAGGATCTTGTAACCCTTCCCGGCATAGGGCCTGTGCTGTCTGTCCGGATCATCAGGTACCGCAGTCTTCTGGGAGGATTCGTTGAGAGTTCACAGCTTGATGAAGTCTACGGGCTTGACAGCTCGGTAGTGAGGATGATTGAGAGTCGCCTCACCCTTACGCTGGACTCTGTCAGGCCGCTGCGTCTAGACAGCGCCACTTTCGGCGACCTGGCCCGTCACCCTTACCTGGGTTATGAGGCAGCAAGGAGAATTACCAGGTACAGGACAGTAAGTAATGAGCCTGTCACCCTGGGAGCGATGGTCAGCAGCGGGGTCATCACCGCGGAGCAGGCTGAGTGCATTGCACCTTATGTGAGGCCCTCGGGGGGTGCTTCAGGAGGTGATTATGAATTTATTTCATCAAAAGTTTTGAAATGATTTTCAGAGATATTAATTTTGCACCTCGATTTTAACATAAAGTTCAATTATGATCATTGTACCGGTAAAAGAAGGTGAGAACATAGACAGGGCTCTGAAGAAATTCAAGAGGAAGTTCGAGAAGACGGGTGTAATCCGTGAACTCAGGGCACGTCAGGCTTTCGTCAAACCCTCGGTTCGTCGCAGGGAAGAGATAAAGAAGGCCATCTATGTACAGAACATGCAGCAGGAAGAGGAGTAGTTTCTTCGTTGCAGCCGCCTGAATTCATTAATAAAATAAAAGGGTTCCTTTCATGAAAATAAAGGAATCGTTCCTGCAATACCTTACTGCCGAGAAGAGATATTCGCGGCATACTGTCATATCCTATAATAATGATCTGAATCAGTTTTTCAGATGGCTGGATAATGAGCGTCCGGGTGCTGATGCCTGTTCTGTTACGCACGCTGATGTCAGGGGGTGGATGGTATCGCTGCTTGAGGGAGGTGCTGCCAGCGGCACGGTACACAGGAAGATTTCTGCTTTGAGAGCCCTGTTCAGGTATATGCGGAGGCATGAGATGATCAGCGCCGATCCTGCAGCCGGATTGAAACTCCCGAAGAAGTCAAAAAAGCTCCCTGTATTTGTTGCCGAAGATGCGCTCGGCAAGCTCCTCGATGAATTTCATTTCGGAGATAATTTTTCAGGTCTTCGTGACAGGACTGTTGTGGAAATTTTGTATCTTACAGGCATGAGGAGGTCGGAACTGATCAACCTGCAAGATACGGATGTGGATCTCTCCGGAGGGCAGGTGAGGGTGACGGGAAAGCGTGGAAAGCAGAGGATTATACCTCTTTCTGCCGGCTTCGTCAGGTCTCTGCGTGCATATGTTGCCGCACGTGAGGAGATCGGGCTCACCGGCGGTTGGTTCTTCGTTACTGACCGGGGGAACAAAATGTATGACAAGGGTGTTTACAATCTGGTGACAAGATACCTTGCCATGGTTACTACAATAGAAAAAAAGAGTCCGCATGTACTCAGGCACACCTTTGCAACCCACATGCTGAACCGCGGGGCAGATCTTAATTCCATCAAGGAGCTTTTGGGTCATGCTAGTCTGTCGGCCACGCAGGTTTACACTCACAACACATTTGAACAGTTAAAAAAAATATATAAACAGGCTCATCCAAGAGCATAACCATTAAATTAAGGAGGTGCTGCCATGAACATTCAGATCCATTCAATCAGGTTTGACGCGGACAAGAAGTTGCTCGACTTTGTTTCCCAGAAGGTAAACAAGCTTACCCAGTACAGTGATGATATTGTAAGCACCGAGGTGTTCCTGAAGTTAGACAATGATGAGGAGAAGGAGAATAAGATCACGGAAATCAAGGTAGAGTATCCGGGGGGACCACTTTTTGCCCGCAAGCAGAGTAAAACATTCGAGGAGGCGACGGACCTGGTTATAGCAGCTCTTAAGCGACAGATTGTCAAACAGAAGGGTAAGATGCGGGGGGAGTAATCCCTCCGTATCAAAAAAACTTGCGATAATTTTGAGATTTGAAATTAAAATCCCTACATTTGCAAACCGATTTTTGAGGGTAAATTCTCAGAAATCGGTCGTTCTTTCAAATGCCGATGTAGCTCAGTTGGCCAGAGCAGCTGATTTGTAATCTGCAGGTCAAGGGTTCGAATCCCTTCATCGGCTCATTGTATCATGAGGAAGTATGTCTGACCGGACATGCTCTGTAAAGACGGGGAGATACCAAAGTGGCCAACTGGGGCAGACTGTAAATCTGTTGTCTGATGACTTCGTAGGTTCGAATCCTGCTCTCCCCACTCTTTCAGTGCCCTCGCCTCTGCCCGCAAT
Source organism: Bacteroidales bacterium UBA4070 (assembly GCA_002383485.1). Classification (GTDB taxonomy): domain Bacteria; phylum Bacteroidota; class Bacteroidia; order Bacteroidales; family VadinHA17; genus SR-FBR-E99. Next base: position 134,542 of record DFYY01000029.1, on the reverse strand, counting down.
AACCGGGGCTAAGCGGGGTACCGGTTAACTATATAAGCGGGAGTAGCTCAGTTGGTAGAGCATTAGCCTTCCAAGCTAAGGGCCGCGGATTCGAATTCCGTCTCCCGCTCTTCATGCCGATGTAGCTCAGGGGTAGAGCACTTCCTTGGTAAGGAAGGGGTCATGAGTTCAANNCACGTCGACCACGGCAAGACCACCTTGACAGCCGCTATTACGATGGTTCTCGCTAAGAAAGGTCTCTCAGAAGTAAGGGACTTTGATTCAATCGACAATGCTCCCGAGGAAAAGGAAAGGGGTATTACGATCAACACTGCTCACGTTGAGTATTCAACGGCGAACCGTCACTATGCACACGTAGACTGTCCCGGACACGCTGACTATGTTAAGAACATGGTTACCGGTGCTGCCCAGATGGACGGCGCTATCATCGTTGTTGCCGCCACAGACGGCCCGATGCCCCAGACGCGCGAGCATATCCTTCTGGCCCGCCAGGTGAACGTGCCTAAGATCGTCGTCTTCCTGAACAAGGTTGACCTGGTTGACGATGAGGAGCTTATTGACCTCGTTGAGATGGAGATACGCGATCTTCTTACATTCTATAAGTACGATGGTGACGGTGCTCCTGTTATCCGCGGATCAGCCCTCGGCGCCATGAACCATGAGCCGAAGTGGGAAGATAAAGTGATGGAACTGATGGATGCAGTTGATTCATACATTCCCATTCCTCCCCGTGAGAACGAGAAGCCTTTCCTGATGCCTGTTGAAGACGTATTCTCAATCACCGGACGTGGCACCGTTGCCACAGGCCGTATCGAAACCGGTATGGTTCACACGGGTGACGAGCTTGAGATCGTCGGCCTTGGCGCAGAGAAGCGCAGGACCGTATGTACCGGTGTTGAGATGTTCCGCAAGATTCTTGACCAGGGTGAAGCCGGTGACAACGTAGGTCTTCTCCTCCGCGGGGTTGACAAGAAAGAGATCAAGAGAGGCCATGTGCTTGCAAAACCGGGTTCAATAACACCCCATACCAAGTTCAAGGCTGAGGTCTATGTTCTGAAGAAAGAGGAAGGCGGTCGTCATACTCCGTTCCACAACAACTACCGTCCGCAGTTCTATCTCCGTACCCTTGACATCACCGGTGAGATACAGCTCCCGGAAGGAACAGAGATGGTTATGCCGGGTGACAACGTGACCATAACCGTTGAGCTCATCTACCCGGTTGCCATCAACAAGGGTCTTCGTTTCGCAATCCGCGAAGGTGGCCGTACAGTTGGTGCTGGCGCAGTGGTTGATATCATCGAATAAGACCTTATTAAATATATAGTGGTAACCATGCGCGCAGGCGTACGGTTACCATCAAAATGTACACGGGTGTAGCTCAGTTGGTAGAGCACTGGTCTCCAAAACCAGGTGTCGGGAGTTCGAGTCTCTCCTCCCGTGCAAAATCGAAGTCTCATTATGAAGATAGTTACGTACTTTAAGGAATCATACAACGAACTCATGCACAAGGTGACGTGGCCTTCGTGGAGCGAACTCCAGGGAAGCGCAACCCTTGTACTCGTAACCTCCGTCATCCTGGCCCTGGTAATATGGGCAATGGACTTCATTTTTGACAAGGGCATGGGCGCCGTTTACAATTTGTTGTATTAAAACTTACAACGGTCACAGATGAGTGAAAACGTTAAGAAGTGGTATGTGCTCAGGGCTATAGGCGGCAAGGAGAAAAAAGTCAAGGAATACCTTGAAAATGAAATCGTCCGCCTGAAGCTGCAGGATTACATCACCCAGGTGCTCATCCCGACGGAGAAGGTTTACCAGATCCGCTCAGGAAAGAAAGTGAGCAAGGAGCGCACCTTCTTCCCGGGTTATGTCATCGTGGAGGCAGCCCTCGTTGGAGAAGTTCCGCACGTCCTGCGAAACATACCCAACGTACTCGGATTCCTCGGGACACAGTCAGGCGAACCAACACCGATACGCAAGGCGGAGATAAACCGCATCCTCGGCAAGGTAGACGAACTGGCAGCCAGCGAAGAAGAACTCAACGTTCCGTTCGTCGTGGGCGAGACGGTTAAAGTAATAGACGGCCCCTTCAACAGCTTCACAGGAGTTATTGAAGAGGTCAACGAAGAAAAGCGGAAGCTGAAAGTAATGGTCAAGATATTCGGGCGTAAGACCCCGCTTGAACTCAGCTTCATGCAGGTAGAGAAAGAAAGTTAGGGAATTAAGGAAATTGACAGCCGTGAATTATAATGCTTCCTTAAGCGGCCGTCATGCTCTCGCTATAAACAATGCAAATTTTTAATTATGGCAAAAGAAGTTGCTGGATTAATCAAATTACAGATTAAAGGCGGAGCAGCCAATCCATCTCCACCCGTAGGTCCCGCACTGGGTTCCAAAGGTGTGAATATCATGGAGTTTTGCAAACAGTTTAATGCCAGGACCCAGGACAAGGCAGGAAAGGTAATACCGGTAATCATTACTGTGTATAACGACAAAACATTTGAATTTGTTACAAAAACCCCTCCTGTTGCAGTCCAACTGATAGAAGCCTCCAAGGCAAAGAAGGGCTCGGCTGAGCCGAACCGTGCCAAGGTAGCCTCAATCACATGGAACCAGGTTAAGACTATTGCAGAGGATAAAATGCAGGATTTAAACTGCTTTACCCTCGAATCCGCGATGAAGATGGTGGCTGGGACAGCCAGAAGTATGGGCATCACCGTCACAGGTGCATTCCCCGGTAAATAACAAATTAAGCAAATAGAAATGGCTAAGCTTACCAAGAATCAGAAGTTTGCCCTCACGAAAGTGGAGCAAGGCAAACTCTATACTTTGTCAGAAGCGGCAGCATTGGTTAAGGATATCACTACTACTAAGTTTGATGCCTCCGTTGATATTGACGTAAGGCTTGGGATTGACCCGCGCAAATCGAACCAGATGGTTCGCGGTGTTGTCTCCCTTCCCAACGGCACGGGCAAGGCAGTCAGGGTTCTTGCCCTGGTGACCCCCGACAAGGAGGCTGAAGCAAAAGAAGCAGGCGCAGATCACGTTGGGCTCGATGAGTGGGTTGAAAAGATCAAGGCAGGCTGGACAGATGTGGATGTCATTATTACAATGCCCTCAGTAATGGGTAAGATAGGTCAGCTGGGACGAATACTCGGTCCCCGTGGTCTCATGCCGAACCCCAAAAGCGGAACGGTAACCATGGAGATCAGTAAGGCTGTTAAGGAGGTTAAGCAGGGAAAAATTGACTTTAAAGTAGATAAAGCCGGTATAGTACATGCTTCAATCGGGAAAGTATCCTTCGAACCTCATAAGATCGTTGAAAACGCAAGGGAATTCCTCTTCACGATCAACAAACTCAAGCCCTCATCGGCTAAGGGAACATACATCAGAAGTATATTCCTGTCAAGCACAATGAGCCAGGGCCTGAAGGTTGATCCAAAGAGCCTTGATGTTTAACTGAAAGCATTAACTCAGAGAGATTATGAGAAGAGAAGAAAAATCCGATATCATCAACAGTCTGGCTGAAACCCTCAGGGAGTACAGCCACTTTTACCTGACTGACACTGCACAGCTCAATGCTGCTGACACCAGTGACCTCAGAAGGAAGTGTTTTGAGAACCAGATAAAATTGGTTGTTGTTAAAAACACCCTCCTTAAGAGAGCCCTGGAGCAAGTGGGTCTCGAGTGCGGAGAATTGTTCCCCGTACTGAAAGGCTCAACTGCCGTAATGTTCTCGAATAACGGAAACACTCCTGCAAAAATGATCAAGGAGTTCCGTAGATCGCATCCGAAACCCCTGATTAAAGGAGCTTACATTGAAGAATCAGTTTACGTAGGTGAAAACCTCCTTGATACCCTCGTGGCACTCAAGTCGAGAGAAGAACTTATCGGCGATATCATCATGCTCCTCCAGTCGCCCGCGAAGAATGTCATCTCCGCGTTGCAGTCAGGCGGTTCAACAATCCACGGTGTTCTGGAAACACTGTCAAAAAAAGAAGAATCAATTAGTTAATCAAATTTAAAAATTCCTATAAAAATGGCAGATCTTAAGAAATTTGCAGAAGAGTTGGTGAACTTAACCGTTAAAGAGGTTAACGAGCTTGCAAAAATACTGAAAGAAGAGTACGGCATTGAACCCGCAGCAGCAGCAGTTGCAGTAGCAGCTCCCGCAGCTGCAGACGCAGCTCCGGCAGCAGCCGAGAAGACTTCGTTTGATGTCATCCTCAAGAATGCAGGCGGCCAGAAACTTCAGATTGTCAAGCTGGTGAAAGATCTTACCGGCCTTGGACTGAAAGAAGCAAAAGCTGTTGTTGACGCCGCTCCCGGCCCAGTGAAAGAGGGTGTATCAAAGGAAGAGGCAGAGAACATTAAGAAAACATTGGAAGAATCAGGAGCTGAAGTTGAACTTAAATAAGTTATACCTGATTACCGGGTTTACAGGTTTAGTTCCGCCACCAGGCGGAGCTAAGCCTTTTTTCCATTTTTCATAAGTTCACTTAATCCGACCATCAATGTCCTCAAACAGTAACGAACGAGTAAGTTTCGCATCCAAGAAGGATCAGCTTGAATATCCTGATTTTCTTGAGATTCAGTTAAAGTCTTTTTCCGAGTTTTTCCAGCTCGGCACAACACCCGAGAACAGGAGGAAAGAGGGCCTTTACCAGGTCTTCATGGAGAACTTCCCCATTACAGATACCAGGAACAACTTCGTGCTCGAATTCCTGGATTATTCCATTGACCCGCCACGCTATACCATAGACGAGTGTATTGAACGCGGCCTTACTTTCAGCGTTCCGCTGAAGGCCAAACTAAAACTATACTGCACCGATCCCGAGCACGAGGATTTTGATACGGTCATCCAGGATGTTTACCTGGGCGTAATACCCTACATGACTGAACGCGGTACGTTCGTCATCAACGGTGCAGAGAGAGTTGTGGTATCACAGCTCCACAGATCACCGGGCGTATTCTTCGGCCAGAGCATACACGCCAACGGTACCAAACTTTATTCCGCAAGAATCATCCCCTTCAAGGGATCATGGATCGAGTTCGCTACCGACATCAACAACGTGATGTACGCCTACATCGACCGTAAAAAGAAACTCCCAGTAACAACCCTCCTGAGAGCCATCGGCTTCGAGGGTGACAAGGACATACTCGAGATCTTCAACCTCGCCGAGGAACACAAGGTATCCAAAGTCAGTATCAAGAAGCTTGTCGGACGCAAGCTGGCAGCCAGGGTGCTGCGCACCTGGGTTGAGGACTTCGTGGATGAGGACACCGGTGAGGTGGTCTCCATTGAACGTAACGAAGTGGTCCTTGACAGGGAGACCGTCATTGAGAACGAACATGTTGACCTGATAGTCGATTCAGGGGCCAAGTCCATCCTTCTTCACCGTGATGACATGAGCCTATCCGACTTCGCCATCATATACAACACGCTGCAGAAAGATCCCTGCAACTCAGAGAAGGAAGCGGTGCTCTATATCTACCGCCAGCTCCGCAACGCAGAGCCGCCGGATGAGGCTACCGCACGCGATATTATCGATAAGCTCTTCTTCTCGGACAAGAGGTATGACCTGGGTGATGTCGGACGATTCCGTATCAACCGCAAGCTTAACCTCAATATAGACATAACCACCAAGATTCTCACCAGGGAAGATATCATTGCCATAATCCGTTATCTCATTGAGCTTATCAACTCGAAGACGGATGTGGATGATATTGACCACCTGAGCAACAGGAGGGTACGTACCGTTGGCGAACAACTCTCAGCTCAGTTCAGCGTCGGTCTGGCCCGCATGGCCCGTACCATCCGCGAAAGAATGAACGTGCGTGACAATGAGGTCTTTACGCCGGTTGACCTGATCAACTCGAAGACCCTCTCTTCTGTCATCAACTCCTTCTTCGGCACCAACCAGCTGTCTCAGTTCATGGATCAGACCAACCCGCTGGCAGAGATGACCCACAAGCGGCGTCTCTCAGCCCTCGGTCCCGGTGGTCTCTCGCGTGAACGCGCAGGTTTCGAGGTTCGCGACGTGCACTACACGCACTACGGCCGCCTATGCCCGATCGAGACACCTGAAGGGCCCAACATCGGACTTATCTCTTCGCTCTGCGTCTATGCCCGTATCAACGAGCTTGGTTTCATTGAGACACCTTACCGTAATGTTAAAGACGGAAAGGTAAACCTGAACAACGCTGACGTCAAATGGCTTACCGCGGAGGATGAGGAGTACCTCACCGTGGCACAGGCCAACGCACCGGTGAAGGATGACGGCACTTTCGTCAACCCCAGGGCCAAGTCAAGACTCGGAGCTGACTATCCGTTTGAGGAGATAGCCAAGGTGCAGATGATGGACGTGGCGCCGAACCAGATTGCATCAATAGCCGCATCTCTCATTCCGTTCCTGGAGCATGACGACGCCAACCGCGCCCTCATGGGATCAAACATGATGCGCCAGGCTGTCCCGCTTGTGAAGCCCGAGGCCCCCATCGTGGGAACAGGACTCGAAGCACAGGTTATAAAGGACTCCCGCATACTCATCGTTGCCGAGGGCGACGGCGTGGTGGAATATGTTGACGCCAACGAGATCGTCATCCGCTATATCCGCAATGACGAGGAGAAATTCGTCAGCTTCGACGACGATATCAAGCGCTATCAGCTTCCCAAGTATCATAAGACCAACCAGAACACCACAATCAACCTCATTCCCATCGTAAGGAAGGGGGAGAAGGTTGTCAAGGGACAGGTGCTTACCGAAGGGTATGGTACCAAGAACGGTGAACTGGCCCTGGGCCGTAACCTGAAGGTGGCATTCATGCCTTGGAAGGGTTACAATTTTGAGGATGCCATCGTGCTGAGCGAAAGGGTTGTGCAGGAAGACGTCTTCACCTCCGTGCATATTGACGAGTACCTCCTCGAGGTGCGCGACACCAAGCGCGGGATGGAGGAACTCACCTCAGACATCCCCAACGTCAGCGAGGAAGCAACAAAGAACCTGGACGAAAACGGGCTCATTCGCATAGGCGCTCAGATCAGGCCGGGTGACATACTCATCGGCAAGATCACACCGAAAGGCGAATCTGATCCCTCACCCGAGGAGAAACTCCTCAGGGCCATCTTCGGCGACAAGGCCGGTGACGTGAAGGATGCTTCACTTAAAGCCGGTCCGTCACTCGAAGGCGTGGTCATTGACAAAAAACTTTTCACCAGGGCCATCAAGGACCGCAAGGCGAAGACTGCCGAGAAACCTCTCCTGGACAAGATTGACGCCGACTTCAACAGGGCGGCTGATGAACTGAAAGCCAGACTGGTGGACAAGCTTTTCATACTTGTCAACGGCAAGACCTCCCAGGGAGTGAAGGATTATCTCAACGTGGACATTATCCCCAAGGGAGCCAAGTTCACGCTGAAGCAGCTCCAGGAGATTGACTACCTGAATATAAACCCCAACAAGTGGACTACTGACAAGAAGAAGAACGACAGCATCAAGCAACTCCTTCACAACTACGTAATCAAGTACAAGGAGATTGACGGTGTCTACAAGCGCAAGCGGTACAACATCACTATCGGTGATGAGCTGCCTGCAGGAATTGTCAGGCTTGCAAAGGTATATATTGCGAAGAAACGCAAGGTGAGGGTGGGTGACAAGATGGCCGGCCGCCACGGAAACAAGGGTATCGTAGCCAAGATTGTTCGTGCTGAGGATATGCCCTTCCTGGCTGACGGAACTCCGGTGGATATCGTCCTTAACCCGCTCGGTGTACCTTCCCGAATGAACCTCGGACAGATCTACGAGACTGTTCTTGGCTGGGCCGGAAAGGAGCTGGGTCTGCAATTTGCAACTCCTATCTTCGACGGCGCAAAGCAGGAGGAGATAAATGATCTGACAGTCAAGGCAGGTATACCCCGCAACGGTACCACCTACCTTTACGACGGTGGCACCGGCGAGCGTTTTGACCAGCCGGCTACCGTGGGTATGATATATATGCTCAAACTGGGGCACATGGTTGATGACAAGATGCATGCCCGCTCAATAGGGCCCTACTCGCTCATCACCCAGCAGCCTCTCGGAGGTAAAGCCCAGTTCGGAGGCCAGAGATTCGGAGAAATGGAAGTGTGGGCCCTCGAGGCATTCGGCGCCGCACACATCCTGCAGGAGATCCTTACTATCAAGTCTGACGATGTGATAGGAAGGGCCAAGGCTTACGAAGCTATAGTCAAGGGCGAACCGATGCCGCTTCCCGGCATACCGGAGTCACTGAACGTGCTGCTGCACGAACTCCGCGGCCTGGGACTGAGCATCAACCTTGAGTAATTAAGCCGAGCATACACTAAGAAAAAAAAGGAAAACATAATATGTCATTCAGAAAGGATAACAAACAGAAGACCAGCTATACGAAGATCTCGATAGGGCTGGCATCGCCGGAAGAGATACTCGACAAGTCGAGCGGCGAGGTCCTGAAGCCTGAGACAATCAACTACCGTACCTACAAGCCTGAACGTGACGGCCTCTTCTGTGAGAGGATCTTCGGACCGGTAAAGGACTATGAGTGCCATTGCGGAAAGTACAAGAGGATACGCTACAAGGGTATCGTCTGCGACCGCTGCGGCGTTGAGGTGACTGAGAAGAAGGTCAGGCGCGAACGAATGGGACACATCTCGCTGGTGGTTCCAGTAGCCCATATATGGTACTTCAGGTCACTGCCGAACAAGATAGGTTACCTGCTGGGTCTTCCGACAAAGAAGCTAGACAGCATCATCTACTATGAGAGGTATGTTGTCATCAACCCGGGCGTGAAAGCTGTTGACGGTGTCAAATACCTCGATTTCCTCTCCGAAGAGGAGTATATGGAGATAGTTGAGACTCTTCCAAAGGAGAACCAGTATCTTGATGATGATCATCCTGACAAGTTCGTAGCCGAGATGGGAGCCGAGGCTCTCTATAAGCTTCTTGCCAAGCTTGATCTTGATGAGCTTTCATATTCGCTTCGCCACCGTGCCAACACGGAGACATCACAGCAGCGCAAGAGCGAAGCACTCAAGAGGCTGCAGGTTGTTGAAGCCTTCAGGGAGTCAAAGAACATCAACAGGCCCGAATGGATGATCGTGAAGATCGTCCCGGTCATCCCGCCTGAACTGAGGCCCCTCGTACCGCTCGACGGCGGCCGTTTTGCCACCAGCGACCTGAATGATCTGTACCGCAGGGTAATCATACGCAACAACCGTCTCAAGAGACTGATAGAGATCAAGGCCCCCGAGGTGATCCTCCGCAATGAAAAGAGGATGCTCCAGGAAGCCGTTGACTCACTCTTTGACAACTCGCGCAAGGCGAACGCGGTCAAGACCGATGCCAACAGACCCCTCAAATCGCTCTCTGACAGCCTCAAGGGCAAGCAGGGACGGTTCCGTCAGAACCTTCTCGGTAAGAGGGTTGACTACTCAGCCCGTTCGGTTATCGTCGTTGGTCCGGAACTGAAGCTTCATGAGACAGGTATCCCGAAGGATATGGCAGCCGAGCTCTACAAGCCATTCGTGATCCGCAAGCTCATTGAGCGCGGTATTGTCAAGACTGTCAAAAGCGCCAAGAAGATCGTTGACCGCAAGGATCCGGTCGTCTGGGATATCCTCGAGAATGTACTCAAGGGTCATCCCGTGATGCTGAACCGTGCCCCGACACTTCACAGGCTTGGTATACAGGCCTTCCAGCCGAAACTGATAGAGGGCAAGGCCATCCAGCTTCACCCGCTCGTCTGTACGGCATTCAACGCCGACTTCGACGGTGACCAGATGGCAGTGCACCTGCCGCTCGGCAACGCCGCGGTACTGGAGGCACAGATGCTCATGCTCGCATCGCACAATATCCTTAACCCTGCCAACGGAGCGCCTATCACCGTCCCTTCACAGGACATGGTCCTCGGCCTCTACTACATCACCAAGGCACGCAAGAGCACTGATGATATCAAGGTCAAGGGCGAAGGAACCACATTCTACTCACATGAGGAGGTACGCATCGCCTATAACGAAGGCAAGATTGACCTTCATGCCATTATAAAGGTAAAGGTTGATGACATGGTTGACGGACAGAAGGTCAACCACATGATTGAGACGACGGTAGGACGAGTGATATTCAATGAGTTCGTTCCGGAGGAAGTTGGTTACATCAATGAGCTTCTGACCAAGAAGTCTCTCAGGGATATCATCGGTACCGTGCTTAAGAAGGCTGGTACAGCCAAGACGGCTGACTTCCTTGATGCCATCAAGGATCTTGGGTTCCGTATGGCTTTCACCGGCGGCCTCTCATTCAACCTTGACGATGTCATCATTCCCCAGGAAAAGGAGATGTTCGTTCAGGAAGGCTACGAGCAGGTTGACGAAGTGCTCTCCAACTACAGCATGGGCTTCATCACCAACAACGAGAGATATAACCAGATCATTGATATCTGGACCCATGTCAACGCGCGTCTCACGCAGACCCTGATGAAGCAGCTCTCAACAGACAAGCAGGGCTTCAACTCAGTCTACATGATGCTTGACTCAGGTGCAAGGGGCTCGAAGGAGCAGATCCGTCAGCTCTCAGGCATGAGGGGTCTTATGGCCAAGCCTCAGAAGTCAGGGGCATCCGGGTCAGAGATCATCGAGAACCCGATTCTTTCGAACTTCAAGGAGGGCCTTTCCGTCCTTGAGTACTTCATCTCAACACACGGTGCCCGTAAGGGTCTTGCCGATACTGCCCTCAAGACAGCAGACGCAGGTTATCTTACCCGCCGTCTCGTTGACGTGTCACAGGATGTGATCATCACCGAGGAGGACTGCGGTACACTGCGCGGGCTGGTGGCTACAGCCATCAAGAACAACGAGGAGATAGTGGAGTCACTCTACGAGAGGATCCTTGGCCGTACAACTGTTCATGACATCTATAATCCCCTTACCGGCGAGCTCATTGTCTCATCCGGCGAAGAGATTACGGAAGCAGTGGCAAGCCGTATTGACGAGTCACCCATTGAGCAGGTGGAGATCCGTTCAGTTCTTACCTGTGAATCGAAGAAGGGTGTCTGTGCGAAGTGTTACGGACGTAACCTTGCCACGGGCCGCATGGTCCAGAAGGGTGAGGCTACCGGTGTGATCGCTGCACAGAGTATCGGTGAACCTGGTACGCAGCTTACTCTCCGTACGTTCCACGTCGGGGGTACCGCATCGAACATCACCACCGAATCGAGCCTTGTTGCAAGGTACGGCGGCATAGCCGTCATCGAGGAGGTGAGGACTGTCGTCAAGAAGGATCCGGAAAAGGGTAAGGTTGACGTCGTCATCGGTCGTCTCGGTGAGCTCAGGATTATTGACAAGACTACAGGCATTGCCCTGACAACACATACTATACCTTATGGCAGCAGGCTTTACATCAAGGCCGACCAGGAGGTTAAGAAGGGTGATCTCATCTGCGAATGGGATCCCTTCAACGCTGTTATCATCTCCGAAGTGGCCGGTAAGGTCGCATTTGACTACCTTATAGATGGTGTTACCTTCCGTGAGGAGTCTGACGAACAGACCGGTTTCAAGGAGAAGGTGATCATTGAGAGCAGGGACAAGACCAAGAACCCGACAATCAAGATCATGTCTCCCGAGGGAATCGAGATCAAATCATACAACCTGCCGGTGGGGGCCCACCTGGTTACTGACCTCAACAAACAGGTCGAAGCAGGTGATACAATCGTCAAGATACCGAGGGCAGTAGGCAAGTCAGGTGACATCACCGGCGGTCTGCCTCGTGTGACAGAGCTCTTCGAGGCACGTAACCCGTCCAACCCGGCCATTGTGACCGAGATTGACGGCGAGGTGACCTATGGCAAGATCAAGAGGGGTAACAGGGAGATTACAATCACTTCCAAGTCCGGTGAGATGAAGAAGTACCTTGTTCCTCTGTCGAAGCAGATCCTTGTGCAGGAGAATGACTATGTCAGGGCCGGTACGCCGCTCTCTGACGGTGCCATTACCCCGTCGGACATCCTCGCTATCAAGGGCCCGACAAAGGTTCAGGAGTACATTGTCAACGAGATCCAGGAGGTATACCGTCTTCAGGGTGTGAAGATCAATGACAAGCACTTCGAGATCATAGTCAGGCAGATGATGCGCAAGGTTGAGATCATTGACCCGGGTGACACCAAGTTCCTCGAGCGTCAGGTGGTTGACAAGCTGGAGTTCATGGATGAGAATGACTGGGTTTACGGCAAGAAGATTATCCTTGAATCCGGAGACAGCCAGACGCTGAAGCCGGGTATGGTCATCACCGCCCGTAAGCTCAGGGATGAAAATTCATTGCTCAAGCGCCGTGACCTCAAGCTGATTGAGGCCAGGGATGCTGTTCCGGCAACATCACAGCAGGTGCTGCAGGGTATCACCCGTGCTGCCCTCCAGACGAACAGCTTCTTCTCGGCGGCTTCATTCCAGGAGACAACAAAGGTTCTGAATGAGGCTGCCATACTCGGGAAGATCGACTTCCTTGAAGGGCTGAAGGAGAACGTCATCGTCGGGCATCTTATACCGGCCGGTACCGGTCTCAGGGAGTACAATAACATCATCGTCGGCTCACTTGACGATTATGAATCACTTGTACACGCCGGACAGAGTACCAGCGATGTAGAGCAGGATTAAAATCAGAATCATGTCAGAGAACAAGAATCAGGGACAGTTCAATATCGAACTCAGCGAAGAGGTAGCCGAAGGGATCTACTCTAACCTGGCGGTCATAACACATTCGCCTGCCGAGTTTGTGATTGATTTCATAAGGATAATGCCGGGCGTACCCAAGTCAAAGGTCAAGTCGAGGATCATCCTTACGCCCGAGCATGCCAAGCGGCTGGTTGCTGCCCTCAGTGACAATATCGCCAAGTATGAGGCTGTTCACGGTCCTATCCGCGAGGTCAAGGGATCAGGACCGGTCATTCCGTTCACGTTCGGAGGGCCTACGGCCCAGGCATGAGACCTGAATATACAGAAGATGAGCCGGTTGAGAAATCACCCGGCTTTCTTTTTTGCAGAGACGGAAAATAAGCGTTATTTTGCGAGTCTAATCAGTTGATACCATGAAAAGATTACGGATACCGTCCACCATAGCCATGATCATTGTAATAGCAACAGTGGCTGTGCTGTCGTGGGGCTGCAAGAAGCAGCCCAAGTGCGGGTGTGACGGCGATGCGCTGGACACACTGAGGTTAATACACGTCAACATATCGTATGATGTGGACAACAAAACAGCCCGTTTCTCAGTGCTGGGGGATCCTTATGCAGTATACTACTTCTGTAATCCTTCAGAATGGATGAGTCAGCTCTCCAAGTTCGAACAGGGGGAAGAGATACTTATCTCGGGTCCTTATTACTATGAGTGCAATTACCTGATGAACAGCAGCAACTCCCCGTATTATTATGGCATGAGGATCTACCAGATAAATGTGACGGCTGTTGCCGAATACGAATTTGGCAAATAGGGTCTCAATAAAAACACCATGACTCTGTACCAGTGGCGACCTACAACATATCCTTCATCGGAGCCGGCAACGTGGCGGAATCGCTTGTTTGCGGACTGGCTGGAGCAGGTCATCGGATAGTATCGGTAGCCTCACGCGGAGGAGAGAGCGCCAGGCTGCTTGCTGAACGGTGCGGGGCTGAATGGCGCCGTGACCTGACGGTGCCCGGAAACTGCGATATCCTGGTAATCTCTGTAACAGATACTGCCGTTGACAGTGTCGCTGCCGGGGTAACTGCCGGCAGAGAAACCGTTGTTGTGCATACTGCCGGCAGCGTGTCACTTGATGACCTGGGCCGGACATCCGGCGCAGGGGTGTTTTACCCGCTGCAGACCTTTACCAAAGGATTTCCGCCCGATCTCCGGAAAGTGCCATTCTTCATAGAGGCGACAGACACCTCCACCCTGGGGATACTCAGGGAGTTGGGCGAAGGCATTGGCGCAGGAGCATGGGAGTGTGACTCGGAGGCCAGGAGACAACTGCATGTGGCGGCCGTCTTCACCAATAACTTCTCCAACTTCATGATGACAACCGGCGAGGCCATCGCTGCCAGGGCAGGCATTGATCCGGGGCTGCTGCGCCCGCTTATTGAAGAAACAGCCAGGAAGGCACTGCGCACAGGACCTGAAGCATCCCAGACAGGACCTGCTGTCCGGCAGGATAAGGGAACGGTAAAAAGTCATATCGATTTATTATCTTTCTCGCCTCAATACCAGAAACTATACAGGCTTGTCAGCAGAATGATCGCAGGCCACTACAGTAAAGATAAAGGATGACCAACTTCAAGGAAGAGCTACGGGGTGTAAAAGCATTCGTCTTTGACATTGACGGTGTCCTGTCAACACAGACTATAAGCCTTTCCATGTGGGGCGTTCCGCTCCGGACAATCAACCTGAGGGACGGCTATGCCATCCAGCTTGCAGTGAAGAAGGGTTACCGCGTGGGGGTGATCTCCGGCGCCAGCTCAAAGGAGTACATCAAACGACTCAAAACCCTTGGCGTGACTGATATCTACCTCAATTCGAGGACCAAGAAGGAGAGCATGCAAGAACTTGTTGCCAAATGGAACCTCGATCTGAAGAGTGTTCTTTACATGGGTGACGACATACCTGATTTCGAGGTGATGAAAATGGTCGGATTACCGGCTTGCCCGGCAGATGCCGACAGTGAGATAAAACAGATAGCAGTGTATATTTCCGACAAAAGGGGGGGAGAAGGATGTGTACGCGATGTGATTGAACAGGCTCTCCGCCTTCACAAAAACTGGATGGATCATGAAGCATTTTCGTGGTGAGAAGTTAAGTGACCTTATGACCCTTGTCAGGCTGCCAAACCTGATGGTGGTGGCACTGACCATGATGCTGATGAGGTATGCCATCATCAGGCCGCTCCTGGGCGCCATGCCCGTAATCATGGCAGAAGACCCGCTGGTCAGCGCTTTCATGACCTTCAGGCTGGGATGGATCGACTTCGTCATACTTGTCATCTCAACCTGTCTCATAACTGCGGCCGGATATGTGATAAATGACTATTTCGACATCCGTGCCGATATGATAAACAGGGGCACAATTATCGTGGGCAATACCATAACAAGGCGGATGGCCATGATGTATCACAATATCTTCAACGTCCTTGGAGTAATAGGAGGAACCTATGTATCCGCACGGATCGGGTTCGTATGGCTTGGCGTTTTCTTTGTCCTTATTTCAGGATTGCTGTGGTTCTACAGCACTACCTACAAGAGGCAGCTTCTGGTCGGAAATATCATCGTGGCACTGCTGGTAGCCCTTGTGCCCATGATGGTTGTTGTTTATGATGCCGGTCCCATTTATCGTTATTATTCCCAGACGGCACTTGACTTTCCGGGTGTGGCTGTACTCTTCTGGTGGGTCGGCGGCTTCGCCCTGTTCGCATTTATGACAACCCTCACCCGTGAGATAATCAAGGACATGGAGGACTGTGAGGGGGACCGGGAGACAGGAAGAAAGACACTTCCCGTAATCATGGGGTTGTCTGTCTGCCGTGTTGTGGTTGTGCTGCTTGCTCTGGCGACAATTTTTCTGCTTTATTTTGTCTGGAACAGGTATGTGAATGACAATATCACACTTATTTATATTTCATTGCTCCTGGCGCTGCCACTGGCAATCGTCATCTGCAAGGTTATCACAGCTAAAGATAAAAAGCATCTCCATTTTGCGAGCAGGATCATGAAACTGGTCATGCTCTTCGGGATATTATACTCACTTGTGGCAGGTGCAATCATCACCTCTGGAAATTTAACTTAGAATGATTTCTGACAGCCTGCTTGATTATGATCTGATACTTGCCTCTGCTTCTCCCCGGCGCCGGCAGCTGATGGAGGAGGCCGGATTCAGGTTCAGAGTGGCGGTGACAGGATTTGATGAGGTGTGGCCGCAGCAGCTGCAGGGAAAACAGATTGCTGAGTTTCTTGCCGCTGGCAAGGCTGATTCGTGGAGTGAGCCTCTTGCTGCCAGGCAGGTTCTCATAACAGCGGATACCATAGTATGGTGCCGCGGGATGAACCTCGGCAAGCCGAAGGATGATGATGAGGCAAGCCTTTTCCTGAGGAAGCTCTCGGGATGCAGGCATGAGGTAATTACAGGCATTTGCCTCAGGGACAGCCGGAAGAAGGAGGTGTTTTCCGTTACTACAGGCGTGACCTTCAGGGATCTCCGAGATGACGAGATCGAATATTACGTCAGGAACTACTGTCCCCTCGACAAGGCCGGAGCCTATGGCATTCAGGAGTGGATCGGTCTCAGGGGCATAACGGTGATCGAGGGATCATACTATAACGTCGTGGGCTTGCCGGTAAGCGAGCTCTACGCGGCACTGCTTCGTTTTACAGGAAATCAAATCACAATAATATGAAAAGACAAATCATTATCGCCCTTGTACTGCTGGCACTGGTGGCGCCGGGGGCGAAAGCCGATGAGGGAATGTGGATTCCCGTACTGATAGAGAAGTATAATATTAAACTGATGCAGGAGAATGGCTTCAAGCTGACAGCTGAAGATATCTACAGCATCAACAAAGCCTCGATGAAGGATGCCGTGGTACTCTTCGGAGGCGGCTGCACAGGTGAGTTCATCTCGGATAAAGGGCTTATAATCACCAACCATCATTGCGGTTACGGCTATATCCAGAACCACTCCACCATGGAGCATGATTACCTCTCTGACGGATTCTGGGCCGCCTCTGGTGAGGAGGAACTGCCAAATAACGGCCTTTCCGTTACCATCCTGAAATATATGGAGGATGTAACAGAGAAGGTGCTGAAGGGAGTCACTGATGACATGGACCGTGACAAGCGCGAGTCAGTTATAAACGCCAATATTACAGCCATTACTTCTGAAGCCATAAAGGGTACCCACTACCTGGCAGCTGTCAGGCCTTTCTTCCTTGGCAACCAGTACTTTCTGATTGTCAACGAGGTCTTCAGTGATGTGAGGTTGGTGGGTGCACCCCCGTCAGCCATCGGTAAGTTCGGAGGTGATACCGACAACTGGGTATGGCCCAGGCATACAGGCGACTTCTCTCTTTTCAGGGTCTATGCTGACAGGGAGAATAAACCGGCTGCCTATTCGGCCGGGAACGTGCCCTATAAGCCGGCATACCATTTCCCGGTCTCCCTGGCCGGAGTGAAGGAGGGTGACTTTACAATGGTCTTCGGCTACCCTGGCAGGACACAGGAGTATGCACCTTCATATCATATCAGAATGCTTAAGGATGTCATATACCCGAAACAGGTTGAGATCCGGGGAAAGAAGATATCAATCATGGAGCAGGAGATGGCAAAGGATCCGCTGGTCAGGCTCAAGTACTCAGGCAAGTCCTTCGGGCTGGCCAACGGCTGGAAAAAATGGATAGGGGAGATCCAGAGCCTTGAAAACATGAACGGAGTGACCCGCAAGGAGGCTTTCGAGAAGGAGTTCACTGCATGGGTGAAAGCTGACCCGGAGCGCACCCGTAAATACGGCACTATACTGGATGAGTATGCGCAGATCTATAAGGATTATACACACAACTACCTTGTCAATGTATATACGAATGAGGTGTTCGGCTCCGCCGGGGTTGAACCGGCAAGCCTGGCCGCCGCCTTCAGAAGGGCTGTGGAAATGGCGCAGAAAAAGGATCCGGCCCTGGAACCTGACCTGGACAAGGAGCTTCAGAGGCTGCAGGGGTATGCTGACAACTACTTCCGCAACATCGACATAAATGTTTCCAGGCAGCTCTTCGTGGCTGTCATGGAACTCTACGGAGAGAATATAGAACCGGGATGGCAGGCTGATGCATACCGTGAACTGGCCGCAAGCAGCAAGGGCAATTTCGCGGCTGCGGCAGAAAAGCTCTTCGCCAAATCCCTTTTCACCGATGAAGCGAAGGTAAAGGATCTGATAAAGAACTTCGATCCGAAAAAGGTAGAAAAGGATCCGTTCTACAGGATGGCTCTTTCGGCTGCCGGTCTTATTGAGTCCAGGATCAGGGGCGGGATGATCGAGGCAGACAGAAGGCTGGCGGAGCTTAACAAGCTTTACATGGCGGCCCAGATGGAGAAGGGGAGTGACAGGGTCTTCTATCCCGATGCCAACTCCACCCTGAGGCTGGCCTATGGCAAGGTGATGGGTTATGACTCACGCGATGCCGTGTATCACAAGCATCAGACAACCCTTACAGGTGTGATGGAGAAGGACAATCCTGAGATTTATGACTATGATGTTCCTGACAGGCTGAGGGAGCTCTATGAGAAGAAGGATTTCGGGAGATATGCCCTGAACGGTGATGTGCCGGTTTGCTTTATCGCGAACAATCACACCACGGGAGGCAACTCAGGCAGTCCGGTGCTGAACGGCTCGGGTCACCTGATAGGGGTTAACTTCGACCGTGCATGGGAGGGTGTTGCCTCGGACATTATGTACAACCCGGCGCAGAGCAGGAATATAAGCCTTGATATCCGGTATGCTCTCTTTATTATTGACAAGTTTGCCGGCGCAGGTTATCTCATTGATGAGATGACATTGGTTGGTGAGCCTCAGCATACTCCCTGACCTGGAAGAAAAAGGCCTGCAGCCTGGTCTCCAGTGAGACAGTATCCTGTCCGTCGTAGGGGATGTTCAGGAAAGGGATATTCTCATGATCCTTCCTGAATGAGTCACTGACGGATGCTACAAGCGTTCCCGGCATGCATGTGAACGGGAGTATGGCGGCTATACCGGATACGCCCCGTTTAGCCAGAGCTGCCGAGGAGCCAAGTGCTATGGGAGGATCACCGTCATAGAACTCGCTCACATACCGGTTGCTCAGCCTGAGTATCTCATGCAGGCTGATATCCTTTGAGGTGTCACTGTACCTTTTGATTCCCCTGAGGAGATAATCTACTATAACCTCCTGGCCTATACCCTGTATCTTTGATTTTATCATGCCCCTCATATCATGTTTCCACCTGCTGTCACGCGTGTAGCGGTGTGTGGAATAGGTGATCCATTCGGAGAAGGGGCCGATAAGTACCTCGGAACCAAGCGCTTCCAACCGGTTTGCAATATTACCGTTGCATCTGGCATTGTCACGCATGAAGATTTCACCCAGTATTGCAATGACGGGTTTCCTGTGGCTTCTGCCGGTCTTCACAGCCATGAACTCCGAGGCTGTCTCAACCAGTATTTGCCTGAGTCCCCTGCTATTTTTTTCAATGGATTCTTCAGCTCTGTCAAGAGCTGCCATGTATACCCTGTCTGTCTCTCCGGGGCTGAGCTCGTACGGACGGATCTCACGGTAAAGCTTTCGTATATAATCAAATGCCACGAATCCATTCCATGCGTTGATCCTGAACCGGGCACTCCTGTCGCCGGCAAGGTCTGCATAGGCTGTGTCGTTTGATGGTGTGACCAGCTCTGCATCCCTGAACCCCAGCCTGTCAAATAGAATCCTCTGGAACTGGTTATACTGCCCGAAACGGCAGGGTCCGTTGTGGTCCGGCATGAAGAAGCTCATTCTGGAGGGGTCAGCGCCCGGTTCCATCAGTTTCTTCAGGAAGCTGCCGGTGGTGCATATCATCGGGAAGCACTCCTTGGAGGAGGTGTATTTTCTGCCCAGAGCCCTTCGGTGCGGGCGACATGACGGGCTGCAGAAATGATTTTCTGCCCGTTGGGCCAGTACATGTTCCTGTAATTGTCATAGATGTCAGCGGCAGACAGGCCAAGCATGTCAAGCGGTATGGGCATCGGGAAATAACCTTGAGGCTGATGTTGCCTGGGCTATTATCTCATTCACATACAATCCGCCTGTAAGTCCTGTGGCAAGCCTTCCCCCGGCACCGGTTACCGCCAGTCCACGGATGGATGAGCAGGGGTGATTCTGCAGAACCTTCGTCAGCCGGTCATATAACACATTGAATGGCCTGCCATGGACGTAATCATACCAGTCTTCCAGAATGGTAAAACTCTCATCTATTACCACGGTATTCAGGGAAACGGACCCTATATCCAAACCGATAATGACCCCGGCATCTGGTGTCAATGTGGAGCTGTTCATGATAATCAGGTGTAAAAATTAAAGAGTGACCCCTGTTTAAATCAATAATATAAATTTAGGTATTTAATGTACAATAGCAAGGGAAACGTGCAGAATATCACTTCTTACTGTCTGACCGGGCAAAAAAAATCGCCCCCGTGCCGGGAGCGATTTCATATGGAATGGGTTTCTTCTAATTGAGCAGGATTTTCATATCCTCATCGGGAGTGGTGATACCTGCGATACCGAATTTCTCCACCAGTACCTTAACGACATTGGGTGAAAGGAATCCGGGCAGTGTGGGACCAAGATGGATATTTTTGATCCCCAGGTAGAGCAGTGCCAGGAGGACGATGACAGCCTTCTGCTCATACCATGCAATGTTGTATGCGATTGGCAGCTCATTGATGTCATTCTTTCCAAACACCTCCTTGAGGGTCAGGGCGATTACTGCCAGCGAATATGAATCATTGCACTGACCGGCGTCGAGAACACGCGGAATGCCGTTGATGTCACCAAGCTTGAGCTTGTTGTAGCGGTACTTGGCGCAGCCTGCCGTGAGGATAACAGTGTCCTTCGGCAGCTTCTGTGCAAACTCGGTGTAGTATTCGCGGCTCTTCATGCGTCCGTCACATCCGCCCATCACAAAGAACTTGCGGATTGCACCGCTCTTTACTGCTTCTACAATCTTGTCGGCGAGTTTAATAACCTGGTTGTGGGCAAAACCTCCCACGATGGAACCTTCCTCTATACCTACCGGAGGTTTGCACCTCTTTGCATGCCCGATGATAACAGAAAAGTCCTTCTCCTTGCCGGGCTCCCTGTCCGGAATATGCGGGCAGCCGGGATAGCCTGACGAACCGGTAGTGTAGACGCGGTCACGGTAGCTGTCGCGAAGCGGGACGATGCAGTTGGTGGTGAAAAGAACCGGGCCGTTGAACGACTCGAACTCGGTGGTCTGTTTCCACCATGAGTTACCATAGTTTCCGACGAAGTGGCTGTACTTCTTGAATGCGGGGTAGTAATTTGCGGGAAGCATCTCACTGTGTGTGTAAACGTCTACACCTGTACCTTCGGTCTGGCGTAGAAGCTCCTCCATGTCCTTCATGTCGTGTCCGCTGATGAGGATGGCAGGGTTGTTCTGTACCCCGATGTTCACCTCGGTGATCTCCGGATTGCCATAGGATGTGGTGTTGGCCTTGTCAAGCAGTGCCATCACCTCAACTCCGTGCTTGCCGGTCTCAAGAACAAGGGCCACAAGCTCATCGGCACTGAGTGAATCATTGGTTGTGGCAGCCATAGCCTTCTGAATGAAGGCGTCGACAGTGTCACTGTTGTATCCCAGGTTTCCTGCATGCTCTGCATAGGCAGCTATACCCTTGACTCCGTAGATTGTCAGTTCGCGGAGCGAACGGATATCCTCGTCGGTGGTTGTGAGAACCCCCACGGTGGCGGCTTTTGAAACCATCTCCGCGTCATCTGAGGGCTTCCAGGTGACACTCTCATGAAGGTCTGCCGGGATGGCAATACCCTTTGCCTTCATCTCACCGGCAAACCTGTCCCTGAGGGCAATGCCTTCACGGACCTTCTCAATAATCTTTTCATTGTCGAAGTTGGCGTTGGTGATGGTGGTGAATAGAGCCTCCTGCACGTAGCGGTCAACCTTTGCATTTGAATAGTGATTCCGGCGTGCAATGGTTCCAAGGATTGAAATCCCCCTGGCCACCCACACCAGCAGATCCTGCATCTGCGCAACATCGTCAGTCTTGCCGCATACGCCCTTTACGACGCATCCGGTTCCTTTTGCCGTTTCCTGGCACTGGTAACAAAACATGCTCATCTCTGTATTTTTTTTGGTTTGTAATATGTAATTATGCTTGTGTTATATCCAATTTTCCTGAAGTATTTTCCCGTCTATACTGACAATCAAAGCCTTCACGGGCACCTTCCTGGTCACCCTGGCAACAGCTGTGAGCACCATCTGCATCAGTCCCCCGCAGCATGGTACCTCCATCATCATCACGGTTACAGTATTTACTTTTGCCGTTTCAATCATGACAGCCAGTTTTTCAATGTAGGTCTCAGTACCGTGATCGAGTTTAGGACAGGCAATGGCCAGCGCTTTCCCTTTCAGGAAACGGCTGTGGAATGAGCCGAGTGAGAAGGCCACACAGTCAGCTGCCAGCAGCAGGTCTGCACCCCTGTAAACAGGTGAGTCGGGATTTACCAGGTGCAACTGAACAGGCCAGTGGGTCAGCTGTGACGGTCCCTCGGCCACGGCTGTTCCTGCTGTAAAGTCGGGTTCCGGCGCCATGATTCGTTCTGCGCTGCCCGGGCAACTGCCACCCTGATGAAGGTGAATACTGTCATGCGCACCATGCCCATTATTTCCTGGGTGGGCACTATGTCCATGGTTTGCCACAGGTGCAACACTGATGCCTGCAGCAGCCGTTACCACAGCAGCGCCAGCTTCCTTCACTTTGGGGCCGATGATAGCTGCGAGGACCTTATCAACGCTGAATGAGAGCTCGTTACTGTGAACCTCCAGCCAGGCAGTGCCCTCTTCAAGATATCCGTACTCATGATGATCCTTCAGATGTCTCAGATGGGCAATGACTGTATTGGCGCCCTTCTTCACCATATCGCCTATGACAGCTATCTCATCATAAGGTTCTGCCTCACGCTTCTCTATGGTAATAGCTCCCTCGGGGCAGTACCCGATGCAGGCACCCAGTCCGTCACATATCAGCTCCGAAACCAGCCTTACCTTTCCGTCAATGACCTGGAGAGCTCCCTCGTGACAGTTAGGAACACAAAGACCACATCCGTTACACCTCTCCTCGTCTATCTTTATAATGTCTCTCAGCATTCTTCTCTCCTTGTTTTCTGGAGCAAAGGTACCCTCCTTTAAGGCGGCAGTCTGTAATATATGTTACAATTTAGGATTTTTTTCTAATTTCAAGCAAAAAAAGGGATGCGATTTCCGGTACTCATCAATTCACCCCTGTTCAAAGGGCTTAGCGACCAGGAATTGGAAGACCTGCTGAAGGCAGTGAATTTCAGAGTCCGGTTTTTTCATGCCGGTGCCATTGCCGCACAGGCAGGAGAGGAGATATCATCTCTTATGGTAGTCCTGTCGGGTAGTTTCAGGGGTGAGATGACAGATTTGTCAGGGCGTACGATGAAGATTGAGGATATGAATCCTCCGCAAGGCCTGGCTGCGGCACTTCTTTTCGGCGCCGGTGCCAGGTACCCTGTCAATGTGACGGCTAATGTTGATTCGGAGCTTCTGATAATAGATAAGAGGGATTACCTGATGCTGATGTCAGGAGACAGCCGGATTCTTTCAAATTACCTGGCTTTTATCTGCACCAAGGCACAGTTTCTTTCGGATCGACTCAGGTTTCACTCCTTCCATACTATCAAGGGGAAGTTTGCCCACTATCTCGCATCCCTTCCGGGTGCGGCATCTGGAAGGGTGGTCATTGACCGCACCCAGCAGGAGATGGCTGATTATTTCGGAGTCACGCGTCCATCACTTGCCAGGGTAATAAGCGAGATGGAACATGATGGACTGATAAAAGTTGACCGACGGGAGATCAGGCTGAATGATCTGAAGGGCCTTTCGCGGCTTTTTGAAGGTTAAATCAGAAAGTCTCTGCCCTTTTTCCCCTGGCCAAACCCTGGAAATATAACCGTGAAGCAGCTGCCGCTGCCGGGAGCACTCTCTACCGTTAATGTTCCGTTGCTGAGTGTCACCAGCTCATGCACGAGTTTCAGGCCAATACCCGTTCCCTTTTCCGAATCGGTGCCGGGTGTTGATTCTATTTCATCTCCGGTGAAAAGCCTCTTCTGACGTTCAGGGCTGATGCCTACGCCGTTGTCGCATATCTTAACCGTCAGCGGGTCGCCTTGCTCTTCCTGTGACTTTACCAGGATGTTGACCTTTCCACCGTGGTCGGTGTACTTAATTGCATTTGACAGCAGATTCCTGATGATAATGTCAGCCAGGTCCCTGTCGAACCAGCCTTTGGACCTTCCTATCTGGGAGAAGTGCAGTGTTATCTTCTTCCTGTCAGCGCCGTCCTTAAGAATGCTGATATTGGTCAGTATGATGTCTGCCAGGTCATTCTCCGCCGGTGAATAACGGATCATCTCTTCCTGTCCTCTTCCCCATACCAGCATGTTCTCAAGCAGGCTGATCAGCTGTTGCGAATACTGTATGCACGAGTCAGCCATCGATTCTGTCCTGTCGCGGAATTCCTCCTCCTTTAACATATGCATTGTATAGAGGATATTGACCACCGGGCTTCTCAGGTCATGGGCGATGACTGAGAATATCTTGTTCTTGAGGCTTATGGTTTCTGACAGTTTCCTGTTCTGCCGGGCGATCTGCTCATTCCGGGCGTTAAGTTCTTCCGTTCTCTCATGCAACTCTGCGGTTCGTCTTGTGACCCTGTTCTCAAGGTCACGGTTGAGCTCCTCCAGCTGTACAGCCAGTTTCTCACGCTCTTTCCCGCGCCCAACCCAGTCACGTATCAGCAGGGTAGCCTGGATGAAGACAAATACCAGCATGAAGAATGAAAGAATGTAATGCTGCTGGTTCTCCTCCAGCGCGTTGGAGAACAATATGTCAGATACAACACCCACGGTGATTGCAAGGAAGGCAACCAGGTAGAGTATGTCTGTCCTGTTGCCACGTGCAATGCCACGAATGCTCATCATGACTGTGTATATCAGCAGGATCAGTGCTGCCGACTGAACAATCCACACCGAATAGGAGAACAGATGGACAGGAAGAAGTATCACTGCCGTGACAATTGCGAGACAAGCTATGTTCAGGGCTGAAGAGAGTATTCTGAACCATCGGGCAGGGTAGATCATATATGACAGCCATGCACCGGAGGTGATCATGAAGCAGAGTATAAGGTACTCGCCTCTGATGATCAGGTGCCAGTTTCTGACATCGACTATAGTCACCAGATACGGGGCAGACAGAAACGGGCGCAGTGCCAGGCAGAGGACCAGTATTGAGAACAAAAGCAACTTTGTGTCTCTCCTGTCAAGCAGGTAAAATATCAGGAAAAAGAGAAAAGAGGCAAAGAGCATCCCTGTCACTGCTATGGAGATGAACCACTTGTCGGCAAAGTCAGATTGTATTGTATGAAAAGTACCGGTTTTGAGTGGCATCCAGAATCCGCCGCGGCGGTGCTCCCAATTGGAGACCCTGATAAGGAGTTCCAGGGTATCTTTTGCCGGTACATAGCTGAAGAAGAGAGGATCGTATGCAGGAATGGATTCTGCTCTGCTGCGTGACGGTGTGCCGTTTCTCGCAAGGGTTACTCCGTTGATGGTTATCTCATATGATGTATCGAAGACCGGCATGTCAAATCCCATCCGGTCACGGTACCCGGAAGGGAGAAGTATCAGAGCCCTGTAGGTGCCATACCCGAATCGCGGCATGCGCTGACCGTCAACAGTGTAATCACTCCAGTATCCGGGTACTTTGCCATAACAGTCAGGGGTGAGGGTGTCAATTATCCGTCCGGGGATGCCATAGATGAATGTACCATAATAGAACTCCCATTCCCCATTCATCTTTACGGAAAACTCATCTCCCTGCTCGATATGCCTGAGATCAAGCACGCCCTTTTCCACTCTTGAGGTGACGCCTGAGGCAATGCCTGATCCCAGGATAAGAATCAGCAGGGAAAGGAGGGCTTTGCGTTGCACATCCATCCCGGCAAACATTTTCTACTGGCTGATAAAGCCCCTGTTTTCCAGAAGGGCTTCAATACCCGGTTCACGACCCCTGAAGGCTATCCACATCTCCAGCTCGTCCCTTGATCCCTTGCGTGAGAGGATCTCATTCTCGAAACGCGCGGCAACCTCCCTGTTGAAGATGTCACCTGTCTCCCTGAAAGCCTTGAAAGCATCGGCATCGAGCTGCTCACACCAGATATAGCTGTAGTAACCTGCTGAATAGCCGCCGATGATATGATTGAAGTAAGTGGACCTGTAGCGTGGGATGATCTCGCTGATGAGGCCGTATTTCTCCATGGCTTGCTTCTCAAACTCACCGATGTTGATCTCAACCGGCTCGGTCAGTGAATGATATTCCATGTCAAGTGAGGAGGCTGCCAGGTACTCCACGGTGGTGAAGCCCTGGTTGAACTTGCCTGCCTTCTCTATCTTTTCTATGAGTGCGTCAGGAATGACCTCGCCGGTCTGGTAATGCTTTGCGTATACCTTGAGAACCTCTGGTTCGAATACCCAGTGCTCCATAATCTGGGAGGGAAGCTCCACAAAATCTCGTGATACGCCACTGGTATATTCAGTGTTTGAAAGCAGGTTGTGCAGGGCATGGCCAAACTCATGGAAGAGGGTGCTTGCTTCGTCAGGGGTGAGCAGTGACGGCGTGTCACCCGAAGGAGGAGTGAAGTTGGTAACCATGCTGACAAGCGGCGTTACGAATGTGCCGTCCTCGTCAAGCCTCTGCGGCCTGATGCCGCTGCACCATGCACCGCCCCTCTTGGAAGCCCTCGGGTGGTAGTCAATCATGAGGATGCCGACATGCTTGTTGTCACGCTTTACCTCAAACGTTTTTACGTCAGGATGATACAGCGGAATATCATTACGCTCACTGAACTCCAGTCCATAGAGTTTATTGGCAACATAGAACATGCCTTCAGTGACGTTTTTGGCTGAAAAATAGGGCTTTGTCTCTTCGTCACTGAGATCATACTTCTCCTTGCGGATCTTTTCGGTGTAATAGAACCAGTCCCACGGCTCGAGCTTGAAATTGCCCCCTTCCCTGTCAATCAGTTCCTGTTGTGCTGCAGCCTCTGCCTTTGCCACCGGCAGGGCGGCTTCCCATATCTGTGCAAGGAAATTAAGCACTGTCTCGGGTTCCTTTGCCATGTTGCGCTCAAGCACATAGTCCGCATGACTCTCGTAACCGAGAAGCCTGGCTTTTTCAACACGCAGCCTGATAATATCAGCAAGTATCTTGTTATTGTCACGTTCATTGCCGTTGTTGCCACGCATCATGTAGCCCCGGAACATCTTCTCCCTGAGAGCCCTGTTGTCAGCATAGGTCATGAACGGAAAATAACTCGGAGCCTGAAGGGTGAAAAGCCATTTTCCTTCCATTCCCTTTGCCTTTGCGGCCTCGGCAGCCTGTGCCCTGATACCTTCCGGGAGACCTGAAAGATCAGCTTCGTTATCAATAACAAGTGTGAAGCCATTTGTCTCAGCCAGCAGGTTTTCACCGAATTTTACACCCAGGAGGGAGAGTTCACTGTTGAGCTTGCGCAGCTTATCCTTGTCCTCCGGTGAGAGGCCGATACCGTTCCGGATAAATCCCAGGTACTGGTCTTCAAGCAGCTTGCTTTCCTCAGGAGTGAGATTGAACTTATCACGATTCTCATAAACTGATTTGACTCTCTCAAACAGTTTCTCATTCAGTGAGATATCATCCCTGTGTTTTGAAAATAGAGGCGACATCTCTCTTGAAAGGGCCTGGATGGAGTCATTGGTGTTTGCACCGGAGAGAGGCCCCCATGCGCGCTGAACCTTTGTCAACAATTCGCCGGTAAACTGCATCGCCCTTATCGTATTGTCGAAGGTGGGCTCTTCAGTATTGTTGATGATGGCATTGACCTCTGCCATTTCCTCCTCCATGCCTTTCAGGAAGGCCGGTTTGAAATGTTCAAATTTGATCTGATCAAAGGGCGGCACCTCAAAGGGTGTGTCCCAATCGCAGTAAAACGGGTTCTCGCAGGTCTCCTTCTTGCAGGAGACTGCTCCCGTTGAGATGATTAAAAGCATGATGAAAAGTTTTTTCATAACGGTCGATGTTTGGGTTTGGATGGCTAAAAATATGTATTAATGCCTTAATATACAACCGTGCAGCGTGCAATATGGTTGTTTTACGGCATAAATGTGATGCCGGATTAACTGAATTCAATCAGCGGATCGCCTTTTCTTATCTTGTCTCCGCTCTTCACCAGGATTCGCTTTACTGTGCCGTCGCGGTCCGATACTACCTCCCTGATGGTTTTTCCGATCATAAGATACATCAGGATTTCTCCTTTTTTTACATTTTCACCCACATTCAGGAGTTCCTCATCGGGCCAGTATGTTGCGGTTGCTCCCGAATAGAGGAATGCGATCCCGGCTTCGGGGGCCGGCAGAAGCTTTCGGGGTGAGACTTTTACCTGTGTTCCTTTGGACATCTCGGCCTGCTTCTCCTCAATCTCCTTCATGAACCTGGTTTTGGCAACGCCGGATTTATAGTCCCGGTATTGCCTGTCGTGCATCGCCAGCTCAAACAGCTCCTCCTTATCCTCTCCCGGCTGCCAGCCATTCTCCTGCATCTCTTTTCTGTAGGTGTCGAGAGCATCGGGGTAGTTGTCCTGAGGATTACCTTCGTAAAACTCCTTTCCTTCACGCCTGGCAAGCTCAATCAGCTCAGGTGCCAGCGGCCCCGGCAGCTTTCCTGCCCGCCCGAGCAGCATATCCCATGTGTTCGGATCGATCATCGCAAAGCGATCCTTGCCGTTGACCAGTGAGACAATGTTCATAAGAGCCACGTTCTTTACGTACTGGCTGAATGGCGTCACCAGCGGTGGATAACCCATCATCGGCCATATGTGTTCCACCTCCCGGAAGAGCCAGACCACCAGCTCGTCCTCAGTCATCTCCGGTTTGTTTTTGGCTTTCAGGGCAGCATTGATGCCCTGGTGAACACCTTTCAGGTCAGCCATCATGCTCCCCATCATTCCGCCCGGAAGTCCCGAGCCGATGAGAAGTGAGGTCATATGCCTGTTGCGCGGGTCAATGAAGTAACCAAGGAAGTCGTCAATGAACTCCTGGGTCAGTGACCTCACCTTCATGTAAGCATCCATGTTTATCTCCGGAACTTCGAATCCGGCATCCTTCATTATTGCCTGAACAGCGATGACGTCAGGATGCACCATTCCCCAGCTGAGGGGCTCCATAGCCACATCTATATAATCAGCACCTGCACGGGCTACCTCAAGCATCGAGGCTACTGACATCCCCGGTCCGCTATGGCCGTGATACTGCACCACCATGCCGGGGTATTTCTTCTTGATCTTTCTGACCAGCTCTCCCAGTGATGCCGGCCTCCCGACACCTGCCATGTCCTTGAGGCAGATCTCGTCAGTGCCGTATTTAACGACACGGTCAACCACTTCCATGAAATAATCGACCGTATGAACGGGCGAATGAGTTATGGAGAGTGCTGCCTGTGATATCATGCCGGCCTCCCTGGCATATTTCACCGAGAGCTCCAGGTTGCGGTGATCATTCAGTCCGCAGAATGAACGGGCTATGTCTACACCCTGTGCTTTCTTGACCTTGTACATCAGCTGGCGGACGTCAGCCGGCACCGGGTACATCCTGATGCCGTTCAGCGCTCTCTCAAGCATATGAGTCTGTATGCCCGCGCTGTTGAAAGGCTTTACCCATTCCCTCACAGCTGTGTTGGGATTCTCTCCGTAAAGCAGCTGGACCTGCTCGAAGGCTCCGCCGTTGGTTTCAATCCTGTCAAAACAGCCCATCTCAACTATATGCGGCGCTACTGCAGTGAGCTGGTCAGCCCTGGGCTGGTACTTGCCTGATGATTGCCACATATCACGGTACAATAAACTGAACTTAATCTTCTGTTTCATAGCCTGTTGGAGTGTCCTTCCCCGGGTAATCACGGGTCAGGTATTCAGATATCAAAGATAGTCCGCTCCGGCTTAACAGAGGTGATAAATATCAATAATATAGGAAGATCGCGCAGCTATGGCCACCGGGCAGTTGTGCATCATTTCCGGCCGATGAAAGTTACTGAAAAAGAAGAAGATACCCGCTGGGGGTATCTTCGTTTCAACCTAAACCTGATCGTAGACAGGCCGGACGGCCTGATTAAGGAAGGAAAAAAGATCTTTCTTCCGGAAGCTACTTGATGAGCTCCGGGAAATAGGATGCAATCAAACTAATGGCATCAAATTCTGCTGCATCCCCCTGCCTGATAACCTTCTGGTGAAAGTAGTCAAGCCTGTCAAGCTTCTCTTCCGAAGTCCCAAGGCCTGCTTCAGCATACTTTTTACCCAGCTTGTTGACGCCAAAGTACATGCCGTTGCAAGTGTACATTACTGACAGATCATCTGAGACAACCACATAATTCTTGCACTTCTTCTCCTTGTCAATCAATACCTTTACCTGTAAAGGTGAGTTCTTATAACTGATGAGATAGCATTTGAGCTCCTCTCCGGCAACCGTTACCGGCTTGTCGGAGGCCTCGATCGTGAAGGTACCGAAAGGAGTGTGGGATTCTCCCCTGATAATTACCCTGCCGAACGAGAGTGCCGAGACTGCTGTGAAAAGCAGCACACCAAGAAAAATTCTTTTCATGACTAACCCGTTTTTGTTTAACACTTAAACTGTCCTGTAAAAAAAGCGGAACTGTCCTTTTCCATCTTCTTTCCAATATAAAGACCGGCAACCCCCGGATCTGTTGCATTAAAATTCTGTTAAACTTTTGTTAATCGGACTATTGTGACAGTAATATACAGATAATCAAGCTAATAAATTTTGAAATTATTTTTTACGGGCAGTCCTGACAGGCAATATTTGGTCTCTTCGGTTTTTTGTAATATCTTTGTGTTGCAAATTACAGAGATGAACAGTCTGGAACACAGGTTTATGATGAATCGCCTTGGCAGAAGGTTGTATCATTGCCTTATGTTCTATGCCCTATAGCCTTTCACCGGGGGTGTCTGATGCCCCTGCATTTCGTTCATCTGATTCAACAATTATCTCTTTATCATTATGAAAGGCTTGATATTCAGTATAAAAAGATATGCAATTCATGACGGTCCCGGTATCAGGATTACAGTTTTCATGAAGGGGTGCTCGCTTGATTGCTGGTGGTGCCATAATCCCGAAGGGAAGGAGTCAGGTATCAGGATGGTAGAAAGGATTGACAGGGTGGGAGAGAAGGAGTTTCGCACCATGGAGCAGGTAGGTCATGAGTACGCACCGGAAGAGATTCTTGCAAAGGCGGAGGCTGACAGGGTCTTCATGGAGCACTCGGGAGGAGGAGTCACCTTCTCAGGCGGCGAGCCGCTGATGCAACCGGTATTTCTTCTGGAAACCCTCAGCCTGCTCAGACAATCCGGATTTCATACAACCGTAGACACTTCAGGATACGCCCGGCGCGAATTGCTGCAGTCGGTCATGCCGGTAACAGACCTTTTCATGTATGATATCAAGCATACGGATCCTGAGATTCACAGAAAATTCACCGGGGTGAGCAATGAGCTTATCATCTCAAATCTTGATATGCTGCTTGCAGAAGGAAAGGATGTGATGATACGTATCCCGGTCATTCCGGGAGTGTCGGCTGATGCATCATACATGGAGAATCTGCGGGAGTTTATTGAAAGCCGAAACAACGGTCAAATCAAAGAGATAAACCTGCTGCCCTATCATAAGACGGGCAGCTCGAAATACCGCCGTTTCTCCATAGAGGACAGGATGGCATCAGTCAGCCAGGTGACGAACGGTACTCTGGACGAATACATTGAAATTTTAAAGCCGCTAGGCATCCACGTAAAAAAAGGCGGTTGATCGCCGTAATTAAAACAGGAAAACCACCAGGAGGTAACTATATATGAAAATGACAGAGAGAGTTATAAGGCTCAGGGAACAGAGCCTGAACGCAACAGAAACCATTACTGCTGAACGGGCACAGCTAATTACCCGCTTCTATGCCAGCCGGGATGCACAGGGGCTGTCGGCCCCGATGCTGAGAGCACGCGCATTTGAATACCTGCTCAGTAACAAGGCTATATGCATCAATGACGGTGAACTGATCGTTGGTGAAAGAGGACCTGCTCCAAAGGCAACGCCCACATACCCCGAGATCAGCCTTCATTCAATTCAGGACCTTGAAATTCTTGACAGCCGCGAAAAGGTATTCTTCAGGGTCAGTGAAGAGGTTAAAAAGATATA
Organism: Bacteroidales bacterium UBA4070; assembly: GCA_002383485.1. Taxonomy (GTDB): domain Bacteria; phylum Bacteroidota; class Bacteroidia; order Bacteroidales; family VadinHA17; genus SR-FBR-E99. Next base: position 102,451 of record DFYY01000029.1, on the reverse strand, counting down.
TACAGAAGAGATCATTCCATTCTGGAAAGGCCGCAGTAACCGTGACCGTATCATGGAGCGGATGACCCCCGAGTGGCTTGCGGCCTATAAGGCCGGCATCTTCACCGAGTTCCAGGAGCAGAGGGCTCCCGGGCACACCGTGCTGGGATACAAGATGTTCCATACTGGCTTCCTGGATCTGAAGAAAGAGATCGCCTCTGCTGTTGTTGCACTTGATTTCCGCAATGACCCGCAGGCGTATGAGCGCAATGAAGAGCTCAGGGCTATGGCAATTGCCTGTGATGCCATCATTATGTATGCCGGAAGACATGCCGAAAAACTGGATGCTATGGCTGCTGAAGAGAAGGATCCGGCCAGGAAAGATGAACTGACCAGGATGGCGGCTGTCTGCCGTCGCGTACCAGCTCATGCACCGGAGACATTTCACGAGATGCTGCAGCATTACTGGTTCATACACCTTGGCGTGGTCACCGAACTTAATCCATGGGATTCATTCAACCCCGGGCGTCTCGACCAGCACCTCTGGCCTGTATACAAAAAGGGACTTGATGAGGGAACACTCACGGCCGACGAGGCGTATGAACTCCTCGGATGCTTCTGGGTCAAGTTCAACAACCACCCCTCTCCTCCCAAGATGGGTGTGACTGCACAGGAGAGCAATACATACACCGACTTCTGCCTCATCAACCTCGGCGGGGTGAAGCCAGACGGCACCGATGCCGTAAACCCGATGACCTATACCCTGCTGGATGTAATCAAGGAGATGCGCATTCTTCAGCCAAGTTCGATGGTACAGGTGAGCCGCAAGAATCCGGACACATTTATCCACAAGACCCTTGACATTGTCAGGACCGGGTTTGGTCAGCCTTCGGTTTTCAATACGGAAGCCATAATACAGGAGTTGTTACGACAGGGTAAGAGCATCGTTGATGCCCGCAACGGAGGAGCCTCCGGCTGCGTTGAGACCGGGGCGTTTGGTACAGAGTGCTACTGGCTCACCGGCTACTTCAATCTAGTCAAGATACTGGAGGTGACGCTCAACAACGGATTTGATCCACGCACGGGGATGCAGATTGGCCCGAAGACGGGAGATCCCTCGGAGTTCAGGACCTTTGAGGAATTCATGCTGGCTTACAGGGATCAGATAAACTACTTCGCTGACGTGAAGGTGAGAGGAAACAATGTCATCGAGAAGACCTTTGCAATCCACCTTCCGGTGCCCTTCCTGTCCCTGCTGCTGGAAGACTGTATCGCACGCGGCAAGGACTACAATGCAGGCGGAGCAAGGTACAACACCACATATATCCAGGGAGTGGGACTCGGAAGCATAACCGATATCCTTACATCGGTAAAATTCAATATTTACGACCGCAAAAGATTTACCTGGAGCGAGATGCTTACCGCCCTCAGAAACAATTTCGAAGGGGCTGAGCAGATGCAGTATGACATGATTTACAACACCCCAAAATACGGGAATGATGATGATTATGCAGATAATCAGGCCGTTGCGGTATTTGAATTTTTCCATGATGCAGTGAACGGCAGGCCTACTCCAAGGGGTGGAATTCACCGCATCAACATGCTCCCGACAACCTCGCATGTCTACTTCGGCAATGTCACCGGAGCTACTCCTGACGGCCGCAAGGCTTATGTGCCACTCTCAGAAGGTATTTCACCGTCACAGGGGGTGGATCGCCAGGGTCCGACTGCCGTTATCAAGTCAGCTTCCAAAATTGACCATCTCCGTACCGGAGGCACACTTCTCAACCAGAAATTCTCACCTGAATTCTTTGAGGATGAGAACAGCTATCAGAAGCTCACTGCCCTGATAAGAAGCTACTTCAGTCTTGATGGTCACCATATCCAGTTTAATGTCGTCAGCGCCGACACTCTCCGGAATGCCCAGAAAAATCCGGAGATGTACCGTGACCTGATAGTCCGTGTGGCTGGATACAGCGACTATTTCAATGACCTGGGTGAGGATCTTCAGAATGAGATAATCCGACGCACGGAACACCGCGACTTCTAAGTAAGAGCCCGTTAAATATCAACCGCCGGATCTGCAGCGATCCGGCGGTTGTTTTTTTTGCCCGGACAGTTGTCCCTGTGATAAAAATTGATTATATTTTGTAAGATTTATCAGTTATCGCCCTCCTGAGGCGCAGATTGTTCATTGTCAAACCTAAAGCCTTAGCCGTGAAGAAGATATTTGATTATTTCGACACCCGTTACAGGGCTGAAATGCTGGGCAGGCCCGTTGACCAGACAGGCCCGGTAATCACAATCTCCCGCCTTACCGGTTGTGACGGCAGGGAAGTGGCTGCCGAGCTTGTGGCACAGATGAACCTGAGGTACAACACCAACAAGTGGAAGTGGGTTGACAAGGATATCATCTACCATGCTGCACATGAACTGAAGACTGACACTCAAAGGATTGAGACCTATTACCAGGGACTGGGAATGACTGACATCTCACAGATGATCATGGCCTTCTCAGGGACTTTTGTCACTGACAGCTCTGTGAAGAAAGCTATCAGGGAGGTTGTGCTGTCGATAGCACGGGAAGGCTACTCGGTAATAATTGGCCGGGGAGGAGTATCAATCACCCAGGAAATGGCGAATGCACTTCATATCCGTCTGGTTGCGCCGATTTACTGGAGAGTGCAGAATGTGATGAAAAAGAAAGGGATGCTCATTGCCAAGGCTGAGGAATATACTCTGCAAACAGATGAAAAGCGTAACAAGCTGATTATTGACTTTCTTGACAAGAAACCACAGTGCATTGATTATCTGTTTGACGCTACACTTAACAGAAGCAGCTATTCCGTAGAACAGCTCTCTTCACTCATTTTGACTCTGTACGAAATGAAGTTTGGCATAAAGTTTCAAAGATAAAGCTGTGTTTTTCAGAGTTTGGCACAGTTGGTTGGATTAAAGTAGGGTAAGAGAAAGGGCCGGATAACGATGGTTACCGGCCCTTTCAGTGTTTTGTTGCTAGAGGCAGCAGATGTCTGCTATCCTGTTGATATGCTCTGATGTCCGTTTGTCGAGCGATTCGGCATAGTCATCCCAGTCCTCAATTTTAAGACGCGCCACCCCTGTCTCAATTGCGGCCCGGGCTACTGCCGGTGCTACCCTGGAGATAAGGCGGGGATCGAGCGGCTTGGGTATGATATAATCCCTTCCAAATTCAAGGCTTTCCAGCTCGTAAGCCTTCAGTACCGAGTCAGGTACTTTTTCCTTAGCCAAACCAGCCAGCGCCTTGGTGGCAGCAAGTTTCATCTCCTCGTTGATTGTCCTGGCTCTTACGTCAAGTGCTCCCCTGAAGATGAAGGGAAATCCGAGCACATTGTTGATCTGGTTCGGGTAATCTGACCTTCCGGTAGCGAAGATAAGATCGTCACGTGTAGCGAAGGCATCCTCATAGCTGATCTCCGGGTTGGGATTGGCCATTGCAAACACGATCGGATTGGGAGCCATTGTGCCGAGCATCTCTTTGGTGAGCATATTGGCTACCGACAGTCCCAGAAACATATCCGCATCTTTCACTGCCTCAGCCAGTGTGCTTATTTCACGGTCAGTGATCCACTCCTTCTTGTATTTGTTCAGATCGGTTCTCCTGTTGTTTATGACTCCCTTGCTGTCAACCATCACGACGTTTTCCTTTTTAATCCCGAGGGCAACATAAAGGCGTGTGCATGAGTTGGCTGCAGCGCCGGCGCCGCAGACTACAACCTTTATATCGGCCGGATTTTTGCCGCTGATCTCCACGGCGTTGAGCAATCCGGCAGCAGAGATAATCGCAGTACCGTGCTGGTCATCGTGAAATACCGGAATATCGAGCATCGCCTTCAGTTTCGTCTCCACTTCGAAGCACTCCGGTGCCTTGATGTCCTCGAGGTTTATCCCCCCGAAAGTGGGTGCAAGCTTAGCGCAGATCTCCACCAGTTTGTCAGGGTCCTTCTCGTCGATCTCTATGTCAAAAACATCCACATCGGCAAAAACCTTGAAGAGGAGTCCCTTCCCCTCCATTACAGGCTTTCCTGCCAGAGCTCCTATGTCACCCAGTCCCAGTACGGCGGTGCCGTTCGAGATGACTGCTACAAGGTTGCCCTTTGCGGTGTAGAGATAGGCATCATCAGGGTTCTTTTCAATCTCAAGGCACGGATGTGCAACGCCGGGGGTATATGCCAGGCTGAGATCAAACTGTGTGCCGTATGGTTTCGTGGGTATTACTTCCACTTTTCCTTTGCGGCCGCGACTGTGGTACAGAAGCGCATCTTCCTTTGTGGCTTTTAACATAATACGATGTGATTAGATTTTGAATGCTTTGGAAACTGGTGTTAATAACACGAATTTATAACATTTTTTCGACCGATCCTATTTTTTCAGAATATTATCCCTGACACATTCTGTGCTAATTGGGAAAAAATAGATATTTTCATTGCTTCAAAACCTGAACCGAAGGAGAACCAACATGAATTCTGCACTTCAGAACATCGCCATCGGCGTTGACATTGGCGGAAGCCACATAACAGCCGTAGCAGTTGATATGACTGCCCACCGCATCATCAGCGGATCACGGGCCGAAAGCCCGGTTGACAACAAAGCTGAAGCCGATGAGATACTTACGGTCTGGAGTGACACCCTGAAACAGGTGCTCAGAGGGATTCAGATCTTCAACCTGCGCGGGGTGGGATTCGCCATGCCAGGGCCTTTTGACTATGTGAAGGGCATCTGCCTAATAAGGGGTGTACCAAAGTACGAGAAGCTGTACGGTGTCAATGTGGGAAAGGCCATCAGCACCCGGCTGGGCCTGCCGTGCGACTGCCGTGTGAGGTTCATGAATGACGCCAGTTCCTTTGCCGTTGGTGAGGCATGGGCAGGAAAGGCCGCCGGTTACGCCAGAATGATGGCCATCACCCTGGGTACGGGATTCGGTTCGGCATTCCTTGAAAACCGGATACCCGTTGTTGAAGGTGACAGGGTGCCGAAGATGGGGTGTGTCTACCACCTGCCGTTCGGGAACGGCATAGCAGACGACTATTTTTCAACACGCTGGTTTACGTCGCGTTACCGCGAAGTGACCGGTCATGATGCCGCCGGAGTAAGAGAGGTGGCCATGATGGCCGGCAGAGCCCCCGAGGTGCAGGAGATCTTCACCGAGTTCGGCAGCGGCCTGGGGAGCTTCCTGGCCCCCTGGCTGAAACGGTTCGGGGCTGAGATACTGGTAATGGGAGGAAACATCTCTCATGCATACAATCTCTTCGGTCTGTCTGTGGAAGAGGCCCTGAAGAGGGAGGGATGCGACACGCGAATAGCCATCTCCGAACTGAAGGAGGATGCAGCCCTGCTTGGGAGCGCGTACCTCCTCGATGATGATTTCTGGAAGGCAGTGCAACCCGCCCTGCCTCTTATGTAAGACTGAACAACCCTGACTATATGAATGAGAAAAAAATCGAGATGAGACTGGTGGTGCCGGTGCTCCTCTCCTTCTTCGTGATGAGCTTTGTTGACCTCGTGGGAATAGGCAAAGACCGCGTGGCAGAAGACCTGGGACTGAGCGACTTCATCCTTGGCCTTATTCCGTTCGCCGCCTTCATCTGGTTCTTTATCCTCTCAGTACCTGTGGGTATCATGCAGGCCCGGGTGGGCAAAAAGAGGATGCTCAATGCCGGCATGATCATCACGGGAATAGGACTATTCGTACCGCTGCTGTTCTATAATTTTATTACTGTCATTGTAGGTTTCGCGCTGCTCGGCATCGGTAACACGATTGTGCAGGTCTCGGCCAATCCCCTGCTGGTTGATGTAGTGCCCGGACGCAGAGTTTCGAGCTTCCTCAGCTTCTCACAGTTTATAAAGGCCATCGGCTCAATGCTGGCGGCACCCCTCGCCGCACTCTTTGCCAGCATGTTCAATGACTGGAAGATTCTGTTCCTTGTTTACGGCGTTATCTCCTTCCTGAGCGTGCTTTGGCTGAGCATGGTAAAAATAGAAGAGACCGCCTCCACCGGGAACAAGGCATCAATGGCATCTGCCTTCAGCCTGCTGGGAAACTCATACATCCTGATGATGGTTCTCTCCATCTTCCTGGTTGTGGGCATCGATGTAGGCTTCAACTACTTCTCCGGCAAATTCCTGACCACAAGGTTCGGGTTTGAGGAGGTCACCGCACAGTCAGGCCGCAGCATCTATTTCTTCGGCCGTATGCTGGGCACCTTCGCCGGGGCTCTCATACTGACAAAACTCTCCTCCACCAGGGGACTGCTTTACAGCGCCATACTGTCAATCATCACAATATTTCTTATAATGGTTATCCCTGCATCAAAGGCTGCTGCGTGGACACTTGTATTCCTTATCGGACTCGGTGTGGCCAATATCTTCCCGCTTGTATTCTCGCTTACGGTACAGAAGTACCCGGAAAGGAGCAATGAGATCTCGGGACTGATGATGATGGCCATCTCCGGCGGAGCGCTTATCCCGCCCCTTATGGGCCTGGTCAGCGATTCAATGGGAGTGGTGCCCGGCATGGGTGTCCTGCTGCTGTGTGCTGCTTATCTGCTGGTTGTTTCATGGATTATTATCAGAAAGAAGATAGTAACAATCTGAAGTCTCAGGCTGATACGTGCATCGGCCGGGCTCCGCAGTGTAAACCGAAACCTGTAACATGAAGAAGCTCAAGACAGTTGTTGTTATGCTGGCGCTCACTCTTGCCTGGTCGTGCTCCGGGCCGGAGCCCCTGAGACCCAACATCATCTACATCATGACCGATGATCATGCATACCGGGCTGTCAGCGCCTATGGCAGCGTGATCAACAAAACACCCAACATTGACCATATTGCAGACGAGGGGATAATCTTCCGCAACAGCTTCGTCTGCAACTCAATCTGCGCACCCGGCAGGGCAGCACTCCTCACAGGGAAGCACAGCCCTGCAAATGGTCACATTGACAACAGGGCAAGGTTTGACATCTCGCAGGTTACCTTCCCGAAGTTCCTGCAGGAGGCCGGGTATTAGACAGCCCTCATTGGCAAATGGCACCTGAAGAGCGAACCGACCGGATTCGACTACTGGAGTATCCTCCCAGGGCAGGGTAGCTACTACAACCCTGACTTCATCGAACCGGGACGTACCTACAGGCAAACAGGGTACGCAACGACGATCATTATTGACAAGGCGATAGAGTGGCTTCAGGATCGCGATCCCGCGAAGCCCTTCTTTCTGCTGTTGCACCATAAGGCCCCGCACCGCAACTGGATGCCGGATACATATGACCTCGACCTCTTTGACGGAGCGGAGTTCCCTGTGCCGGAAAAAACTTGACGGCTTGAGAAAAAAATATCAGGTGCCGGAAGACCTTCACTGATGCCTGCAGATTGCAGCTTTCCTGTGGGGCTCCGGTTTGGGTACGCAGGCAGACATTTTTACCGTTATGACATAAACTCTCCGCCCATGCCTGCAACCGGTGCTCCCGTTTACGGTTAGTTACTTGTTCATAGTTAGAATTTAGCTTTTCAGATTCACTCTGGCCAAATATTTATATTTACCGGTCATTGAAACAGTACAGCTCATGGAAAAGGAAAAAGTCAACCGGCGCAGGTTTTTAATCAGGAGCACAGCAGCAGGTCTCGGCCTGACAATCATTCCCAGGCATGTGATGGGCGGCAGCGGTTACATTGCACCAAGTGATCAGCTCACCAAAGGAATTGTGGGGGTCGGTGGCATGGGTCTCGGCCATTTTAACTATGAAAACACCCGGCTGCTTGCAGTGTGCGATGTTGACTCGGGTCACCTGAAGAGGGCGCTTGACAGGGCTGGCAAAGGCGTGACAGGGTACAGCGATTTCCGGGAGCTGATCAACAGGCCGGATATCGACATTGTTCACATAGCCACACCGCCGCACTGGCATGGTATAATAGCAAAAATGGCCGCTGAGGCAGGCAAGGATATCTGGTGCGAGAAACCGATGACACGAACAATAGGAGAGGGGAAGAGACTTGTGGAAGCAGTGAAGGCCAACGGCCGGATGTTCAGACTCAACACCTGGTTCCGGTTCTCCGGTCAGTTCTATGGCCTCGGCACAACAGTCTTGCCGCTGAAGAAGGTTGTCAGCAGCGGCATCCTCGGCTGGCCCCTGAAGGTAACAATCAGTGGAATAACAGGCTATGACTGGAAGTTTTACTGGAGCGGCCGGACCGATCTCCTGCCCGAGCCTGTCCCTGCTGACCTGGACTATGACATGTGGCTTGGGCCTGCCCCCTTCAAACCGTACAATCAGCTCAGGGTACATGAGAATTTCCGCGGATACTGGGACTATGACGGCGGTGGCCTGGGTGACATGGGGCAACACTACATAGACCCCGTTCAGTACCTGCTGGGGAAGGATGACACCAGCCCCATATCAGTGGAGATCGATGCACCCCAGCAGCATCATGATGCCGTAGGATCATGGCGAAGAATTACCTACACATATGAAGACGGCTGCCAGATTATCCTCGACGGTGAAAACCGCGACAAAAATGCAGCCTATATCGAAGGCCCCCAGGGAAAGATATACAAGGGATTCGTATCTGACATACCCAACCTTGCCGAACTGGTCAGGGATCTGCCCGATCCGGAACCACAGATCACCCGTTTCACCGAATCGGTCAGGACCCGCCGCCCATTCGCCCTCAACGAGGAGAACGGGCACAGGTCATGCACAATAGTGAATATGGGTGTGGTGGCGCTCAGGCTGGGCAGGAACCTGAAGTATGACCCTGTCAGCCAGCTCTTCGTTGATGACGATGCGGCAAATGCGCTGGTGGATCAGCCGATGAGAGGTGAATGGCATATGTAATACGTAAGAAAAAAGATATCATGAACAAAATCAGGACATTATCTGCACTGGCAGCCCTGCTGCTGATCAGTGCAGTAGCGGGCGCTCAGGATGTAAGGACAACCGGCACAAGGGTGGCTGACCTGCTTGCGCGGATGCCGGCTGACAACATGGAGCTTGCCTCCCGTCTCATGGAGGATATGTATGCTCTCGGAGAGCAGGGCAGGGCGATGATCTGCGAACAGATCGTGCCGGCAGGCACCGGTGATGACATGAGGGCACGGTATGCTGTTTCGTCTCTTACTGCTCATCTTTCTGCTGACCGCGATGATATCAGGAAACGACAATGGGAAAAAGAGTGCATCGGTTTTATGAACCGGGCAACAGACAGAGAGGTGAGGTCATTCTTCATGAGGCAGCTCAACCTGGTGGGCTCGGCTTTGACTGCTGAGGCCCTGGAGCCATGGGTCCTCTCTCCCGAGATGTGCGATGATGCTGTCATTGCCCTCCAATCGACTGGCACTGCCGGTGCCGCCGATCTGCTGGCCTCAGCTCTTACAGCCTCAGCATGCCCCTGCGCCGCCCAGGTGATGGTTGCACTGGCCGAGATACATCCCGGAACGGCAATCGATACCTATCAGGCATGGTACGAAATGGGAAGTACGGCGGAAAAATCAGCTGCTCTCTATGCAATGGCCTCAACAGGCGCACCCTCTGCCGGGGATATACTTACCCAGGCAGCCGCCTCCGCTTCCTGGCGCCGGGATAAGACCGGAGCCGTAACGGCACTGCTCATCTATGCCAGGAAGGTTGGGTTTGCCGGCGACGTAAAGAAAATGGAGCGTATCACCTCACAGGTTATCGCTGCCAGCCAGGCTCCTGAAGCTGCCAGCCAGCGACTGGCTGCCATGAGTGTCATCACCGAGGTGAAGGGGAGGGATGCCCTGGGCATGCTCCTCGAGGCAGCTGATGATCCTGACGTGGCCATCAGAGGTGGCGCTCTCCGCCTTGCATCGGCAATCCCCGGAAGTGAAACAACAAAAAAGTGGATCAAAAGATACGCCAGGGTCTCCCCTGAAGCCAAACCTGAGATAATATTCATGCTTGGCGAACGTGGTGATAATCTGGCAGTCCCACTGATCCTGAAGGCTATGGAAGATCCTTCACAGGAGGTGGCAGCTGCAGCCGTGGCAGCCCTGGCACGCCTGCAGAACAGAAAAGCCGTTGATCCCCTGCTTGCATGGATTGTGAAACATGACAACGAAGAGGGGCACCGTGCAGCAGCTAACGCTCTCACAACCATACTTGACAGTGCGGGCATGATCCGTGTTTCCGGGACACTGCCTCAGTCTGCCGGCCAGGCAACCGTGACCCTGATCAGGCTGCTGGCATGGTCTGGCGACAACAAATGGTTTAACACTGTTTATCCATATGCCGGCTCTGAAGACCCGGGTGTAAGGGCAACTGCACTGAACTCACTTGGTAGCCTCGCATCATATAATGACCAGCCTCAGATCCTCACACTGCTTGCCGAAACCACCGACAGGGCTGAGATAACCGAACTGCAACGCGCCCTGCTGACGGCAGCCATGAAGCATGATGATCCCGAACAGCGCTCTGACCTTATTCTTGAGGCCATCAAAAAGGGTGGCGACAAACTGAAGCTGATACCCCTTCTGGCAGCTACAGGCGGAGAAGAAGCACTGAAACTGATTGCCTATGAGTTTGAAAACGGGGATGCAATAATCCGCGATGCATGTTTTGACGCTCTCTCTCACTGGAAGGACCACTCGGCAGCAAAAACACTGCTGGAAATTACCAGGTCGGGGAACAAGACTTTCGGCATGCCGGCATTTGACGCTTACATGCGAATGACTGAGGCAGCCCGCATTACACCGGAGCGTAAGCTGCAGATGATAAAGGATATAGCTCCATATGCCGCCGACCCCCGGGTAAGAGCCGCAATGGTAGCCTATACCGCCTCGCTTGGAATAAAACAGGCAGGATTCTTTATCACTCCTTACCTCTCGGATCCGTCTGAAGAGGTGCGCGAAGCGGCACTGGAAGCCATTGAAGCGATGAATTTGCCGGATGAAGATGAATTCGAGTCATTGTTCGACGGTAAAGGTCTTGCCGACAGGGAGAAGGAGGCAGGGTTTCTTTCGCTTTTCAACGGAAGGAATTTGGACGGTTGGATAGGCAACAAGATCTCTTATGCAGTTGAGAACGGAATGATTGTGATCAATCCAGGCAATGACAGCGGCGGGAACCTCTACACTGAAAAGGAGTATGCGGATTTCGTCTTCCGCTTTGAATTTCAGCTTACCCCCGGTGCCAACAACGGCCTGGGTGTCAGGACTCCCCCGGAAGGTGATGCCGCCTATGTTGGAATGGAACTTCAGATACTTGACAATACAGCATCAATTTATGCGAACCTTGAGCCTTACCAGTACCACGGGTCAGTCTATGGCGTAATACCGGCACGGAGAGGCTTTCTCAGGCCTGTCGGAGAATGGAACTACCAGGAGGTGACCCTGCAGGGAACGAAGGTAAAAGTCACACTGAACGGAACCGTCATTGTTGACGGTGACATTGCCGGTGCAATCACCAACGGTACCATCGACGGCAAGGAACATCCGGGACTCAAGAACAGCAAGGGACACATCGGATTCCTGGGGCATGGCTCTGTCGTTAAATTCAGGAATATCCGCCTGAAGGAGCTGTAAATACTTTATCCCGGCATGAAGGCGGGTCATCTACGATTTATCAACAGTAGTCAAATAATAAGCCGCTTTTTTTGAGGAAACGAACCAAAAGAACCATTTTTGTCGTTTTTGGCTAATAAAGGTCAGGCAGATGCGTTATTAAAAAGAGCGAAAAAGATCGGAATCAAAGAAATGAAGATACTTATCTGTGAAGATAACCAAATGGCTTTAAGAACAATGTCAGTCGTTCTGGAACGTGAGGGATACGATCCTGTAACAGTAAGTGACGGCAACAGGGCCATTGAAGCGTTGCAGAATACTGACTTTGATCTTGCTATCGTGGACATTCACATGCCCTATCACAGCGGCCTGGAAGTAATAAGATTCCTTCGCACCGAACTGAAGAAGCAGACACCTGTCCTGATTGTCTCAGCCTTCAGTGATCCGCAGATGCAGCGTCAGGCCGGAGAGATGAAGGTAAGCGGATATATAACCAAACCGTTTGATCCGGATGATCTCCTGAGAAAGATAAGGGCAGCAGTAGCAGTTGTTTGAAAGATGAGTCACGAAAAATATATACCATTAGTTTCTGCACTGATCATAATGATCATGGCCACCGGGTTGCTTAGTGGTCAGACGATTACCGCTCCGGAAGAGGAGTATTCAAGAATAAGGTCTTTGGCGTTTGAAGGCAAATATGCCGAGGCTGAGCCGGCTGCCCGCCTGCTTGTGAGTGAGTTCCCGGAATACGGTGATGGTCGGATACTTCTTGGACGGATAATTGCCTGGCAGGGCCGGTATGATGAAGCCTCAGCAGTCATCGATACCCTGCTTATGACCGACCCCGGCAACAGTGACGCTGCCGAAGCCCTGACTGACATCAGGAGATGGTCACGTGACCGTTCACAGCAGGTCACCCTGCCTACAGATATCAGAGCCGGATACCTGTTCGACACATACAGTGAGCCCTATGATCGCTTCTGGCAGGTCTTCAGCCTTGGCACCGGCCACCGTTTCTCATGGGGTACTGCGGTAGCTGCGGTAAACTACGGACACATAGGCACAGGTCCTCCGGATGATATTTCTGACAGTGACCTTCAGTTTGCTGCAGAAGCATGGCCCGAACTCTCGAAGAACAATTATGCATATGTAGCCTATGCCTACAGTCCAGGCCGATGGTTCCCGAAACACAGGGCAGCACTTGAACTGTGGCAGTCTCTTCCTGCTGGATTGGCAATCTCTGCAGGTATCAATTATTATTACTTTGATCATGACATTTTTCTGGGCACTGCCTCGGTTGAGAAATACATGGGCAACTACTGGTTCGCCGCCAGGGGATACTTCCACTTCAAGGATATCGGGGTCACCACATCGTTCTTCCTTACCGCCAGGAGATATTTCGGTACAACGGATTACCTGCAGGTGACTGTTGGCACCGGAACGGCCCCTGATGAACCTTATGACATTATCACAGACCTTGAGCGCCAGAAAGCATCCAGCATCAGGCTTGCCTGGTTTGACCAGATCAGCCCCCGATGGTCCTACAGGATAGGTGCAGGCTGGTCATACGAGAAGTTATACGGCATAGCGTACCGGAACAGGTTTGAAGGCAATATTGGTTTAATAATGGGTATTGGTAAAGTAAAATGAGGTTTCTGATGACCATACTGCTGACTCTTGCCTTTGAAGGCGCCCTGTTGCCGGTTCGCAGTTTGCCCGGAGATTATGTGCCGGACTCGGTTCCGCCTGAGTCAGTCTCAAAGAATCTGCCTGTGGTCTCGACTTTTCCTTCCGAGCTGACTGCCGAGGGACTGATTTCGCTGGCCGGCGGACAGTACGCCATCCAGATGGGTGCATTCAATCGCCGCGCAAATGCCGAAGCCCTGGGTAACAGGATTGAGAAGATGACAGGACTGGATCTCGACCTGGTTGAAGAGGGTGGAATGTTCAAGGTATTCATCAACAGTTCACTGAGAGGCCAGGCACCAAGCATCTATATCCCGGTAGCTTTTTCTGGGGAGTCTCCCGGAAAAGCAAAATATGCCAGGGCTGCAGAGGAAGCGGTTAACCTGCATGCAAAAGAGCCTGTCAGTGCTCAGGATACAGTTGCTGAGACAGATGAGACGGGCTCAGTGTCTGAATCATCTGTTACACCTGAAGCTGAGTCTGTGCCAGCGGCACAGATAATTCCGGCAGACGGGATGCAGGATTCACCTGCATTATTGGAATCAACAGCCTTCGAACCGTCTGTGGCTCAGCCGACAAAATGGCAAAAATTCAAAAACATCTTCGTCCTTAAAGGCGACAGCCAATGGCTTAACCGGTACAACTATTTCGGGAAGTCCGTGGCCCTGGTAAATGCACTGATAATTACAATCATTGCCTCCTTCGCCTCGATGTTCGTACTCCTCCTCGTGATCCTTCTTAACAGGAGAAGAATGGAGAAGGAGGCAAAACTCAGACAATACCTTCTGGAGCAGTATCAGGGACTTATAATTGATTATCTCTTTGGCAACTCCGGATCCGATGCCTTCAGAAAGATTGCCTCGGATGACTTCCGCAGACAGGTGCTCATTGATCAGATGATTGACGTGAGCGTAAACCTGAAGGGTGATTCGAGAGAGAAACTGACCAGGCTGTATAACGATCTTGAACTTGTAACTGATTCCCTCGCCAGGGCGCGAAGCAGACGCTGGCACAAAAAGATCAAGGGTTTTCGCGAACTGGCTTTCATGGGCATCAGGGAAGGAAACGAGGAGATGATTAATTCTCTCAACTCCAGGAATGAGATTCTGCGGATGGAGGCCCAGATAGCCCTGGTACGTCTCAGTGACAATGACCATTTTGAATTCCTGTCACACCTCAGAAGGCCTTTTTCACTGTGGGAACAGATAACACTGCATGACCTGATCATCCAGCATGAGCTTCCCGTGCCTGATTTCAAGAGATGGCTCAGCTCGGAGAATCCTACAGTGGTGATGTTTGCCCTCAGGATGATACGGGAGTTCAAACAGAAAGAGGCTGAACCCGAGATGAAAAAGGTGATGCTTCACCGTGACCTGCGCGTCAGCAAACTGGCTGTAGAGGTGGCGGGAGACATGGATATGAGAAGCACCCTGGAAACAATGAAGAGAATGTACAAATTCCAGGAGTACAACAACTGCCTTGAGGTTGTCAAATCCATGGGCAAGATGCCGGATACCTCCATGCTCGGTTTCCTGAAACTCGTGCTTGACAAGGAGGATGACGTTCAACTGCAGATTGAAGCAGTGAAAGCAATAGAGAATATGGGCGAGGTGGGTGTCCAGGCATTGGTGAAGTTGATGAAGTCGGAGTACAAGAACTATAATATAATCGTCAGGCACGTGCTTGACCGCAGGATATACTGAATACCATGGGATTTATCTTTGCACATCTGATATTCTATCTGACCCTGGTCCTCTTCGGGTCATACCTGCTGCTTGGCATACACTCAGCCCTCGCTCTGAGAAAGTACCTGCGCAAGAACAGTTATGTGAACTATAACTCTCTGGTGCTCTCTCCCCTGAGCCCGAGGATTACAATTATCGCACCCGCTTTCAACGAGGGTAAAACCATTATTGACAACGTCAGGACACTGCTGTCACTCTATTACAACAATTTTGAGGTTATCATTGTCAATGATGGCTCTACAGATGATACCTTCGAAAAGATCAGGGCAGCATATGAACTTGTCAGGGTCAACTACTATTTTGACTACCGTATCCCCTGCGAGAGAATCCGCGGTGTCTACCGTTCCAAGGACCCTGCCTACAACAGGCTGACTGTTATTGACAAGAACAACGGGGGCAAGGCTGACTCTCTCAACGCGGGAATCAATATCAGCCGCAGCAACATGATAGTAACAATTGATGCCGACTCGATCATAGAGCCCGATTCAATTCTCAAACTCGTAAAGCCGTTCCTTGAAGAGAAGGAGAAGAAGGTCATCGGCACAGGTGGCGTGATACGTATCGTCAACTCATGTGATATCGAGCGTGGTTATATTCGTCAGATCAATCTCCCGAAGAAATTCCTGCCCCGGCTGCAGGTGCTCGACTATACCCGTGCATTCCTTCTGGGCCGCATGGCATGGAGTCATCTTGACGGGCTGATGCTTATTTCCGGAGCCATGGGCATGTTTGACCGTGAGACGGTCATCAGGGCCGGCGGCTACAATGTCAAAACCGTGGGCGAAGACATGGAACTGGTCCTCAGGATGAGACGGTATATGGCTGAACACAAGGAGAATTACGAAGTAACTTATATACCTGATCCGCTATGCTGGACCGAAGTGCCGTCAGACCTTAAATCTATGCGCAAGCAGCGTACAAGATGGACAAGGGGTCTGATTGAATCCCTCTGGTCACACCGCAAGATGATGCTTAACAGCCGATACGGCAAGCTGGGTATGCTGGGATATCCCTACTGGCTGATGTTCGAATGGGCTGCCCCGCTGATAGCTTTCCTCGGGATCATCTATTCAATATACCTGGGTGTGACCGGCGCCATTAACTGGCCGTTCTTCCTGCTGCTCTACCTCTTTGTTTACAGCTTTGCGGTGAGCCTCACCACCTGGGCCGTTCTTTTCGAGGAGATAACCTTTCACAAATATCCGAGGAAGCGCGATGTGCTCAGGCTGATCGGCACGGCCATGCTTGAGCCCTTCTTCTACCCTGTGCATACCTATTTTGCAGTCAGGGGCAACCTTGAGTCGCTCCGCGGCAAGAAGGGGTGGGGCAAAGCTGAAAGAAGCGGGTTCCAGAACAAGAAGAAGGCTTAAGACTTACTTAATCCACATAATCCGGTATGGCCGTCAGGCCGGTCTCAATGACATGCAGTGAGGCCTTCTCCCTTTCCGCTGTTTGCGGAACTGTCAGCCATTTGGGCCAGCTGTACCTGTTGGTTGCATTCGTCACAGTACCATTGTGCCACACGGATACCGCGATCCCGTCGGACTGTGCGGTGATGATCTCGAAATTGTAACCGCCGTCATATGTGACAGCTCCATCGTTGACCGTCATCTGTGTCGGATCATAGAAATGGAGCATGGTCCAGGGCAGCCTTATGTTGATCTTCCTGCCGTTCCATGCCACCGCAGCCCTGTTGCCTTCGGTGAAGGTTGCTGCATGTTCAAGCGGCACCTTGCCGATATCCTGGTATGTCAGCTCAAAGCCGTCATTAATCCACCGCATCACCTTCCAGGGCTCACCGTCGGTTGTGGTGCTCCTGAATTCCTGTACTGCCGGGTCGGTAAGATTGAAACGGACGGTTAGCCCGTTCATGTCATAAGCCTGTGTCACATGATGCAGCGCTGTGTCATCCTCCAGTGCAAAGGTGAGCAGGAACTCCGCCCTGTTGCCCAGGGTGGCACCACCGGGAAGGGTTGATTCGCCGGTATTTCCAAGGTAAGTGTCAAAAGCCACCATGAATTCATCAGACGGAGTCAGATCAGAAGCAGTATTTATCTCAATGTAAAGGAATCCTTCATCGTGGGTGGCCCTGACCGAGCTGACAGGACCGGCTGGTTGGTCGGTATCATACGGAACTAAAGAAGGCTTCTCTTTCTGGTCGAAAGCCAGCAGGCCAAAACACTGTTCGGGTGATGTCTCATTGTGCCACAACTGGCGTGTGGGAACAGTCCCGGGTCCTGATCCGACACCGTAAGCTTCCTGGTAAAGCACTATCCATGTCCGCTTGAACCACTCATCCATCCATGCAAACATGAATCCCCCGGCACAACCGGCGTCAATCATGTTGTACATCATCCGCATGTTCTTTTCGCCTTGCTGTATCTCCGAATAGCCCCCGTGGTGCATCGAGCTGTACGACTGATGTGCGCTGCCCCAGCTTGATGGAACACCAAACTCGGCTATCACCAGCGGCATGGAAGAGTAATGGTTCTTCATGGCGGTCAGATACCCGAGGTAGCTGTTGGGTCCCTGGCTGTCACTGTATGACAGGTAGGAGGGTTGCTGGCTGATGAAGTTAGGGTAATAGGGATAGGCATGGTAGCTCGCGAAGAGCCCGGGTCCGCCGTTACGGCTGATCTTCGTTATATCAAACGATGCCACATCCTCGTCGGTGAAAATCTCAGTAGGGTGCTCCAGCGGGTCAAGCGTAGGCCAGCTCGAGAAGCTGACAGGCCTGCTTACAGAATACTCGTTCTGTTCAAAGACAACCACCCGGTCAAGCATCTCGGCAATAAAGGCTTCTGCAGCCGTGCTACCGCTGATGCTGAATCGCGTGCCGGAGTAGGAGGCGGTGCCCGGATGGAACTTGTTGGTGGAATCTATCTCCTGCGGCGCCACCTCGCGGCCGATGATGTACCCTGCTGTCCATTGTGAGACGTCGGTCCTGTAAATGCCGTATGACTTACCGTATCTGAAGGCAATATCGGCATTACCGTTTATGCAGTCTATCACCTCGGATATCTCAGAGCTGAATGCTGAGCGTCGCCTTATAAGGTCATAAGCAAGAGGATCAGTGCCATCCTCTATCTCCTCAAGCCATATGCCCTGAAAGAGCAGCAGCGGCCTCTCCTGATGGCGCTGGTTATATTCTGCCAGCTTTTCATAGAAGACAGGAGGGTGGAGGGTATACACCCTGATCGTGTTGAACCCTGCTTCAGCAATCCTCTCAATCCACCTCTCATAGGTTTCAGGGGGAATGGCATAGGCTATCTCACCGGGGAAATAGCCGGGAGGAGAGGATCCGAGATTTATCCCCTTAAGGATCATTGGGTTATAAACACCGTCATTAAACCGAGCGATGTAGTTGCCATCCACTGTAAATGGCATCGGGTTCTTTTGGGCAAGTACAAAGTCGATTACGGTATCACGTGCCAGGGTGATGTCTGTCAGCCTCACCGGGTAGTAGTCCGCTGCGGTTACTTCCGCGCTTACCGGGAAACGCAGTGAGATATCCGGAAGAGGTTCGTCTGGCGGAAGCATTACCGGTTCCAGCCCGCTGCCTGAGGAGATAGAACCGCTGGTGGCTGATTTCACCAGCCTGCCGCTGTATGATCTTCCCTTAAAAGTCAGCGCATAGATATACAGGCCGGCGCTGACCGGCGCATTGTCAGGTCCGCAGCCGTCCCATACGGCATTGTAACTTCCCGGGGCCACACCCGGAAAGACAATCACCCTTACTTTTTGACCGGCGAGGCTGTAAACGGTGAGCATCACATCCCCTTCAGTGTTAATAATAAATGGTATGTTGACACTGTTGTCAAACGGATTGGGATATGGTGTGCCTGCACTGAACTCCCCGGCAACGTCACTGTAGTAACCGGTTATCGTCACTGAATAACGGCCGTCAGTTCCGGATATCGCCCTGAACTCTCTGTTGTTCAAGAAGATGGATACACGGGCATTCATTACGGGTACACCTGTGCCATCCGAAACGGTTCCTGTTACGTTCACTTCATCAGCCAGAAGAACCGTCACGAGGATAAATAGGGATATAATGCTGATTAATAGTCTTTTATGATGCATGGCCGACATGGTCATTCTGCATTGTTTGTTGAGGGTGAGTTGTTGTTTCCTTCAAATGTAGCACAAAGCGGTGTTAATTTCCCGGGAATTTTTCAACAACCCCCAGAGATTTGTCTATATTAAAGGAAATCTATACTTTTATATTTTTGCTGCGGTCAGATGTCCATGGAAAAAATAGAAATCAGGGAGACTTCGAAAACCCCGTCGGTATTGTTTGATCCGGAGCAGGGTCTCTTTGAGATCAGGGGAAAATCAATACCTGAGAACTCCAACAGTTTTTATACTCCACTTCTTCTCTATGTTGAGAAATATGGTGCCAGCCCTGCTCGGAGGACTGTCCTCAGCGTAAGATTTGAATTCTTCAATACCAGCTCTTCACACAGGATACATGCGCTTTTCAAGCGATTCGAGCGAATCAGTCAGGCTGATAGGGAGGTACTTATAAAATGGTACTGTGAGAAAGGAGATGAAAGTATGCATGATGCGGGAAAGGATTTCAGGGCAATTCTCCAGGTACCCTTCGAAATAATCGAAGTGGATGAGCTCTGATTTTTCGATTCGCCATGTGCGGAATAAAAAAAATCCTATTTTTAGGATCTGAGAATTAACCGGATGGCTCTGAATTATATCTGGATAGCTTTTTTTCTGATTGGGTTTCTCTTTGCAATTGTCCAGCTGATCTTTAACGGAGATACTGAGATATTCAACCGGATTGTTGAATCTACTTTCACCAGTGCGAAAACCGGCTTTGAGATCTCTCTGGGTCTCACAGGTGTTCTCACTCTGTGGATGGGACTGATGCGCGTGGGAGAGAAAGGTGGTGCTGTCAGACTGCTCTCACGGGCCATAGGACCCTTCTTCCGGAAGCTTTTCCCGAAGCTTCCGGAAGACAGCCCGGCAAACGGATCGATGATGCTCAATGTGGCTGCAAACATGCTCGGCCTTGACAATGCCGCCACCCCGATGGGACTGAAGGCGATGAAGGAGTTGCAGGAGCACAATCCGGATAAGGAGGTGGCATCAGATCCCATGATCATGTTCCTGGTTCTTAATGCCTCGGGGCTGTGTCTCATTCCTGTCACTATAATGGTTTACCGTGCCCAACTGGGAGCTGCCAATCCGGCAGACGTATTTATCCCCATACTGATATCAACTTACATTGCTACCCTTGCCGGGCTGATCAGCGTTGCCATCGCGCAGAAGATCAATCTTTTCAACAGGGTAGTACTCGCATATCTGGGCGGTCTTACAGCAATCATTGCAGGTATTGTATGGTATTTCAGTACACTGCCGCAGGAACAGATCAACCTGATATCCACCTTTGCAGCCAACTTTATACTGTTCAGTATTATCATTTCATTCATTGTGATGGCTATGGTGAAGAAGGTCAACGTCTATGAGACCTTTATCGATGGCGCAAAGGATGGTTTCAAGACCGCGATCACAATTATACCCTACCTGGTGGCAATACTGGTTGCCATAGGAGTATTCAGGGCTTCCGGGGCAATGGACCTGCTGGTCGACGGCATTACGGCGGTGGTGGCATGGATGGGCATCGACACCTCCTTTACCGAGGCGTTGCCCACGGCACTGATGAAACCGCTCAGCGGCAGCGGCTCAAGGGGTATGATGATCGATGCCATGACCATACACGGTGCTGACTCGTTTGTTGGCAGGCTTGCATGTTGCCTTCAGGGTTCCACCGACACCGTCTTCTACGTCCTTGCCGTCTACTTCGGCTCTGTCGGAGTCAAGAATTCACGTTATGCCGTGGTATGCGGGCTGACAGCCGACATTTTTGGCAGTATTGCAGCAATATTTGTTGCATATCTCTTCTTCGCCTGACCTGTAGTTTTTTGCTTACATGAATACCAATTTCCGGCCCAAATTGTATTTTTGCCGCACTTATTGAACATTGTGGCTTTGGTGCCGCCGTGTAACCGGATGATCTAACAGAACTAATTTTCGCCAGAATGGGACGCGCATTTGAATATCGCAGGGCTTCCAAGGAAGCCAGATGGGACAAGATGTCAAAACTCTTTCCGAAGCTTGCCAAGGCAATCACTATGGCAGCAAGGGAGGGAGGTACCGACCCGGAGATGAATGCCCGTCTCCGGACGGCAATTCTCAACGCCAAGGCGCAGAATATGCCGAAGGACAATATAAAAGCTGCCATTGACCGCGCTGCGGGAAAGGATACCGCCGACTATGCAGAGATCACCTACGAGGGCAAGGGCCCTCACGGAGTGCTGTTTATGGTTGAGGCTGCCACTGACAACAACACACGCACGGTGGCCAATATAAGGGCATATTTCAGCAAGAACGGCGGAACCGTTGTACCCACCGGTTCACTGGAGTTCATTTTCTCACGCAAGGCAGTGTTTGAGTTTGACCCACCGGAAAATATCACACGTGACGACCTTGAGCTGGAACTGATTGAAGCCGGACTGGAGTCACTTGAAGAGTATGATGATATGTGGTACGTTTACGGCGACTATACAAATTTTGGTACGCTGGCCAAAGCGCTGGAAGATAAGGATATAGAAGTAAAAAAGGCATCACTGAAGCGGATCGCCCTCAATCCCGTCTCCCTCAGCGAGGAGGAGATGGCGGATGTCGAGAAGCTGATAGACCATATAGAGGATGACGATGATGTACAGGCGGTCTATACCAATATAGCCTGAGGATCATGGAGTTGCGATTTGCGATTTTCGATTTTCGAATTGCGATTTTCGATTAGTCAATGCTGGTTCAAACTTCTTCTTTTTTCCCTGAAATCAGGGATAATCTTTCCCAGTAACGTATAGTATTCCTTTCCGTGATTGTGGTGGACAAGGTGGCACAGTTCATGGATTATTACATAGTCAATCAGCTCCGGATCTTTCTTCATCAGCTCCCTGTTCAGCCAGATGGCTCCCCCGGAATGACAGGTTCCCCACCGGCGCCTCATCTTCCGTACACTGACCGCACCCGGAGCCGGAAGCAGAGCCGAGTGGGTTGCGGCAAGCTCCTTTGTCCTGACCGGAAGGTATGACTTCGCTTCGCGCAGATACCATGCTTCGGCCATTCCGGCCAGCTCAGCGGGCCCATCTCCATCCCTGACAGTCAGGATCAGACGCTCAAGGTCATGACTCGCCCGCCGCACTGAGCCCCGCATCACCTTTACTGTCAGCTCTCTGCCCATGAATGGGACACTGCTGCCATCACTGACGGCAACCGGTGCCCCGGGAGGGGAGATTCCCTTCAGCCTGGTAATCTGTTTCTCAATCCATCCTGCCTTACCGGCGGCAAATTTCATGAGAACACCAGCCGGGACAAACCACGGTGCCCGAAGGATAAGAGTCCCTCCGGGACGAACATACAAAGCCACTGTCCGCCTCGATGACCTGATGATCTCAACTTCAATTTCACCGATCGGCAGGGAGAGGGTTCGTTTGCCCATGTCAGATGGCTCCGTGGATTTACTCCTGAACGTTCCTTTCAGGCGGGAAAGCAGGCAGCGATGCTATTCTGTAGCCGGTCAGAAAACCTGCTTTGGATACCTTGACAAGCTTGTCAAAATCAATGAATTCATAATCATCGCTGGGCTTGTGATAGTCTTTGTGCAGCCCGGTGAAGAAGAACAGAACAGGGATCTTCTTGCGATAGAACGGGTAGTGATCGGAACCTGAGAAGTGCGTTCCCTTACCGTCATCAATGGGATGGACTTCCTGCTCCACACAGGCCTCGGTAGCCATATCGATAAGATCGGGACAATCATCTCCGTGAATTATCCTGATTGTATCTTTTCCGGTGATGTCTATCTCTCCTGTCAGTGATGCCCCTACATCCGTATCGCGACGTGACCGGCCAATCATGTCAAAGTTTATTGCAGCAACTGTTTTCTCCAGTGGGAATAGCGGATTCTCGGTATAATAGGTTGACCCGTGCAGACCTTCCTCTTCGCCAGTGGTCCAGAAGAAGATGGCGCTCCTTGCCGGCTTCCTGTTCAGGGCGGAGAAGGCTGATGCAATGTTAAGCAGTCCCACGCTCCCTGACGCATTATCATTGGCACCGTTGTATATGTTTCCCGATGCATCCCTTCCAACGTGATCATAATGGGCCGTGAAGATAACAGCTTCGTTCTTCAGATGAGGGTCTGTACCTTCGATATAGCCTAAAATGTTGTTGCTGGTAACAGTGTCTTTGACAACGTTTATGTCAATAAATGTTTTCAGGTTGGGGACTATAAATGAAGCCGGCTTGTGGCTTGCGGCAATGCTATCCTGCAACTCCTTTAGCGTGAGCCCTGAGGGTCTCAGCATCATGTCGGCCATCTCCACCGTGATGGCATAGGCGTTCAGGGTAAAGCTGAACATTTGCTTCCTGAAGAGCGGAATCAGCTGATAGGATGATCCCATTGCCAGCAGATCCGCGGAGATGTCACTACCCAGGGCAGGGTCGGCCACAAACATTACCGCTTTAGCCTGCTGGAGCATGATCATCGGCAGCTTGCGTGCTTCGGTCATTTCGCTGATGCCCGAGCCCGGTTCTGGCATCCCGCTCCCTTTGATCTCCGGAGTCCTGGTCATGACAATTACTATTCGGTCCTTCACTGAAATCCCGGCAAAGTCGTTATATTTTTCCTTGCTGTTTGTGTAACCGTAGCCTGCGAAGACCACCTCGCCGTTAAGCCTGACGGTGTCATTCGGGGCCATGAGAGTTACAAGGTCGGCTGAATGAATGAAATAATCATTGGCATCCCTGAGGGTTATCTTTGCCTCGCCGGGGACGGTTGTTACCCGGAGGTATTCCAGCGGCTGAAAAAGATCATTCTGCCCCGGAAGAGGTTTGACTCCGGCTTTAAGTGCTTCGGTACGGATATATTCAGCAGCTGCATTATTACCGTCACTACCCGTCCGCCTTCCCTCAAGGTTGTCGGATGACAGGAATTTCATATGTGCCTCTGAGTCTTTCAGGTTGATTGCCCGAAGAGCATCCTTCTGCGGGTATGCGGGAAGAGCAGCCAGCAGGAGAGCTGCTACGATTACAGGTTTAAGTATCATGTGTAAAACAGTATTTAAGAAAAGGTAAAATTAAGGAAATGCTCAATCCGTTGTTATTGTCAGGATAACAATCTCAGGCGGCATGAAGAACCGGGCGGCCATACCCATGGTGCCCAGGCCGCTGGAGACGTAGAGGTGGCTGCCGCGAAACTCATACAACCCTCTCCATTGCTCGTGGATCAAGGCAGACGGAGACCATCCTCTTCCCGGCAGACCAGCCTGAAAGCCGTGTGTGTGACCTGCAACGGTAAGGTCAGGCAGACCCCCTGCAACGGATGATATAAGCCAGCCTGCAGGATCATGAATCAAAAGAATTGTAAAAAGACTGTCAGGTAACGGAGAAAGGACCCTTTCAAAATTCCCGTAATTCATATCAAGCCGATGACCGTGAGTGGTTACTCCTGCAATTGCAATATTTTTTCCCCGGTGACTGATGACTGCTGCTGAATCTCTCAGCAGGGTGTAACCGGAAGATTCTATATTGAGCCTTACCATCCTGTGGCATTCTGCACCGTACCCCTTTTCATATCCCGGGTAATAGGTGCCGTCATCGTGATTGCCTTCAACTGCAAAGGCTCCTGCCAATGCCTTCGCCTTGCGCAGAATCGTGTCGCTCTTACCGAATTCCTGCCATCCGTAAGTGATAAAATCGCCAGTATTAAGGATCAGGTCAGGATCCTCATCACTGACCGACTGCATGGCCATGTCAAGCCTGTCATAGTTGTTGTGCCATGAGGAGAGGTGTATATCGGCAATGAGGGCAATCTTCAAGCCGTCCAGTGCCGGATCGAGGCCAGCCATGTTCACCGTCTGCCGGACGGTTTTAATATCCAGTCTCTGCCGGAAGTAGCCGTCGGCCACGAACAGTGTCAACAGGATAAAGATCAGTGTATTGGCAAGGCCGGTAGTGCCAGGTTTCCTTTTTCTCAGAAGGGAAACCAGCCGTATGAGAAGAGTCACAGCAAGGCAGGTGGTTGAGGCAGCAACAAGCAGTACAGCCATTGTTCCCATCTGTATCTGCCTGAAGGCGTTGGCCGGATCAGCAAATTCGCCGCGATAAAGTACAATCCTGAAGAACAGAAACAGGAACAGGAAAGAGACAGCACTCTTGAGCACCAGCGCCGAAGCTCTCAGAATCCTGTTTCTTCCTTTTATCTCCTTCAGGATGATAAACCACAGAAACAGGTCTGCAATCAAGAGTATGAGGTAAAGCAGCACCCTTTTACTTTTGGACAAAAATAACATTATTGTGGATATAGTGGTCCGGACATACTATTTGACTTATTTTTGTGGTATGGTCACGGTTGAGATTATTCCTGGCAACATTATTCCGGCGAGGCTGTCGTATGTAGTCATAGCAGCACGCCATGACGGAGGCTGGCTATTTGTAAAGCACCGCAGGCGGGGAGGATGGGAGATGGCTGCCGGCCACCCTGATGAAGGAGAGGGGAGTGTTGAAGCGGCGGCGCGTGAGCTGACGGAGGAGACGGGAGCTCTCGATTTTGTGATGGAGCCGGTTGCATATTATTTTGTTGATGCAGGTAAAGGGAAACAGTATGGCAGACTATTCCTTGCGGATGTACAGACGCTGGGTGAACTGACTGACACAGATGAGATAGAAGGTGTCAGGGTTTTCAGGAGGAGGCCGCGCAGCATGTCGTTGCCTGAGGTGATGTCATTTCTTTACACTGTTGCGAAGCAGCATCATGCGGGATGAAAAATTTGCGATTTTCGAATCAAGGGTTCTATTATGCTGATTTACAATTCTTGATGGTCTATGACCATCGTGATAATAGGTGATCCTGCGTCTGCAATTCCGGATTGTTCGTCAATTCGCACATCGCACATCGCACATCGCAACTCGCAATTGTATAATTATCAGATATAATCAATGCTTACCTGCTTCAGCCACTTGTCCTCCAGGAGGCGGGCGATGCGCTTTACCACGGTGCGGCGTATCTCGAGGTCTACCGGCAGGGTGGGATCCTGATGAGCAACATTGATGCGTGTGCCTACAATAAAATTTATCTCGTCGCTCTCCATAATCAGCCTGACTATCTTGTCAGCCGGTCCCTTGCCCAGCTTGACGCTGCTCTTGTATCCCTTCAGCAACTCATTGACCTTCTGTAGAGTCAGTATTCCCTCGGTGACCAGGTCAATACCCTCCATGAAACTTTCCGGAGGCAGGTCGGGGTCTTCAAAAATAAGTTCATCAACTATCTTGCGCTTCAGCTCGCGGGCAACTATATCGGCCGTGGTGCCTCCGCAAAGGATTACCTTGCCGTTGTAACCGCTGACCATTGAAGCAAGTTCCCTATCCTTCTCCTCATCATAGGGCGGGCCGGAGCATATGAGCAGCTTGCGCGGTTCCCTGAAATAGAGAATCGCGCATGAGATGTCATCCTTTGCCTCGTAATTGTCATGCTTGTAGGCCATGTTGACAATCTTCCCGGCCAACACCGAGGCGGAGATGGAGGGCTCGTTCGCGACCAGTGAAAGAGCATATTGCTGCACATTGTCACGCTCCCACCCAAGCGGCCATGCTGCCGATCCCATTCCGCTCTGCGCCACGCCGTCGGAGAGGAGGATTATACGATCCTCCTTCTCGGGATAAAAGGTGCATTTGTGCAGCCTTTTGCCTGCGTTCTTCCCCTTGTCGAGCACCACATCGCGCCATCCGGGCTCGAAGGGCTGATTACCCTTGAGAATTATGCACCGGGGGTTGTCATATTCGAGGATATTCGCACGTCCGTCACTTTCAAGGTCAACAATGGAAAAGGTAGCATAGCTGATTTTCCTTTCCGAGCAGACCGGCAGGGTGTTCATGATTATCTCTGCAATGCGGTCCGGCTCCTTGTGCTCCTTTGTAAAGTTGAGGGCCATGGTTGATGTGAGTGTAGCCAGTATGTTGGCCTTGACTCCGTGCCCCATGCCGTCAGACAAAACGGTGATGATACGGTTCTCCTCACGCACATTCTCTGAGAGGAAGACATCACCGCAGATGCGCTCACCGTGATGGTTCCGCTGCTGGCTGTTGACCTCTATGAAGAACTCTCTCTCCATCCCTTCCGAAGGATTATTTTCCCGGTGCATTCTTCTTCTGACGGAATGATTCAACTATTGAGTTCAGCATCTTCTCGGTATCCGAGGCTCCCTCGCCCAGCAGGAAACCGATCTTCTGAACCATCTCCAGGTTTTTGTCGATGACGTCAGAGACCCTGTTGATCACCTCCTCACGCTGCACCTCGGGCGAGAAGAGGTCGCGTATCACTGCCCCTGCAATCCTGTTCTGACGTATCGGGAAGATGGAGATGTTGAACATGCGGTCCTCGAGCTGCACGTCTCGACTGATGACTGATTCGTTTTCACGTAAAACGAAGGAGAAGATGTTGTAGACGTTGAACGGCAGGAGTGTTTTAAGGTCGGCCCCGCGAAGGCCGGGGATTATCTCGGCTATTGTCTTGGCATCTTCGCCGATGATTTCCAGGAACCGTTCATTGGACTGAAGGATCTTGAGCTCGTTGTCCACGATGACCACACCGTTGGGCAGCTTGTTGAGCATGCTGTTCATTGTATCGGAGGCATCCTGTGCCGCATCCTTCTCGCGCATGGCCTGCTCTTCGGATTCCTTAAGGGCTTTTTTGGTCTCGGAGAGCTTTTTGTTTGTCTGCCTCAGGGTCTCTATATACTCCTGCTTGTTGCGCAGGTTGTAGGTATGGCACATCTCCGGAACGGCAAGGCCTTTCGCGACCGTGGAAGCGAACTCACGGCACGAGCCATACCCGCATGCATTGCAGTTGAGTTCCTCGGCGCGGTGATCTTTGCCGATGATCTTCAACACCTCGGTTATTGCTTCGGGCGAAGGCTCGGGGATCCGCTGGTCATTGGCCGTAAAACTTCGTGTGAGATCAAGTTTTGACCATCGGTCCATATCTTTCTGCCATTGTTTCTTATCCAGTGCCTCAACACGCTTCTCGGCATACTGTTTCACGAGAGACCGCCTCCTGAAACGCTCGTCATGACGAATCATGCCCGGCCCCAGCATGCATCCGGGACAGAAGAAGAGGTTGAAATGATGCCTGATCGTATCAATGTGATGATCGAAGTCGTTGATCGACTCCTTTACATCCTCGGCACCGGATGCTGTAATAACGTGACTGGATACCAGGTCACGCTTGATGCCTGCTGCCTGCAGAATGCCTGCAGGGTAGGGGTAGAGAGCACCCCAGTTGCCGTAGGGGGGATCAAACTCGGCCATCTTGACAGTCTTCTCCTGTATCCCATTCTCATCGAAGAGCTGACGTATCTCGATGAAGGTCAGGACCGCTTCCACAAGGGTTTTGTCACTGTGCAGGTCCGCCTCAGCCTTGCTGTCAATGCATGGCCCTATGAAGACGTTTACGACCTCTTTTCCGTAGAGATCATGTGTCACCATCGCCGCGGCAATCATTGGCGATACCAGCGGCGCCAGGTTGGGAACCAGGTTCGGATGATACTTCTCAACCATCTCCACTATTGATGGACAGTTGGAGGTGATGTAATACTTGCCGCTCGACTCCTCAAAGAGCTTCTTGTAGGCATATGCAACCAGGTCAACCCCGAAGGAGACCTCATGTACATAGGTGAAGCCCAGCTTTCGGATCATGCCCACAAATTTCCGGTAGTCGGTTATGTCATCAAATTCAGATGCTATGCTTGGAGCAATAAGGGCGGCAGTGGGGCGGCCCGACTGAAGCAGAGTCCTGACCTGGCTCTTTGAATCCCTGAACTCAATAGCACGGGGTGAACATGAGAGGAAACAGAGCCCGCACCCTATACACCTGTCGGCTATGATAACCGGGTGAGCCCTTTCAGGCTTTACTTCGATGGCATTAACCGGGCAAGCCCTTACACAGGAGTAAGAGTTGCGGCACTTATCCTCATTTATGTATATTACCTGATCGGGAATTTTCATAATAAATGCGTTGTTTTTTCATGCCGGATTAAACCAGTTCCTTCTCCAGAATCTTCTCAATGTCCTGCACACCTATGCAGGTAAATGTCTTTCCATTGATAATTATAAAAGGACCCTCACTGCAACGGTTCAGGCAGCGGACACCTTTCAGCACCACCTTGTCATCAAGATGATTTTTCCTGAGATATTCCCTCAATACCTGTACTACCTCCCTGTTTCCTCTTGAAAAACAGGAACTTCCAAGGCAAATCTCAATGTTGTACGACTGTCCCAAGAGAGTCAATCTTTAGTTCATACTCATTCAAAAGTACAACATTTTTGATCGCATACACTACGCAAAACCTAAATTCAGCTATTATTTGTTAATAAAATAACATTGTTTTTGAAATAACAATAAAAATAAGTAGCTTTGTATTGGTCTGAAAAATCAGATTAATTTCACAATGAGCAAGATAGATGATATACTGGACCGTTACAGGGAGGGAAGTCATGAAAACCTCATACCCATCCTGCAGGATGTTCAGGAAGCGGAAGGATATCTGTCTGAGAATGCGATAATCACTATTGGCAGGTTTCTGCACATGTCTACAACCAAGATATACGGTCTGGCGACTTTCTATGACCGTTTCAGGTTCATTCCGGCGGGCCGGGTGCACATGCGGATATGCAATGGTACGACCTGTTTCATTAACGGTTGCGGGGCGGTGGTCACAGCCGTGAGGGAGCAGCTTGGCATTGAACCTGGCCAGACGACACGTGACGGCAGGTTCAGTTACGAGCTGACGGCATGTCAGGGCGGGTGTAATGATGGACCTGTTATATGTGTCGGAGAGCATTATTACACTCACGTACGCCAGGAAGATGTCCCCGAACTGATTACAAAACTGAAAGAGCTTGCTGACCTGAAATGAGACAGAATAAAAATAACGATATAAAGGATTTCCTCATCAGGGAGGTTCTCCTGCACTCCTCCGACACCCTTCCGGCTGATACCTCCGCGAAGCTTGCCGGGGTACGGCGTGACAAGCCTTCGGTACCTGTCATTTATGTGGCATCCGGATCCGGGGCAATAATTGCAGGCGCCAATGCCACTGCGGCAGCCGCTAAGCTTTATCTTGAAGAGATGGGGATAAAGGGACAGGTGGTAATGACAGGCTGTCACGGACCAGCGGCTTTTGAACCCATGCTCTGTGTTCACCTGCCCGGGAAAAACAAACTCATCTTCAGAAACATCACAGAGGATAAGGTGGAGCCGCTACTCAGCGGCGTCTTCCATAATGATATGCCGGGTGAAGATCTTGTAGGACAGTCAGGAAACCTCGGATTTGAGGCGTGGCATGAGATACCTTTCATTGATAATTTGCCCTTTTTCAAACTTCAGAAGAGGGTGGTTCTCAGCAACTGTGGCTGCTATGACCCGGAGAGCATAGAGGAGTTCATCGCCCGCGGGGGGTACAGGTCATTTCTGAAGACGATACGAAACTACACTCATGAGGAGGTGTGTGACATTATTGAGCGAAGCGGTTTGCGCGGGCGCAGTGGCGGCGGATTTCTTACCGGGCTAAAATGGAAGTATGCCCTTAATTCTGCCTCAGACAACAGGTATCTCATCTGCAACGCCAAGGAGAGTGATCCCGGGTCTTATGCTGACAGGTCAGTGCTGGAGGGTGATCCTCACAGGCTGATTGAGGGTATATGTATTGCCTCCTATGCAATTGGTGCCTCCAACGCTGTAATCTATCTTAAGACCGGCTCGCCGCATTCGCTTGCCAGGCTGCGCAAGGCGCTCGCTGCCGCCGCGGAGTATGGAATTACCGGGCATAACATCCTCTCCAGCGGATATAACCTTGACATAGTGATACGTGAGGAAGCCGGCGCCTTTGTCTGCGGCGAGGAGACCGCACTCATTGCATCGCTCGAGGGCAAGCGAGGCATGCCCGAACTCAAGCCTCCGTACCCTACCTCAAGCGGCCTCTACGGAAAACCGACAGTCATCAATAACGTTGAAACCCTGATGAACGTGCCGCTGATCATGTCCCACGGACCTGAATGGTTCCGCTCCATGGGCACCGAAGGTAGCAAGGGCACGAAACTCTTCTCGCTCGGCGGCAGGGGCAGGTATACAGGCCTCATCGAGGTGGAGATGGGAACAACCTTCAGAACCATTGCCGAGGGCATCGCTGACGGCATCAGGGACGGAAAGGCGTTCAAGACTCTTCAGATAGGAGGACCATCAGGCACATTCATAACAGAGAAGAATCTTGATCTACCTGTAGACTTCGATGTACTGAGGGAGAACGGCATCGGAATGGGATCGGGAGGGCTGATCATCATTGACGAGACCACCTGCCTCGTAGATTTCGTAAGATACTACATGGAGTTTATACACCGTGAGAGCTGTGGCAAGTGCATTCCCTGCCGTGAGGGGACCGGACGCATGCTCGAAATTCTTGAGAACGTGGTACGCAAACCTCACGCAGAGGACTCCAATGCCACCCTCGAGAGGTTCAAGGGGGTGATGCAACTCGAGACAATCGCTTCGGTGATGAAGGACACTTCGCTCTGCGGGCTTGGCCAGACAGCTCCCAATCCGTTCATCAGCGCCCTGGCCAATTACCGGGAGGAGTTCGAGGAGCATATCTTTGACCGCCGTTGCCGTGCCAACGTGTGCCGGGGTCTGAGGACATTCAGTATTGATGTGGAGAAATGCACCGGATGCACCGTCTGTGCTGCCAAATGCCCGGTAAATGCCATCTACGGCACCAGGCTGCAGCCATTCTTCATCGTTGAGGACAAGTGTATCGGATGCGGTGTGTGTTATGATGTTTGCAAGTTCAGCGCTGTTACAGTAAAATAAGTCATGCAGTTCACCATAGAAGTAAACAACAAAAGCATCAGGGCGGAGAAGGGTGAGACCATCCTCTCAGCGCTCAATCGTAACGGTATCATAATTCCTACCCTTTGCCGGATGGAGGAGTTCACCCCGACGGGTGCATGCCGAATGTGTGTGGTGGAGGTTGAGGGTCGTGACCGCCTTGTCACCGCATGCTCGGTTCTGGTGGAGGAGTGGATGAAGATAAAGACCCATTCACCGCGTGTTATCCGGGCCCGCAAGACAATAGTGGAGCTTCTCCTCTCAAACCATCCGGATGACTGTCTCTATTGTGATCGCAACCTCGATTGCGAGCTGCAGCGTCTCTCCGACGGGATGCAGGTAAGGGAGCGGCGCATTCGTGGAAGCAAGATCAAGCCTCGTCGTGACCTGTCCAGCCCCGCCATTGTCCGCGAACTCTCCAAATGTATTCTCTGCGGCCGCTGTCTCAGGGTGTGCGAGGAGGTGGTCACCGCCACATCAATAGACTTCATCGGCCGCGGCCGATATACGCATGTCGGTCCGGCAATGGACCGCGATTTCAACTTTTCAAGCTGCATCCACTGCGGACAGTGCGTGCTGGTCTGCCCCACAGGAGCGCTCCATGAGAAGCACTACCTGACCGAGGTGCAGGAGCAGCTGAGTAAGAGCGATGTGACAAGGGTGATACAGTATTCACCGCTGGTGCCTTATGCACTGGCTGAAGAGCTGGGGATCAAATATAGTCGCGATTTTGACAGACTGCTCAATGCCGCCCTCAGAAAGGCCGGGTTTGACAAGGTCTATCTTTCAGGAACAGGCACCGATATCCTTATTACCGAGCTAGCAGATGCCATCATGGAAGCAGCGGATAAGCCTGACAAAAAGCCGCTTATCGTCTCCGCCTGTCCGGCATGGGTCAAGTACTGCGAACAGTTTACACCGGAGCTGTTGCCAATGCTCTCAACCCTGAAGACACCCCAGCAGATATCAGGTGCAATCATTAAGTCGGTTGTGCCTGTGACCGGCGAGAAACCCCGTCTCTACACTGTGTCAGTCACCCCGTGCACTGCCATGAAGTTCGAGGCCCGCCGTGACAGCATGACCAGGAAGGGGATAAGCGATATCGATACGGTGCTGACAGTCAGGGAGCTGGCAAGACTCATAGTGCTATATGGAATTGACATAACCAATATTGATCCTGAACCGGCCGATGAGCCGATGGCACTGCGCAGCTCAGCATCACTCCTCGCAGAGACAGCCGGAGGGATAACTGAATCCGTACTCCGTACCCTGGCAGCCAGGAAGGGTGAAAAGGAGGCTGAGAAGCCGGCGCAGAAGAAGCTTCGCAATACCGGTAACTTCCGTGAAACCATGGTGTCCATCGGCGGAAGAGGTTACTCGGTGGCCGTTGTTGACGGTCTGAGAGGGCTGGAAAAGATCAGGCAGATGATTGAAGCTGGTGCCAGGTATGACCTGGTGGAGGTAATGGCTTGTCCCGGCGGCTGCGTTAACGGAGGAGGAATGCGCACTGCCGGCTCAAGGGAGGCGGTGCGCCAGAGATCAAGGTTTATCTGGCAGGCTGATGAACAGGAAGCAGTACGCGGTCCGGAACAGTCTGCCACCGTAGCAGACCTGTATGGCAGGGTATTTGAACAGTGTATTGAACTGACTGACAGACAGCTGTTTCATACACACTTCAGCAGAAGGGATGTATTGCTTTAAAGGAGAGAGACCATGCTTGTATACACAATAAAGGAACTTTGCCGGACATGTTACACCTGCGTGAGGGAATGTCCCGCCCGAGCCATCCGCATAGTTGGCGGACAGGCTGAGGTGATCACCGAGAAGTGTATCGCCTGCGGGAACTGCACGAAGGTATGCAGCCAGGGTGCCAAGGTATTCGTCAACACCGTGGACCTGGTACGTAAAGTTATTGCACGGCCGGGAAAAAAGGCTGCAATAGTGGCACCAAGCTTCCCTGCAGAATTCCATGACGTGCCTGACCACAGGAAAGTAGTGGGAATGATAAGGTCACTGGGTTTTGATTACGTCTCTGAGGTTTCCTTCGGGGCCGACCTGGTGGCACACCGCTACCGCAACCTGATAAGTGAAGCCGGTACAAAAAACTACATCTCCTCTGACTGTCCTGCAATTGTCTCATTCATAAGATATTACCATCCGGATCTCACGCCAGAGCTTATACCGGTGGTATCACCTATGCTGGCAATGGCCAGGGTCATGAGGAAAAAGTACGGGGATGACCTCTCCGTGGTATTCATTGGTCCATGTGTTGCCAAGAAAGCTGAGACAGCAGAGGTTGATGCCGCCATTACATTTATCGAGCTGCGTGAGATGCTGGGGCAGTCAGGGATCAGCCAGGATAGCTCCGTATCAACAGAGTTTGATCCCCCGCTGGGCGGAAGAGGTGCCATATTCCCTGTGACAAGGGGGCTTCTGCAGACTGCAGGTGTCAATGATGACGCAATTACCGGTAATATCATTGCTGCTGAGGGAAGGATAGGGTTCCAGGAAGCTATCAAGGAGTATGAGCAGGGGATGATCGGGGGACAGCATCTCGAACTGCTCTGCTGCGAGGGATGCATTATGGGCCCCGGGATGAGCAAGGGAGGCAAGCAGTATAACAGAAGGGCACAGGTCAGCTCCTATGCCCAGAAGAAGATGTCAGAACTTGACATGGAGGAGTGGAGGAGAAACCTGGAGCTCTATGACAGGCTTGATCTCTCCGTGTATTACCGCCCGGAGGACAAGCGGCAGCTGATACCCCCGGATGACGATGAGGAGGTGCGTCAGGTGCTGGCTTCCATGGGCAAGCTGACCGATAAGGACCACCTCAACTGCGGTGCCTGCGGCTATGATACCTGTTATGATCACGCCATCGCAATAATAAAGGGACTTGCCGAAGAGGAGATGTGTCTTCCCTATACTATAGAGAAACTGCATAAATCGGTCCAGGACCTGGCGCTTTCCAATGCAAAGCTGACAACCATGCAGAATGCCCTCAAGCAGTCTGAGAAGCTTGCCCACATGGGTCAGCTCTCGGCAGGCATCGCCCATGAGCTCAATAACCCCCTCGGGGTTGTGATCATGTACAGTAACATCCTGCTTGACGAGGCCAAACCGGAGGACCCGGTGCGGGAGGACCTGCAACTGATTGTGGAGCAGGCTGCCAGGTGCAAGAAGATTGTCGGGGGACTTCTGAATTTCGCCCGCAAGAACCAGGTGAATCACCAGTTCATCGATATCAGAAAGCTGACCGAAAGCAGTATCGCGGGAGTGGTCTTTCCGGATAATGTAAAAGCGGTCATTGAGGACCGGACAACGAGTCCTGACGCCTCAATCGACTCAGAACAGATGACCCAGGTGCTTACCAACCTGTTCCGGAACGCAATTGACGCCATGCCTGACGGCGGAACCCTGACAGTAACACTCGAGGATACCCCCAGCGACGTACTGTTCATCATATCGGATACCGGAACAGGCATCAGGGAGGAAGACAAGCCCAAGATCTTCGAACCCTTCTTTACAACAAAGGGTATCGGCAGGGGCACGGGGCTGGGACTCGCAACAACTTATGGCATTGTAAAGATGCACAAGGGACAGATAACGGTGGAGTCCAACAGCGATCCGGCGAAAGGTCCCACCGGAACCACATTCAGGATTATCCTTCCGAGGAGACCTGAATAATTGAACGACTTGGAATAACGATACGAAGGAATTAACAATACAACCAATAATAATGAGTAAAATTTATACGGTATTGCTCGTCGACGATGACCCGGATTACCTCTTCCATGTAGCATTCTACCTGCGTAAGGCGGGTTTCGAGGTGATAGCCGTGGAAAGCCAGGCTGAGGCTGAGCAGGTAATTGCCAAAATGAAGCCGGACATTGCAATATTCGACCTTATGATGGAGAGTGATGACAGCGGCTTCATTCTTTGCTACAAGCTTAAAAGAAAGTATCCGGAAGTGCCGGTCATCCTGGCAACTGCTGTCTCCCGGGAGACAGGGATCACCTTCGGGCTGAGCGGCGGACAGGACCGCGATTGGATAAGGGCTGATCTCTACCTTGAGAAAGGGGTGAGGCCTGAACAGATGGAATTGGAAATCAGAAAGCTTTTAAAAATCTGATTATGGCTCAGTTAAAAATACTTGTAGTTGATGATGAACCCGGTATCAGGTCCGGGGTACACAGGATACTTGGTAACTTCCACGTTACTTATCCATTTATGGATGAGGACTATACCTTCAATATCCTCGAGGCGGCAACCGGGGAGGAGGGAATCGAGATAATTGACCGCGAGATGCCCGATATCCTTTTGCTTGACAACAAGCTGCCCGGCATTCAGGGAGTCGAAGTGCTTGAATACGTCAGGAAAAAGAACTATGACATCGTTGTGGCAATGATCACCTCCTATGCTTCAATTGATGTGGCTGTAAGGGCGCACAACGACGGAGCCATTGATTTCATCCCGAAGCCATTTACTCCGCAGGAACTGAAGGCATCAATCGAACAGATAACCAAGCAGCAGTACCTGCGCCGGATAACCCATAAGCTCAAGGTGGAGGGCAGGAAAGTACGGTTCCAGTTTCTTTCGGTGCTGTCACACGAGATGAAGGCCCCGCTGAACGCCATTGAGGGTTACCTGAAGATGATGCAGGAGCGGCAGATGGGAGATTCACTTGATGAATATTCCTCCGCAATAGAAAGGTCCCTGCAGAGGATTGACAGCATGAGGCACCTTATTATGGACCTGCTCGACTTTACAAAGGTGAGTTTCGAGAGGCATGTGGAAAAGATGCAGAATGTAAACCTGAAGGAACTTGTATCAATGGCTGTGGTAACCGTAAGCCCTTACGCAATACACAAGGATATACAGTTCGTGACCGAGGTCAAGGGGTGTGAAACAATATGGGCTGACCCCAATGACTTCGAGATAATCATGAATAACCTGGTTTCAAATGCCGTCAAGTACAACAAACCGGGAGGAACGGTGACTGTCACCGTTGAATGCAACGATAACGAGTTCACCCTTTCAGTGGCGGATACCGGCATCGGCATGAACAGTGATGAGCGTGAGATACTGTTCGAGGAATTCTCCAGGATCAAGAACGACAAGACCCGGAACATCAGCGGCAGCGGTCTGGGTCTTTCAATAGTCAAAAAGGTTGTCGAACTTTATCACGGCGTAATCAATGTGGAGAGTGCTCCTGACAAAGGATCAGTCTTCACTGTTATAATACCAACATCTCAGGTTTCTAATTTAAAGACTGAAATATGAAGACACTCCCGGGAAAAACCGTAGAACGTCTGAGTCAGTACAGGAGGGCGCTCACCGCCAGCCTCGCTGCCAACCGCAATTATGTTTTCTCTCATGAACTTGCTGCAATGCTTCACATCACCGCTGTTCAGGTCAGGCGTGACCTGATGCTCATCGGTTACGGCAGTGTGATGCGCAAGGGCTATGACGTCAGGGAACTGATAAAGACCATCGGGTCAATAATAGATGCACCTAACGGACTCAACGTGGCAATCATCGGCATGGGTAACCTGGGCCGGGCCATCACGGGATATTTCAAGGGCAAACGAACCAACATGAACGTGGTTGCAGCCTTTGATGTAGATCCCCAGAAGGTTGATAAGGTGGTTGCCGGTGTGCGCTGCTACAGCATCAGCCAGTTGAGAAAGCTGAGGGAGGAGCTTGACATATCGGTTGCCGTGCTTGCCATTCCAGCTGACCAGGCCGTTTCCATGGCCGGCATGCTGGTCGGCAACGGAATCAGAGGCATAATGAACTTCACCACCGTGTCCCTGAATGTTCCTGACACAGTCTACCTTGAGGAATTTGACATGATCACCTCTATCGAGAAAGTGGCCTACTTTGTCAAGGAGAATCAGCAGCCTTCAGGGCAATGAGGGTTTTCAGGAGTTTTGAGGAGGCCTCGGTGATCAGAGCGCCGGTGGTGACCACCGGCACTTTTGACGGTGTGCATATCGGACATCGTACCATTATCAAAAGGCTTAAGAAACTTGCTGACGAACATGGCGGAGAGAGTGTGCTCATTACCTTTCATCCCCATCCGCGCGTAGTACTCTACCCGGAGACAGCCGGCAAAGGCCTCAAGCTCATCTGCTCTCAGGAGGAGAAGATTGAGCTTCTGCGGAAGTCGGGACTTGACAACATTATTATAATTGAATTCACCCGCGACTTTGCGCAAATAACAAGCGAGGAGTTCGTTCGTGATATCCTCTGCGGCATCCTGGGAGCAAAAGTGATAGTTGTAGGTCATAATCATCACTTCGGGTTCAACCAGCAGGGTGACTACCGCACTCTCTGGGCCTGGAGGGAGAAATACGGCTTCGAGGCTGAGGAGATACCTATGCAGGAGGTACAGAATGAGACAGTCAGCTCAACCCGGATCAGGCAGGCGCTGACGGAAGGATATATCCAGCGCGCAAATGCTTACCTCGACCATTTCTACCTGGTTATCGGCACTGCATATAAGGATGATCCGGGACTGGCACCGCAGGTTCCCATGATACGCATCCCGGTGACAGATATGACCAAGCTCGTTCCGGCCCCTGGTCTCTATGCT
This sequence comes from Bacteroidales bacterium UBA4070, assembly GCA_002383485.1. Classification (GTDB taxonomy): domain Bacteria; phylum Bacteroidota; class Bacteroidia; order Bacteroidales; family VadinHA17; genus SR-FBR-E99. Next base: position 63,941 of record DFYY01000029.1, on the reverse strand, counting down.
GTATCATGTGCCGCTGACACTTTCTATTCGAGGGGAATGGTTTACATCCCTGACAGCGGGTTGCCCCTGCCTGATCTCTTTCTACATCTTGAGAACTATGAGAGTGATATTCCCGGAAAACGAATGACCATGTTCTTTCATAAGCGACTGGATGCAAGCCGTTTGCTGGCAGATACTGCAAGAGCCCTCACCGAGGGGGAGAGGGAGCTGGAAGAACTTATATTCTGACCCGCCGGAACAACGGGCGGCTGAAATTCGTATCTTTGTATGTTAATTTTGAATGTGGGGAAGGAAATAAATAAATGAGAAATGAAATTCAATCCTGAAAAATGCCGTATCCCGGATCGCCGGATGGAACCTTTCATAGACCCGGCGGAACTATGGTCACATATAAATGACAACAAGGCTGACAAAGTCAGAGTCAGGGAGCTTATTGCCAAGTCACTCTCCAAGGAACGACTCACCCTGGCAGAGACTGCAGCGCTCATTAATGCTGAGGGTGAGCTGGTTGAGGAGATCAAGGCCGGAGCACGCGAGCTGAAGAAAAAGGTTTACGGCAACAGGATAGTGCTGTTTGCACCCCTTTATATCGGGAACAAGTGCACCAACAACTGCCAGTATTGTGGCTTCCGGGTTACAAACAAGGACGCAAAGCGAAAGACACTCAGCGATGCCGAGATAACAGCCGAGGTGGAGGCTCTCGAGGACAACGGTCAGAAAAGGCTCATCCTCGTCTACGGTGAACATCCGGAGTATGACCCGGAGTTTATCGCGCATACGGTGCGCCTGGTCTACGGAATCAAGAAGGACCGTGGCGAGATCCGCCGCGTGAACATCAATGCTGCACCTCTTGACATTGACGGATTCCGCACGGTAGGCTCTGCAGGCATTGGCACCTATCAGATCTTCCAGGAGACATATGACCCGGAGGCTTACAAATTGTATCACCTGGGAGGAAAGAAAAGAGACTATGAATGGAGGCTCACTGCCCTCGACAGAGCCCAGGAAGCCGGTATTGATGACGTCGGAATAGGCGCCCTGTTCGGTCTGTATGACTGGAGGTTCGAGGTGATGGGTCTCGTGAGACACACCAACCACCTTGAGGCTTGCTACAACGTGGGTCCTCATACAATATCCTTCCCGAGAATAAAGGATGCCTCGGCTCTGAACCTGAACGGGAAGTATTATGTCAATGATGACCACTTCAAGAAGCTGATAGCCATCCTTCGCCTTGCGGTACCATATACCGGGCTGATACTCACCGCCAGGGAGGCGCCTGACGTGCGTGCCGAGGCAATGGCCTTCGGTGTCTCACAGATTGACGGTGGCACGAAGCTGGAACTGGGAGGCTATTCTGCCTCCAGAAATGCAGAGCAGAACCTCAACCGTGAGCAGTTCAAGATCAATGATGAAAGGTCGCTTGCCGATGTTATCAACGAACTGATTGACAACGACTATATCCCCTCGTTCTGCACTGCGTGCTACCGCCTCGGCCGCACCGGCGAACATTTCATGGAGTTCTCGGTGCCAGGCTTCATAAAGCGCTACTGTACCCCAAACGCCATTCTCACACTTTCTGAGTATATCGTTGACTATGCATCGCCCGAGCTGGCTGAGAAGGGCTGGAAGGCAATTGAAAAGAACATGGTTGACCTTGACGAGGGAATGAAGCAGAGCATAAGGGCTAAATTGGAACGTATTAAGAACGGTGAAAGAGACCTTTATTACTAAATTATACAATCATGGTCAGAGTATTAGGCATTAAGATCACTGACAGGATCAAGGAGGCAGGGCTGGTTCAGAAAGCCCTTTCGGAACATTCCGGTGTGGTAAGCACCAGGCTGGGATTTCACGAGCTGAATGATGAGCTCTGCAGCCGCGAGGGCTTCATGGTCATCCACCTGGCAGGCCAGATTGACGACTGTGAGGCACTTGTTTTACAGCTGAAAAAGATAGAGGGTCTCTTCGTCAAGGAGATGCTCTTTTCTCACGGCCTCTCGGATGCTTCGGCCGACTGTGACGGTACAACAATCCTTGGCTTAATGATCCCAAGGCGCGATGACCTGGGCCCGCAGGTACAGGCTCTGCTGACAACCTATGGGTGCGTCATCCGTACCAGGCTTGGTGTCAATGAGGTCTGGTTCGGTGAGCCGGCAGGACTGATACTCCTTGAACTTTCCGGCGACAGGAGCCAGTATGCTTCCCTGGAGAGATCACTGCGCGAGATAGAGGAGATTGCTATTGGCCGTGTCTGCTTTCCTGCCTGAGAGCGAAAACCTGTGGCTGAATCCGCATTCCTGACTTAGAAAAAAAACTACTCACCTGATCTGGTTTCCCTGACGGGAGGAAATCCTATTCACCGTATCCTCTTTCCTGCCTGAGAAGCTGCCCGAGGAAGACCGCGTTGACAAACAGTTTCGAGGTACCGTACCAGATGGCCCTGAAGTTGGTGTCGTCATATATCGATATCACCCGGCCCGGACCCTGGTGAACGGCCACCACTGCACTGTTGCTTATCCTTTCCAGATTCTCCTTTGAACAGTAGCCGCTCAGCAGCGGATCAGAAGTGTATTTCACCGGCGTGTTCCAGCTGCTGCCGGTCACCTTCACGGCTGACGCATCGGTTTTAAATACCGGAAGGGAGGACTTTGTATAGCCGTAGCATAGCGGGTGGGTGAGGTCAATCACGGCACTGAAGATTGTTCCGGGTACAGTCTGTACGGCCCTGTCAGCGGATCTGGCGGCATAGGTACGCTCTTTTGCTGTCTCTGCAGCGGGGCTGTCGATATAGCTTATCTCCGCGAACTTGTTTGCAGCCAGCCAACGGTTGCCACCCCTGTAGCCTATAAGAGTGCCTCCGGAGCGGTTCCAGTCGCGCAGCCGTTCAATTGCATTCGGCGAAACGGAGGGATTGCCGGCAAAGATTATCACATTGTATTTGTTCAGATCTGCCGAAGCTAATCTGGCCGGTGTGATCAGCGTGAGGGGCATTCCGTAACGCACATCCAGAAGATGCCATATCTCACCAGCATCGTCAGCCGGTGTGCCATCCTCAATAACCAGCATTACAGTCGGTCTGGAGAGCACCGTGAAACCGTTGCTGCCAAGATCGATGCCTGAAGGGGTTAGTCCCGTTGATACTCCGTATACTGTTATGCCACAGGCTTCGGCGGTGCTTTTCAGTATCTCACTTGTTTCACCGGCCTGACGGGCATTCTCTCCCTGCTGTACCATCACGGTGCCATAGCCAAAGGTTTTCTTCTTCCCGTCAGACATGACTACGGTGAAGGGTGCTGTTGCAATCCTGGCAGTGAGACCTGCACTTTGTATCATATAGAGTGCCTTCGGTGCATAGGTGTCGCTCCACTCGAAGAGCCAGGCATAATCATTAGGTGTACCTGTAATAGAACCTGCAGGGAAAGGCGGGGTTGTCACCTTCTCGCCTGCCATACCTGCCGACTCGGCTCCGTTCAGCGATGTATAGCTCAGGTTAAATGCCAGCGGCATTGTCCATGTTGAGATGTCATAAAAGACAGTATCTGCAAAGCTCTTTACTGTCTCGAAAAGAGTTCTTACAAAACGGTACTCCTTTTGCCTGGCGGGCACAAAATAACTGTCACCGGGTGTGTAGCTGGTTCCGCCCTTGCTGAGAGGCTTGCCGCACTTGTAAACCTCAATTTTATGTCTCAGGAGATTTTCAATGAACCGGGCAGCGGCTCCCCTGTCGTCACCGGCGCTGAAGAGATATCCCTTCACCGCGGAGGTTTCTGCCTCCCTGAGTGCCGAGAGATAGAACTCGCGCTGCATGTCAAGCAGCTTAACCCTCATGTTCAGTCCTGCCTTGATGGTGGAAAGCGAGACGGTAAACTGGTTGCGTATGGCGAAGGGGAATGATAGCACTCCTCCCGGTACCTCGCGCAGGTGACCCTTGGTGCCGGCCTGCTCAAATAGTATCCCTATGGAGCCGTGGGCATCAGGGTAGGAGGAACCCTTCCCGAGGTAATAGTCGTCAAAGCTCTCTTCAGTGTAATAAAGGCTGCCGATTGAATCAAGATACTGTGCATGATAACCGCCTATCTCAGCTGTCAGTGCCTGGTTGTCGGAAGGCACCACCGGGTTGTTGCGCGACTGCACGCCGGGCTGGAAGAAGAAGGTGGCGTTGGCGCCCATCTCATGATGGTCAGTGTTTATATTGGGCATCCAGCGGTGGAAGGCCGCCACGCGCCCCACGCTCTCGGGGTGCTGGAGCATAAGATAATCGCGGTTAAGGTCAAACCAGTAGTGGTTTGTCCGTCCACCGGGCCATGCCTCGTTGAATTCACGGCCTGCAGGATCGGTGGCGAGGGTCATCCCGCGGTGCATGTTGACCCATGTTGAGTGACGCTGCAGTCCGTCGGGATTGAGTGACGGGTCAATAAGAATAACACATTTGTCCAGAATTTCATCTATCTGTGGTCCTCGGCCTGCAACCAGGTAATATGCTGTCAGCAATGAAGCGTTCTGTGCGCTTGATTCATTGCCGTGGACGCCGTAACCGAGCTTGATGATCAATGGCATCTCCGCCGTATTCATATCCCTGGAAACAGTGGGGTCAGACAGCTTCAGATGCTCTTCTCTTATCTCCTCAATGCGGGCCATGTTCTTCTCTGATGTGATGATCAGCTGTCCCAGCGGCCTCCCTTCCCAGCTTCTGCCATAATCCTCCCACACAGCCTTGCCGGAGAGGTCGTCAATTAGCTGCATGTAACCGACCAGCTTGTCATGGGTCACATGCCATTCGCCAACCTCATGACCTATGGTTCCGGGTGAGGGGATGCTGCTGTCAAAGGAGACGCCGGCAGGCATGTAATATTCAAGTGTCGGGCGAATCTGACCGAAACTTACCAGTGATGCCAGGAGGATCACTGATGAAAGGAGAGCTCTTTTCATCAAATCAGGTTTAAGTACAGTGAGCAATTTCGGAAAAAAGAGAATTGGTTGTTACTGCAGATGCTTGTTATGCAGCATAATCATTTCACGGTCCGCCGTCTGCCGTAGTGAGGCGTGTCACCCCATACCCCGAGGCCAAGGGTTGTGCCCGGCAGGAGATCAAAGTTCATTCCGCTGAGGTTGTCTTCACTCACCTCCATGTAGCCGGGTTTTCCCTCATAGATCTGGTAGCCTGCCCTGTATCTGGCAGGGGTCAGGTTGGGCATCACCACATTGGCCCCGCAGGCGACAGCCTTCTCTCGGCCGGCATGATCAATTGTCTGCATGGCGGTGGAGGCCACAATATTGATGTCCTTCATAATGATTCTCATGATGGCTATCATTCTGAGCGACAGGCTAAATCGCTCCTTAAGGAAGAGGTTGTCAGTGCCTCTTGCTCCAAGCGGGGTGTCTGAGTGTTCAATGAACGGTCCCATGCCGCACATGTCAATGTCAAAATCGCGCATGAAAATAACATCATCGGCAAGGTCAGACATTGTCTGGTAGGGAAGTCCTATCATAACTCCGGTACCGGTCTGGTAACCTGCCTCCTGTATCAGTTTGAGACAATCAAGCCTTTTCTGGTACCTGTGCATGTCATCATCAGGGTGTACCCTGCGGTAAAGAGCTTCACTCGAGGCCTCAATCCTGAGAAGGTAGCGGTGTGCGCCGGCATCAAACCAGCGCTGGTATGTCTCCCGGCTCTGCTCTCCAAGCGAAAGGGTGATGCCCAGCTTGCCTCCGGTCATCACCCGGATGGTCCTCACAAGTTCTTCCATTGTGTTAACGAAAGCCGGTGATGAGGTCTCTCCCGACTGAATGGCTATTGATCCGAAGTTGAGCCGGAAGGCGGTCATGGCTGCTTCAAGCACCTCCTCGCGTGAAAGAGAGTATCGTTCAATCTTGTGGTTATCTCGTCTGACGCCGCAGTAGAGGCAGTTTTTGCCGCAGATATTTGAATATTCAATCAGTCCCCGCAGGAAGACCTGGTTTCCGACATACCGGTCCCTGACAGCTGCGGCTTTTCGGTAAAGCAGGGGGGATTCCTCTTCGCTGCACTGAAGCATGGCAAGTATGTCTGACCTGTCATGGACTTTCTTGTCAAGAATTGAGGCTATGCCGGAACTCATCTTAAGTGTGAATCATTTAACGTAAACAAGCCGGATAGTGAATAAGTTCAGCCCCGGCATCAATAATTTCCAAGGAGCAGCTAGCGTAAAGTTATGCGCAGCCTGATTATTTTCAAAATCCCCTGCCGAACATCTGCCAGAGTTCTGCTTTAAGTTCCTGCCACCTGTTCATGGCACCGTGAGCAAAGGCATTGGTGTACTCAGTGACAGCCTTCTTTGCCTCTTCGTTCTGGCCTTCCTTAACCATCAGCGTTACTCTTTCCTCCAGTGCAGGCAGCTCGGCCAGAGCCTTCTGCTCCATCTCTGCCACTGCAGGCTCAATAAGTTTGCGGCCTCTCTCCCAGTTGACCGTGGAGAGCCTGTTGGCCTCGCGGAATGACCATATAGCTGCGTCTGTGCGGTAGCGGTGCTGACCGCATATGCTGAAGCTCTGCGGAAGAGCCATGGTGCCTGAGAAGATCGGTATGCGGGGGCTCTGTCCCGGATTGTCAAACGAGAACCATGCCACGGCGCCTACCTCGTCGGGGAGCCATGAGCGGCACTGGATCACGTGTGAGTAGGAACAGCCTGCTATTGCAATGGTACGCTGCCTTTCAATGGTGCCGGGCTTAAGTTCGTTGACCAGGGTACGGATATCATTGTTCATCCAGTTGTTGAAGGCGGGCGACTTCACTGTGTCGGTAACCTCGTTGCCGGCTTCGTCCTTGCGGGTTACACTGACCATGAGGTTTTTTGTCATGTCCCAGGGTGTCCCCTCGTAGGTCTCACGGAAGAGAGCCATCACGTCACTGACGGATAGTCTTTTGACAGGCTTAACCGAGAAGGGGAGCTCTTCCAGATCCATTGTCAGGTTCAGTCCGGGAGCCAGTTTGTTCAGCACGTAGAACTCGCGTATAGCATACGGTTTGCCGGTGCCGATCACCTTGTAGAATTTGAACGGTTCCTTTCCGTCCCAGTAGCCGAGATCCTTTGCCTTTTTGCGCAGGTCGGTGGAGGTCATGAATTTATCTGCGTCCTTGAAATTGACATCTGAGATTCTCGGGATGTTGGCGGCTATCCCCACATGATCATCGGGAATCCTCTGAGCCACCCAGAGTGCCGAGGGTTTGCCCGGTCCCGAGCCGGCTATCTCGAGCTGCCACACCTCCTTCGGGTCGGCTATAGTGATGCATTCGGCTATGTCACCGTAACCGTACTGCTCTGCCAGTGAGCCGATAAGGGCAATAGCCTGCCGTGCCGTGGTGCAGCGCTGAAGTGCAATCTTCTCAAGCTCCTCGATGAGAAACAGACCCTCCGTATTGATGAGCTCTTTGCGTCCGTAGATGGTAGTCTCACCAATGGCCAGCTGCTTCTCATTGAGGCACGGATAGGCGGTGCTTAGAAAGGCGTATGTTGATTTCACTTCGGGGATCTCTCCCTTGCGCGTCACGTTGGTCATGTCCCACGCCTCCTCGGTGAACAAGGTTCCCCAGTAGACCGGGTGAACCGTATCACGGTCAAACTTCATTGCAGGTACCACCTCGAGCCAGGTGCGGTACCTGCCGTCACAGGTGTGCGAGGTCATCACAGAGCCGTCGGCGGAGGCCAACCGGCCGACCATTATGCTTGTGCAGTTTTCGGCGTAGCCGGGGCCGTCAGGGTCAATATCCTTGTCAGGCTGAGTGTAAGCGTTAATGGGTAATGTTAACAACAGCGCAGTGACCGCGGCAGAGATTAATCGAAAGGATAGTTTCATAGTAAAAACTTGTTTCAGTTAAAAACCATGGTAATACTGGCCATTCTCCAAACGATGGCACAATAATAAACAAAATGTCAAATAATCCGCCTCAGAGTAAATAGAGTCGGGCCGGATAAGATTCGGTTGGACACAAAATTAATCGGGTCGTCGAAACAACCCGCCATAAAGATAATATTCTGCAACATACATGTAGCCTTAAGTGAATTGTATAACATATCATTTGGTAAGTTTCAAAATGTTTCTACCTTTCCCGCAACAGAGACCCCCGTTATGATCAATGCTAAATTATTGAATCCTAAAAGTATAGTTGTTGTTGGCGGATCAGACGACGTCACCAAGGCAGGAGGCAAAGTGCTAAAGAATCTGCTAAGTGGCGGATTCACCGGCGATATTTTTGTCGTTAATCCTAAAGCGCCTGTTGTTCAGGGCCTGACGGCCTTTGCGGATGTGTTGATGCTGCCCCGCACAGACCTGGCTGTGATTGCCGTAGCTGCCCGTTATTGTCCCGGGATAGTGAGGACACTGGCGACGGACAAGGGCACAGGAGGATTCATCATTCTCTCAGCCGGATTCGGTGAGGAGGATGAAGAGGGAACTGCCCTGGAAAAAGAGATAGTTGATATAATAAACAGTACGGGCGGCACACTCATAGGCCCTAACTGCATAGGCTTTCTGAATAATAATTATCACGGTGTCTTCACCGAACCTATACCCAGACTGTCTCCTGAAGGGATCGACTTTATATCCGGCTCCGGGGCTACGGCGGTATTCATCCTTGAGACCGCTATCACAGGCGGGCTTCCGTTCTCCAGCGTCTGGTCGGTGGGCAACAGCGCCCAGACCGGGGTGGAGGATGTGCTGGAACACCTCGATGTTACATTTGACCCGCTGACCAGTTCACGGCTCAAGCTTCTCTATATTGAAAATATTGCCGATCCGTTACGGTTCCTTCGGCACTCGGCTTCACTTATCAGAAAAGGGTGCAGGATTGCTGCCATCAAGGCAGGATCATCAGAGGCCGGGTCAAGGGCTGCATCATCACACACCGGCGCTATGGCTTCGCCTGATACGGCAGTAGATGCACTTCTGCGAAAGGCGGGGATCGTAAGGTGTTACAGCCGGACCGACTTGGCTACGGTGGCTGCATTATTTACATATAAACCGCTAAAGGGCAAGAGAATAGCAATAGTAACCCATGCCGGCGGACCGGCAGTGATGCTTACAGATGCTCTCAGCGAGGGAGGTATGGAGATACCCCGTCTTGCAGGTCCGGCAGCAGACCGACTCCTGGAAAAGCTCTTCGCAGGATCATCCGTGGCAAACCCGATTGATTTCCTGGCAACCGGCACTGCTGAACAGCTCGGTTATATAATTGATGCCTGTGAGAACGACTTTGACGAGGTGGATGCAATTGCGGTCATCTTTGGCAGCCCCGGACTATTCCCGGTAGATGATGTATACAGCCTCCTTCATGATAAGATACGCAGCTGCCGTAAGCCGATATACCCGATATTGCCTTCGGTGATAAATGTCAAAAGGGAGATAGCCGAATTTATAGCTCACGGGAATGCGATATTCACTGACGAGGTGCTCTTCGGGAGGGCGCTCTGCCGGGTCAATGCAACTCCGACACCGGCCGTGCCGGAGAAAACTGTGGATGTCACCGCCGGATCATCTGATTTGAACGGAATCTCCACACGAACGGATATACGGGTGATAAGGGAAATCATTGATAGCGCCGGAGATGGATACCTGTCGCCGGAAAAAGTATCTGTTCTGCTCAGGGCTGCCGGCGTTGAGACAGTTGCCGAGAGTGTTGTTACCTCGGCTGAAGCGGCTGTCAGGACTGCTGCTTCGATGGGTTACCCTGTGGTGATGAAGGTGGTGGGACCGGTGCATAAATCGGATATTGGCGGCGTTGCACTGAATATCATCAACGAAGAGAGGGTCTGGGAAGAATTTGTCAGAATGATGGCACTCCCGGAAGTGACCGGTATACTGATCCAGAAGATGATCAGCGGTCGCGAGCTCTTCTGCGGTGCCACCCGCGAAGGCCGCTTCGGCCACCTTGTGATGGCCGGTATGGGAGGGATTTTTATTGAGGTTTTCAGGGATGTTGCAACTGCCCTGGTGCCTGTCTCAGACCGGGAGGCAAGATTAATGATACGGTCACTCAAGTCATATAAGATAATCAAGGGCATCCGCGGTTCCGCCGCCGTCAATGAGGAGGCATTTGTAAGGGTGATCACTTCACTTTCCAACCTCCTTGCCGCTGCCCCGGAGATAGCTGAGATGGATATAAACCCGCTGCTGGGTACTCCTGAGAAGATTGTAGCAGTGGATGCGAGGATAAGCCTGAAGTCGAAAGTCTGAAGTCGAAAGTCTGAAGGTCTGTTAGTCCGGGAAATAAAACCCTAAATCGCAAATTGCACATCGCAAATCGCACATCGCAAATAGACCTTTCGACCTTCAGACCTTTACAAATATGACAAATAACAGCAATCGTTCTCTTATAAATTTTTATCTTAGAGCCACAAATGAGGGCACTAAATGGAAAATTTATGAAAAATACCCCCATTAATCGCCAAACAGTAAGCAACGCTATAGTATCCAGCGGGATCACCGATCTGGGCAGCGCGAGCATCAGGGAGATAGTCAAACTGGTAAATGTGCTCCGCCGCGAGACCGGAGTTGAATTCATCCGCATGGAGATGGGCGTCCCGGGCCTCCCCTCGGCAGAGGTGGGTGTCAGGGCAGAGATCGAAGCCCTCAGAAGAGGCGTCGCATCAGATTACCCGGACATCGAGGGACTGCCGGAGATGAAAACGGAAGCTTCAAAATTCGTGAAGAATTTCCTCGATGTGGATGTGAAACCCGAATGCTGCGTCCCTACCGGCGGCGCCATGATGGGAGGGATGGCAAGCTTCATGGTGGCCAACCGTAATGACCACACAAAGGAGGGTACTCTCTTTATTGATCCTGGCTTTCCTGTTCAGAAGACCCAGACCAGGATCCTGGGCCAGGATTTCAGGTCGTTTGATGTTTATAATTACCGAGGCGAAAAGCTGGGCCCGAAACTGGAATCGATACTGCAGTGCGGAAAGGTGTCAACACTCCTCTACTCGAACCCCAACAACCCGTCATGGATCTGTTTCACTGAAGAAGAGCTTCGCACAATAGGGACCCTGGCAAAAAAATATGATGTTATCGTAATAGAGGACCTGGCCTATTTTGGCATGGACTTCCGTGAGAACTATTCTGTTCCCGGGGAGCCACCCTTCCAGCCCACGGTGGCAAAATACTGTGACGACTATATTCTTCTGATATCCAGTTCAAAGATATTCAGTTATGCAGGCCAGAGGATCGGTCTGCTTGTAATGTCTGACCATCTCTACAACAGGCGTTACCCTGACCTGCTCAGATATTACTCATCCGAGATCTTCGGCCGGGCAATGATATTTGGCGCTCTGTATGCCCTCTCATCCGGGGTGACGCACTCGGCACAGTACGGATTCACAGCCATCCTCAAGGCAGTCAACGAAGGACTTTACAACTTCGTGGATAATACGCGTGTGTATGGTGAGAAGGCTGCAAAAATGAAGGAGATATTTATCAGGAACGGATTCAGCATCGTCTATGACATGGACATCGACAGGCCCGTTGCAGACGGATTCTATTTCACGATTTTTTACCCCGGCATGAGCGGCGGCGAGCTTCTGCAGGAGCTGCTTGCATACGGTATCGCCGCAATCACACTGAACATCTGCGGCAGTGAGCGTCATGAGGGACTCAGGGCCTGCGTCTCACAGATCAGGAAGAAACAGCTCCCCCTGTTGGAGGAGCGACTGGAACTATTCAGGGAAAATAACCCCGTGAATAAATAATTCTTACTTTTAAAAAGGGAATAAATTCAAAACATATGGCAAAGATAAAAGGAGCAGTAGTAATTGACCAGGAGCGGTGCAAGGGTTGCGAGGTGTGCGTGGTGACATGCCCACCACAGACCCTGGCCCTGGCGGCCGATGTGAATTCAAAGGGATACCATTTCAGTTATGCAGCCAATCCCGAGACATGCATTGGCTGCTCAAACTGCGCGGTTGTTTGTCCTGACGGTGTAATTACAGTCTACAAGGTAAAAATCGGTTAACGCAAAGAAACAATATACATTAATGGAAAAGGAACTGAGACTGATGAAGGGCAACGAAGCTATCGCCGAGGCGGCGATACGTGCCGGTGCCGACGGTTATTTCGGGTATCCCATCACTCCGCAGAGCGAGATACTTGAATATCTTATGGAGGCCAATCCCCAGACAACAACCGGGATGGTTGTACTCCAGGCGGAGAGCGAGGTGGCTGCCATCAATATGGTGTACGGCGGCGCCGCCTGCGGGAAGAAGGTTATGACCTCTTCATCCTCGCCAGGCATAAGCCTCAAGCAGGAGGGAATAACATATATTGCGGGAGCCGAGCTGCCCTGTCTGATAGTGAACGTGGTACGCGGCGGTCCGGGACTTGGTACCATCCAGCCTGCGCAGAGCGACTACTTCCAGGCTACTAAGGGAGGCGGTCACGGCGACTATCATCTGCTGGTCCTCGCACCGTCATCGGTACAGGAAATGGCTGACTTCGTCGAACTGGGCTTCGACCTTGCCTTCAAATACAGGAATCCGGTAATGATACTCTCTGACGGCGCCATCGGGCAGATGATGGAAAAGGTCTGGCTCAAGCCGCAGAAGAAGAGATCGGAAGAGATACTGCCGTGGGCAACCACAGGCAAGCCTGCCTCGCGACCGAGGAACATAATCACTTCCCTTGACCTCGATCCGGAACGCCAGGAGAAATTTAACTTTAAGCTGATAGCCAAGTACCGCGAGATGGAGGAGAATGAGGTGCGGTTCGAGGAGTTTATGACCGATGACGCCGAATACATTTTCGTGGCATACGGAACCAGTGCAAGACTGTGCCAGAAGGCACTGCAACTGGCAAGGGCCGAGGGAATCAAGGCAGGGTTGCTCAGGCCGATAACACTCTTCCCTTACCCGAAGAAGAGGTTAAACGAGCTTGCTGACAGGGTAAAAGGGATGCTGGCAGTGGAGATGAGCGCCGGACAGATGGTAGAGGACGTGATGCTCTCGGTAAACGGAAAAACACGTGTCAGCCACTACGGCAGGATGGGCGGTATGATACCCACCCCCGATGAGGTGCTTGAAAACATGAAGTCATTCATTAAAGGATAGGAGAAATGGCAGAGATTACATTCAATGATATAATTAAGCCCGAGAACCTGACTTATAAGAAGTCTAAACTGATGACGGATAATGTCATGCACTATTGCCCGGGCTGCGGACACGGAACCGCACACCAGGTCCTGGCTGAGGTGCTGGAGGAGGAGAACCTGCAGGAAAGAACCGTGGGAATTACCCCCGTCGGCTGCTCGGTGCTGATGTATAACTATATTGATGTCGATTTTCAGGAGGCGGCACATGGCAGGGCACCGGCACTGGCAACAGCTGTCAAGCGGCTGATGCCTGACAAGTTTGTTTTCACATACCAGGGAGACGGCGACCTTGCTGCTATCGGCACGGCAGAGACGATCCACACCTGCAACAGGGGAGAGAACATCCTGATACTGTTTATAAACAACGGTATCTACGGCATGACCGGTGGCCAGATGGCCCCCACAACACTTGAGGGGATGAAATCATCAACATCACCCTATGGCCGCGATATCTCAATGATGGGCTCACCCATCAAAATGGCGGATATTGTGGCCATGCTGCCAGGTACATGTTATGTAACCCGCCAGAGTGTCAACACCGCCGGCGGAGTACGCAAACTCAAGAAGGCAATCAAGAAGGCGGTACAGTACCAGAACGAGAAAAGAGGAACATGCTTTATCGAGGTGGTCTCAAACTGCCCGTCGGGTTGGAAGATGACACCTGTTGAATCCAACAAATGGATGGAGGAAAACATGTTCCTGTTCTACCCCCTGGGTGATATCAAGGTGCCGGCCGAAAAATGACACTAGTCAAAAGTGCTGGAGATTTTTGTCACCGGCAGCAGTGTAAAATAAATCAAATCAGCAGATCATGACAGAAGAAATTGTAATAGCAGGTTTTGGCGGACAGGGTGTGCTCTCGATGGGGAAGATAATGGCCTATTCGGGGATGATGCAGGATATGGAGGTGAGCTGGATGCCCTCATACGGTCCCGAGATGAGAGGTGGCACCGCCAACGTCAATGTGATACTGAGCGATGAACGAATCAGTTCACCCATCCTCAGGAGCTTCGATACAGCCATAATTCTGAATCAGCAGAGCCTCGACAAGTTCGAGCACGCGGTCAAGCCCGGCGGTATGCTCATATATGACGGAAACGGTATCACCAGGCATCCCGAACGGAAGGATATAACCGTCTACCGCATTGACGCGGCCGAGGAAGCATCGAAGCTGAAGATGCAGAAGGTGTTCAACATGTTCGTCCTTGGCGGTTTCATGAAGGTCAAACCTATATTGAAAACTGAATATGTAATCAAGGGTCTGAAGAAATCACTTCCCGAGCGGTATCACAGCCTTATCCCCATGAACGAGGATGCAATCAAGCGGGGCATGGAGCTGATCAGACTGAAATCTGAATGCATTGGATAATGGCCTTAGGTCATAAAGAATTGTAGGACAGCGGATTAAAAAACAATAAATCCTTAAAGAGGATTGAGAATTGTATCAGCCAATCGTCCGGAACACAGGGGTGGGGTGCCTCCCATCTACAATTCTTGATCCCCTACGGGGATTTTCCAATGAATCCAATTTACTGATTAGCCTGCCTGCTCATAGAAATGCATCTCCCGTATATACCTCCATGTAGGAGCGGGGACAAACCATGAAACATCCTTGCCATCGCGGATGGCACTGCGGATGAAGGTGCCGGAGATCTCCATCACCGGTGCATCAATCTCCTGTATCGATGCCATGGCCAGTATCTCCTGCAGCCTCTTGCTGCTCCGCTTCCCCGGATAAAGCCTGGGATATACGACAATCGGATACTGCTTCACAAGCATCTCTGCATTCTTCCACTTATGCAGCGTGGTGAGATTATCCTCGCCCATGATCAGCGTGAACCGGCGGGAAGGATACTTTTCGGTAAGATGGGCCAGGGTGTCAATCGTATATGATGGCCTGGGAAGAGTGAATTCAATATCTGAAACCCTGAACCTCGGATCATCACCGATAGCCAGTTCAGTCATGTAAAACCTGTCGCGCTCCCCGAGAAGCGACTCCTTTGCCTTCAGCGGGTTGTGCGGACTGACGACAAACCACACCTCTTTCAGCGAAGAGTATTCGGTAATATAATTGGCGATAGCCAAGTGGCCGATATGCACCGGGTTGAATGATCCGAAAAAAAGACCGGTCTCAGTCATCGCTCTCCAATGAATTCCTTTACAACTCTCATAATTTCTGCACAGGCTTCCTCCAGGCGGTCATTGATTATTACCAGGTCAAACCTGTCCGCAAGAAGGATCTCCGAGGCAGCCTTCTCCACTCTCATTTCAATCTTCTCCGGCGAGTCCGTACCCCTCCTGATCAGCCTCTTGCGCAGTTCCTCCACCGAGGGTGGCATAACGAAGACCGAGAGTGCATCCTCCCCGAAGATCTTTTTCAGGTTGATGCCACCCATCACATCCACGTCAAACAGGGGGATCTTGCCTTCGCCGTAAATCCTCTCTATCTCTTTGCGGAGCGTACCGTAATAATGATCCCTGTAAACCTCCTGCCACTCCACGAACTCACCGCGCCTGACTCTCCTCCGGAACTCAGCGGCGGTGATGAAGTAGTATTCACGGCCGTCGACTTCATTTCCGCGCGGTTTCCTGCTGGTGGCTGACACAGAGAACATCAGCGGCAGTCCTGCCTCCAGCAGATGGCTGACAAGGGTGCTCTTCCCTGCTCCCGAGGGGGCAGATATGATAAGAACCTTCCTTTTACCGTCAATGGTCATGTGATTACAGTATATTGAGTGTCAGCTCTTTGATCTTCTCCAGCTCATCCTTCATCATCACCACCAGCTTTTGCATGGCGGCATCATTGGCCTTGGAGCCGATTGTATTGATCTCGCGGCCTATCTCCTGCGAGATGAAGTTGAGCATCTTGCCGTGGTTGCCTTCCCCGTTCATAGTCTCAAGGAAATAGTCACAGTGCTTCCTGAGACGCACCTTTTCCTCGTTGATGTCGAATTTCTCGAGGTAGAATATCAGTTCCTGCTCGAAACGGTTCCTGTCCACGTTCTCAGACCCCACGGCCTCATTGAGGGTAGACATCAGCTTTTCGCGCATGCGCATTATACGGTCGCCCTCAACGGATCCCAGGTTATCCAGGTAACCAGTGATGGCAGCAACCGACTTGGAAAGGTCTTTTTCCATAGCCTTACCCTCCTCCAGGCGGTAGAGATCGGCCATCGTAAGAGCCTCCTCGATGAGGCCGGCTATTCTGTTCCACTCCTCATCCGACAGTTCGGGTTTCTCAGTGCGGAGTGTCTCCGGCAGCCGCATCACTATGGCCAGCAGCCCTGCATCATCAGTGATGCCCAGCTCGCTGCTTATCTCCTTCATCTGGCTGAAGTAGCTCCTGACCATGTTCCTGTTGATCACCGGCGCCGACTCACTGTCCATCGTGTCAAAGTTGACGGAAAGATCGATTTTTCCTCTCTCCAGCCTCCTGATGATCATGTTGCGGATATCGAGTTCCTTCTCCTTGCAGATCCAAGGGAGCCGGGTGTTTATATCGGCCTGTTTGCCGTTGATCGATTTGATCTCAACGGTGATCTTTCTCTGAGGTGTCTCCAGCATGGCCTTGCCATAACCGGTCATCGATCTTATCATCGGTATCGTTGTTATTCGTCCTCCAAAGATAGCCTTTTTCCGTCAGCCCAGCAGGTCAAGTTCAACCGTGAAGTGCCGCATGATGGGTGCTTCCCATTTGATTGCCAGGCCCCGTTTGATGCTGTGTCTTCTCTCCCAGACATTCTTCACTGCGGCAGCCACATAATCCATGTGGTTGTCTGTATAGACCCTGCGGGGTATCGCAAGGCGAACCAGTTCAAGGCCCGGATCCCGGTTCTCGCGTGTGACCGGGTCACGGTCTGCGAGCAGTGTGCCGATCTCTGTGCCGCGGATGCCGCCCTCGAGATATATCTCCACTGCCAGTCGCTGCGCGGGAAACTCAGACGATGGAATATGCGGGAAAAACTTGCCGGCGTCTATGAATACGGCGTGGCCGCCGATTGGCATCTGAACAGGTATGCCAGCTGCGTTTATTTGCTTCCCGAGGCGTACAACCTGGCCGATACGTGCACTCAGGTAACCGAATTCCGTTCCCTCATAGAGCCCCTGTGCCAGCGCGTTCATGTCGCGGCCAGACATGCCGCCATATGTTATGTAACCCTCAAACATGATGTTGAACGTGGATGCTTTCCGGAAGAGCTCACGGTCTTTCATGCCGATGAAGCCGCCCATATTGACGATTGCATCCTTCTTCGAGCTCATTGTCATGGCGTCAGCATATGAGAACATCTCGCGGACAATCTCCCTGATGCTCCTGTCAGCGTATCCCGTCTCCCGTGTTTTGATGAACCAGGCATTCTCCGCGAATCGTGCAGAGTCAATTATAACCAGTGCACCGTACCTGTCGGCAAGTTCCCTCACCCCTCGCAGGTTTGCCATGCTGACCGGCTGTCCGCCCGAGGTGTTGTTGGTGACTGTCATAACTATGCAGCCAAGCTTTTCGCGGGGCGTCTCCTTCAGCACCTGCTCCAGCATCTCAAGGTCGGCGTTCCCCTTGAAGGGATCCATAACACTGATGTCCCTGGCGCAGGCGACGGTGCAGTCCACAGCCTTCGCCTTGCGGAACTCAATGTGTCCCTTTGTTGTATCAAAATGGGCGTTGCCCGGTATTATGTCGCCCTCCTTTATGAGCACCGAGAAGAGGACGTTCTCAGCTGCCCGGCCCTGGTGTGTCGGCAGAAAATATTCAAATCCTGTTATATCCCTGATTGCATCCTTAAGCTTGTAATAGGATGATGCCCCGGCATAGCTCTCGTCGCCGGTCATGATGGCGCCCCACTGAATGTCGCTCATGGCCCCGGTGCCGGAGTCGGTCAGAAGATCAATGAATACCTGCTCTGAGCGCAGGTTGAAGAGGTTGTACGAAGCGTTCCGTATCCATTCCTCGCGCTCCTGGCGGGTGCTCTGGCGGATGGTCTCGATACTCTTTATTTTGTATGGTTCACAATTTGGTAAGCTCATTGTTATTTACGATTTACGATTTATAGGCAATAACATGCTGTTTTACAATTTTTTATGGTTTGCAACCATTAATACACATCAACATCTTGTCATCCTGCAGGCACAACCTCGTAGAGGTTGAAGAATTATATAACCATGTTACCCGCCACCCCTCGGGGTGGGTGGGTGGGGTCCACAATTTACAATGCTTGATGGTCGCCCATTTTCCACTATTGCTTACCGCCTGACACAGTAAGCGCTTAAGAAAATTTAACAATAGCAGTCAGTAAGGTGCGGAAAAGCATGCAACCACGGGCGTCAGAATGCGTCCCTGTTCTTGATGTTACGGAATATCAGCTTCCTGTTCATGACCTTTGAATGGCGGGAATTCATGGGAAACGGCTATTTTTGCAAATATAACTATTTTACGTTTGGGGTACAATCCGGACCTATTTAAACGATTTGAAATGAGACTGGGAACCATTAAGATTCTTTTGCTCCTTCTTTGCCTCGCCGGCACCTCCATGTTGAAGGCACAGGTTGTTGACGAACCTGTTGTTCCTCAGGTTAGCGTGCCGTATGCAGATACCCTCACCGTGACCGGGCATCTCCTGAAACAGATCAAGGCAGCACCGGTGCCGGACATAAACGGTCCCCAGGATATTCATCTTGACAGGATGGAATCACTCAGGTTCCTGGAGCGGTTCTCCGGATCAAATTCTATCTGGCGCCGCGCCAATGACCCATTGCGTGAAGCCCTGAAAAACCTTGTCTGGATGGCCTCCAGACCGCCTGAAGACACCGTCCTCAGCTTCCTCTCAGAATACCCCTTTGAACGAATCCGCATACCGGCTGAAAAATATTATGTCTTCGACTCGGTAAGGATAATTCTTCCGGTCATGACGCCGGACACACTGCCGGCTGACAGCACGGCGGCAGCCGACAGGGCCGGTGAGATGTTCATCAGTGCCGGGAGCAAGCTCGAGAAAGTCAGGCTCACACAGGATTCCCGGCCAATACTCAGGAATGACACCCTGAAGCTGAACGACTCGGTTTATATACTGATGCGCGATTTCATACCGGCCAGCATGCCTCATGCAACAAATGACACAATAGTGCTTGTCATAACGGATACACTCCCCGAGGTCTCACTGGCACGCACGGACTTCCCCTTCAGGTATCTCAGAAACCCCTACGTCAGCGACTCGCTGGAGGCAGCTGTCAGTTCGCTGATCAGCTACCTCGAGGCACGCGACTCCACGGTGATACGGCTTGCCAGCGAGAATGGCAGGGGTTCCGATGTCTGGCTCAACAGCCGGTCTGACAACCTGGTGCGGTTTTGGCTTCCTGACGGCGAAGGCGACTCGGTGACAGTATGGATAGGCAGCCCTCTTCGCAACACGTTGTCGCTCAGGGCAGAGGAGGGGGTCATGTTCAGAAAGCAGATCTGGCATGACAAATATGTGGATACCCGCGTAAATGTTACAACGGCACAGGAGGAAGAGCTGCGAAGGGTGGCTCTCAGCAAGATCAAACCCGATCTGTGGAAGTTCAAGACAGACCTGTCGTACCTGCTCTCGCAGGGTGTGGTCTCAAACTGGGCAAAGGGGGGAGAAAGCAACATTTCATCAGTACTTGATGTCACTTCGGCGCTCAACTACAGCAACAAGGTGACCAAGGTCAACTCGGCAACTTCTGCACGCTTTGCCCTCGGTCTGCAGGCCTCCGGTAAGTACGGAGGCATCAGGAAAAACCTGGATATACTTGAGATAAACTCCAAGATCAATCACAAGGCATTCGGCAAATTCGATCTCTCGGGAATTTTCCAGTTCAAATCGCAGTTCCTGCCCGGTTACACATACCCGAATGACACCACCTCAATAATGGTCTCGAAGTTCTTCAACCCGGCCACCTTCATCCTGGGTTACGGTCTCGAGTACAAACCCAACAAGAATCTGTCAGTCAGCTTTTCACCCCTGTCGTACAAGGGTACAATCGTGACAGACACGGCAAACATCAACCAGACCAAATACGGTATCGCTGCAGACAAGATGGCAAAGAACGAGCTGGGGGCATACCTGACTGTCAACAGCAAGCTGGTGCTTTTTGAGAAGATCAACATGACAAACAGGATTCAGCTCTTCAGCAACTTCCTGATGAAGCCGCAGAATGTGGATGTTGACTGGGAGATGATAGCCACCATGCCGCTTAACTGGTTCACTGATCTGAGGGTGAACACGCACCTCATCTATGATGACAACACTCTGCTGCCGGTATTTGAGAAGGGAGAGCCGGTGCTGGGCACTGACGGCGAGCAGAAGAAGGCGCCCATGGTTCAGTTCAAGGAGCTGCTCGGGGTAAGTTTTGTGTTCAAGTTCTAGAGCAGAAGCAGGTCAAGCATAACAGCCACCCCGAATATTACTCCGGCAATGCCGTTGGTTGTGCCGAAGGCCAGGTTTACCCTGCTCAGATCGTCAGCTTTTACAATCAGGTGCTGGTATACAAGCAGGCCAATGAAGATTGCAGCACCGCTCCAATAGATCCACCCGGCATCTCCCAGGAAACCCGCAGCCATCACGAGGGCAACGGAAACCGCGTGCAGTGCCGTTGACAAGGCCAGAGCCTTCCCACGTGACATTACTGCAGGGATAGAATACAGTCCTGTTTCGCGGTCAAACTGGTCATCCTGCAGGGAATAGATAATATCAAAGCCGCTGACCCAGGTGAGGACGGTGAAAGAGTATATCAGGGGAAGAAGCGCAAATGAGCCTGTGACGGCAATGTATGCTCCTATCGGTGCCAGGCTTAGTCCCAGTCCCAGCACCAGGTGGCAGAGCGGAGTGAACCGCTTGGTATAGCTGTACCCCAGCACCACCAGCAGGGCAACTGGTGACAGAATAAGCGTCAGCCTGTTCAGGAAGGCAGTGGCCAGAATGAACAGCACCGAACTGGCTATGACGAAGATAAGCGCCTGACGGCGCGAAATCCTCCCTGAGGGGATTTCGCGCACTGCGGTACGGGGATTCAGCGCGTCAAAGTGGTAATCGGCCCACCGGTTGAATGCCATGGCCGCACTCCGTGCGAATACCATGCAGGCAAGAACAAGCAGGAAAGTCCTGAGTGAAAATCCGTAACCCGGCTCCGTTGCCCCGATAAAGTAACCGGCAAGGGCAAAAGGCATCGCGAAGACAGTGTGACTGAACCTGACCAGCGAGAGGTAATCATTCGTTCTGCCAAGCAGCTTCTTCATCTCAGCGTGGCCCCGAACTCGCGCCCGAAGGCTTTCACCAGGGCGCCCATTGTCTTCTCTATATTCTTCTCAGTCAGTGTCTGCCTCTCGTCACGCAGTATGAAACTGACAGCATATGATTTTTTGTCCTTTCCGATCGACTCACTTTCATACAGGTCAAAGAGATCAACTTCCTGTAGAATATTTCTTTCGGTCTTAAAGGCCAGATCGCGTATCTGGCTGAACCTGACTGATTTGTCAAGCAGCAGTGCCAGGTCACGCCGTACCCACGGGTACTTCGGCAGTTCGCTGAAGCGGATTGTACGTGCCTTGATCAGCCTGATGACGTTCTCCCAGATGATCTCACCGTAGAAGACATCCTGCCTGATGTCGAACATGGCAAGAAATTTCCTGGAGATTTTCCCGAAGGATGCCACATCGAGGCTTCCGGCGGTGTATCTCATACCTTCGGCGAACCATCCGCGGTTCTCCTCAATGCTGACAATATCACGCCTGGCAATGCCAAACCGCGACAGCACCATCTCCACATAACCCTTGAGATGAAAGAATCCTGAGGGATTTTCCGCCGCATTCCAGCGCTTCTCATTTATATTCCCGGTCAGCGCCATTGCCAGCATCTGCGTTTCCGCGAAGTTGTCGGTGATCTCGAGAGTATTCTTTGCCTCCCTGGCGGCATATGTATTGCCCAGCTCGAAAAGCCTGAGGTTGCCGTTCTGCCTGTTAATGTTCCATGCGATTGTATTGAGCATCCCGGGAAGGAGTGACATGCGCATGACGTTCAGGTCACTGCTGAGCGGATTGGCCAGCCTGACCATCGCCTTCACATCAAAGTCGCCCGTGTTCTCAAACCAGGCTGCCGGAGTAAGGGAGTTGCACATGATCTCCGAAAAACCGTTGCCTGACAGCAATTCGGCCATGTTTGCGGCCACCTTCTCACGGTCAGGCTTCTCGGAATGTGTCAGCATAGAGTGCATCTCGCTGCTGATACCGATGTTGTCATAGCCGTAGATTCTGAGTACCTCCTCAGTGACGTCGGCTTCACGGGTGACATCGACACGGTAGGTGGGGATCTCCAGGGTCAGTATTCCCTGCTCCTCATTCGTTATATGTATATCAAGGCTCCAGAGAATCGTCTTGACGGTCTCAACCGGTATTTCCTTGCCTATAAGCCGTTGCATCCTGTCAAGAGAGAATTTGACCACCGCCCTGTGCAACGGG
Source organism: Bacteroidales bacterium UBA4070 (assembly GCA_002383485.1). Taxonomy (GTDB): domain Bacteria; phylum Bacteroidota; class Bacteroidia; order Bacteroidales; family VadinHA17; genus SR-FBR-E99. The sequence continues at coordinate 41,361 of DFYY01000029.1, read as the reverse complement.
GTGGGGTAGATGTCAACAATATCACCGGCAATCTCACCACCGGCGATCTCCTTCACCAGCATAGCGGCCCTCTTCAGGGCATAGAGTGTCATCTCCGGATCAGTGCCTCTCTCAAACCTGTAGGAAGCGTCGGTGCGAAGATCGTGTCTTCGCGAAGTACGACGCACCGATACCGGGCTGAAGGTGGCGCTCTCGAGGAACAGATCGGTGGTATTTTGGGTCACCCCAGATGTCAGGCCGCCGAATACACCGGCTATGCACATGCCCTCATCACTGTTGCATATCATCAGGTCAGTGGCCGCGATAGTATGCTCCACACCGTCAAGGGTAACGAATTTTGTCTTTTCCGGCAGGTGCTTGACCCGCACGGTATTTCCCTTTATCGCTGCTGCGTCAAATGCGTGCAACGGCTGCCCGGTCTCATGAAGAACGAAATTGGTGATGTCCACAACATTATTGATGGGATTAAGCCCTATCGCCCTGAGTCTCGTCTGAAGCCATACGGGTGATGGTCCGACCTTAATGCCCCTTATCGTCAGTCCTGAATAGCGAATGCATGCCTCCGGCGCCTCTACCGTGACACTGATGGCGCCGCTGTCAGTTTCCTTTTTCAGCCCCGTGATCTCAGGAAGCTTTGCCCTGACGGGCTTCTGAAGGTTGTAGTAGGCTGCAAGCGCCCGTGCCACCCCGTAGTGTGAGCTGCAGTCTATCATGTTTGGTGTCAGGCCTATCTCAAATACCGTGTCAGTTGTGACCCCGAAGTACTCTGCAGCCGGCATGCCCACCCTGGCGCTGCTGTCAAGCACTATGATACCTTCATGGTCCGTGCCTATTCCAAGCTCATCCTCCGCACAGATCATTCCCTCAGAGATCTGGCCCCGTATCTTTGACCTTTTGATCTCAAACTGTTCATTACCGTGAAAGACCCTGGCGCCTGTCCGTGCAACGGCAACCATTTGCCCTGATGCCACGTTGGGTGCTCCGCATACAATATGCAGTGGCTCGGGACCGCCGGTATCAACAGTGGTTACGCTGAGCCGGTCAGCATCAGGATGCCTCTCACAGGTCAACACCTTCCCTACAACGATCTCCTTCATGCCGCCCCTGACAGAGACCCATTCATCCATCCCTTCCACCTCGAGGCCGAGGGATGTCAGAACAGATGAAAGCTCCTCCGGTCCTGCATCAAATTCAAGATACTCCCTGAGCCAGTTATAAGAAATCTTCATTACGGTACTTTTATCTGAATTTTTAACATGCAAAAGTAAGGAAAAAAGGTTTGCGGCATCAACGGGCCCGCTATTAAAAGCACAGGCATTATCATTATATTTGCACATCAACAAAAATCGGGATGAAACTGGAAGAAAACGATAAACTGATACTCATTACCAATGACGACGGCCTCTACGCGGGAGGGATAAAAACGCTCATCGGGATCATGGAGGAGTTCGGCAAGCTGGTGATTATATCTGCCACCGAGAGCCGCAGCGCCATGTCACAGGCCCTTACGGTCAAGCAACCCCTCAGGGTCAAACTTATAGATGAAGACGACAACAAAAGAATATATGCCTGCAGCGGCACGCCTGCGGACGGGATCAAGCTGGCAGTAAACCAGTTGCTGGACCGCAAGCCGGATCTCATAGTCTCAGGCATCAATCATGGGTCTAACGCATCAGCCAGCATACTCTATTCCGGTACGATGGCCGCCGCCCTCGAAGGATGTCTCTATGACATCACCTCAGTCGGCTTTTCACTTAACAGTTACTCCTCTGCGGCTGACTTCTCAGGCTGCGGTGAATATATCCGGAAAATCTGCTCATTGTTGCTTCGCGAACCTCTTCCGACCGGTATTTGTCTCAACGTAAACTTCCCGGCCATCCCTGCATCGGAGATAAAGGGAATGGTTGTTGCACGCCAGGCCTCGGGCAACTGGCAGGAGGAGTTCGAAAAGCGGAAAGACCCCGCCGGCAAAACCTACTACTGGCTGACAGGCAATTTCATAAATCATGAACCTGAGGCCTCTGACACTGACGACTGGGCCATCCAGAACGGATATGTCTCCGTGGTGCCGGTCACTACTGACATGACAGCCTACAGCTTCATGGAAACCCTGAAATCGAAACTCTGACATGCATCTCAGGCAAAAGTTAAACAATGTCCTGACAGGAGCGATTGCGGGAATGGTTGTCCCGCTCATCGCATTTACCCTCTTCTTTCTCTTCACCCGTCACGGCCTCTCACTGCCCGGGTATTTCAGTAAGATTGAGGCAGCGGGTAATATCTCTGAAATAATGAGTGTCTGTGTCTTCGCCAATATCATCATCTTTCTCATCTTCAACCGTTTCGAGATGCTACGGGCCTCAAAAGGGGTTCTTGGAATAACCATTGCATGGGCTTTCACGGTATTCGGGATCAAGCTGTTCTGAGATGAAGTACTTTATAATAGCCGGCGAGCCATCAGGGGATTTACACGGTTCAAACCTTGTGAAGCACCTGCGTCTGACTGACCCGGTTGCAGATATCTCCTGCTGGGGTGGTGAGATGATGCAGGAGGCCGGGGCAAGGTTGCTGAAACACTACCGCGAGACTGCCTTCATGGGCGTATGGGAGGTGCTTGCCAACATCCGGAAGGTGAAGGCCAACTTCAAAGAGTGCCGCCGCCAGGTAAGTGAGATGAAGCCTGATGTGGTGATCCTGATCGATTATCCGGGATTTAACCTGAGGATGGCCCGCTTTGCAAAGGAATCGGGTTTCAGGGTCTTCTACTACATCTCCCCTAAATTCTGGGCATGGCGCGAAGGAAGGGTTGAAAAGCTAAAGCGCTACGTCGACAGGCTCTATATCATCTTTCCCTTTGAAAAGGAGTTTTACAGACGTCATGACTACCCCGCAATCTTCATGGGCAATCCGTTGATTGACCACATTGAGGAATGGCGCAGCAAGGCGCCCGGGACTGAAACCATTAAGAGTTCGCTAAACCTCGACAGTCGTCCGGTTATAGCGCTTCTCTCGGGCAGCAGGATCCAGGAGGTCAGCCGGATTCTGCCGGTGATGGCTTCCGTGGCATCTTCCTTCCCAGATTACCAGTTCGTGGTTGCGGCTATGGACCACCTGCCGGCAGAACTCTACGGAAGATGCACGGAAGGGTCCCCGGTCAGGATCATTAATGGCAGAACATATGACCTGCTGGCTGTGGCCGAGGCGGCGCTGGTGACTTCAGGCACTGCTACCCTCGAGGCAGCGCTGTTTGACGTTCCCCAGGCAGTATGTTACAGCACCAGCCGGCTCACCTATACCATGGCAAGATGGGTAATAAAAGTACGTTTCATCTCCCTGGTAAACCTCGTGATGGACAGGGAGGTGGTCAGGGAGCTGATACAGAAAGAGCTGAACCTTACGAGCCTGCACAGGGAACTGTCGCAGATCCTCTCTACCGGATACAGGCACGGTATTATGAAGAGAGACTACCGTGAGCTGAAGGAGATACTCGGAGGCGGCGGGGCATCGGAGAGAGTAGCGGCTGACATGGTAGCCAGCCTTGAACCATAATAATGCAGGATGAAGAGAAGAGCGTCACTCGTCATACTTTTACTGCTGGCATCACTTGCCGGTTATGCACAGATATCAATCCGTATCTTTGCCCGCACCCGCCCTGCATCTGTCTTCTTTACCGCTGACAGAGGACACTACATACTTCACGACGACGCTGCCGGTGAACTGAAAATCATGCAGGGGGACATTGTGGCGGTAACCTTGTTCAACAACCGGGTTGTCTACAGGACACTCTCAGGCACCATGGGCGCTGCCGACTCACTCTCCTTCACTCCTGGTGACCCGAATTCGCTCTTCACCCTCCGCGCTACGGGGGGCAATGAGCCACAGAAAACATTGGAAGGATCGCTCCGGGTCAAACCTTTTCCCGGTTCATTGCAGATACTGAACATCACTACCGCAGAAAACTGCCTGCCGGGTGTGGTACGTGCCGAAGCCGGTAAATATGGCCCATCCGACTATTTCAGGGCTCAGGCGGTGGTTGCCCGCACCTATATTTACAGGAATATAAACAGGCACGAGCTCGACGGCTACAACATGTGTGACGATATCCATTGCCAGGTCTATCCCGGAGTGGTGACCGACACTGTTATTGTGAATGCATGCCGTGCCACCGCCGGCAAGGTGATCACTGACCGGGACAGCCTGCTCATTGAGGCTGCGTTCCACGGTAACTGCGGAGGAATGACGGCATCATCGGCCGATGTATGGCTGGCAGGATATCCCTACCTGGTAAGCGTGAAAGACCCGTGGTGCAGCTACTCAGCATCATCAACATGGAAGAAAAACATCTCCCGGAAGGAGTGGAACAGTTTCCTCAGCTCGAAAGGAATCACCCCGGGAACGGCAGGAAACCTCTGGCCGGCACAGCAGAGTACCATAAGCCGCATTGCAAGCCGCACAATCAATGGCAAAACCGTCACTGCCGAGGAGATAAGGCTTCGTTTCGCACTGCGCTCATCATGGTTCTCCATGACACCTGCCGGAGACAGCATAACGGTCAGCGGCAGGGGATACGGTCACGGTGTGGGACTCTGCCAGGACGGAGCCAAACATATGGCAGAAAAGAAGCTGACCTATGACAGAATAATTGCGTTCTATTACCCGGGAACCCTGATTATGGATATTAAAAATGCCAGGAGGCCTGCAAGGCCATGAAAGATTTGGATAATTTTACAGCAAACAAGAATCTATGTTCACTCTCTTCAGAAAAGAGGTAGCCGGTTTTTTCAGCTCACTGACGGGATACATCGTCATGATTGTCTTTCTGTTGGCCAACAGCTTGATCATGTGGATTATGCCGGGGCAATGGAACCTGCTCGACAGCGGCTATGCCGGACTGGACCCACTCTTTGTCCTATCCCCATGGTTATTCCTCTTCCTCGTACCTGCCGTAACCATGCGGCTCTTCTCGGAAGAGAGGAAGTCGGGAACCATCGAGCTGCTCTGGTCACGTCCGGTAGGTGACGGGGCCGTGATCTACGGCAAGTTCCTGGCATCGCTCTTCCTGGTGCTCCTGGCGCTTCTTCCCGCAATAGTATTCGTTATCACGGTATGGGTTCTGGGAGAAACACCCGGCAACTTCGACAGGGGTGCCACGGCAGGATCATTTATCGGGCTGCTGATGCTTGCCGCAGCCTACTCAGCCATCGGACTATTCGCATCGGCGCTCACAACCAACCAGGTAATATCATTCATCATTGCAGCCGTTCTCTCCTTCCTGATGTTCAGGGGCTTTGACTCCCTGAGCATGCTGCCCGGGCTCTCCGGCGCGGCAGAGGAAGTCTCAGCCATGGGGATCAATGAGCATTACAGGTCCATAAGCAGGGGAGTGCTTGACATACGTGACATAGCCTACTTCATCTTTATCACCGTCCTCTTCTGCGAGGCGGCAAGAATTACCCTCCGTCGCAGCAAGATCATAAAACCACTTATGATCCTGGGGGCCACAGGCGCCGCATGCATCCTTATGTCACTTATCCATGTCCGCGTTGACCTGACTGAAGACAGACGGTTCACACTGGCAGAGCCGACAAAATTAATACTGAGGGAACTAAATGAGGAGGTGAAGGTTGATGTCTGGCTCGACGGTGAACTGCCATTCGCCTTCAGAAAGCTGAGACGAAGCGTGGAGCAATACCTGGATGAGTTTCGCATCACCTCGGGAAGAAAGATAAAATTTGACTTTATCAACCCTTCTGAATCGCCTGACAGGCAAGAGCGTGACCGTCTTCATTCAGAGCTCATGGGCCGGGGACTGACACCTGTGAATGTAATGGCCTCGGACGGCGAGGGAGGGAGAACACAGAAGATGATTTTTCCATCACTCACAGTCACCGCCGGGGAGACGGTAATACCTGTCAATTTCCTCAGGAACAACCCGACACTCCCCCCGGAGACAAACCTGCTTCACTCAACTGAAGGGCTGGAGTACGAGATCATACAGGCAATAGCTACAGCCACGTCTGATACTGTTCGTACGGTGGCATTCATCGAGGGGCATGGTGAGCTTGATGAGATATTCGTCGCAGATCTGACACTGGAGCTGGCAAAGTTTTACAATATTGACAGGGGTGTTATCGGTGGCCGCAGAGGCATCATTGACAGGTACGCGGCAATCATAATTGCTGCCCCCGGTGGTGTATTTGACGAGAAGGACAAGTTCATTATTGACCAGTATATCATGAACGGCGGACGGGTTCTCTGGCTGGCCGAGGAGGTTGTGGTGAACGCCGACAGCCTCGCGGCCGGAGCAACGGTTGCCCTATATAAGCCCCTCTCAGTCAGTGACATGCTGTTCAGGTACGGCGCAAGGATCAACCCGGTTATTGTGCAGGATGCAGATTGCATGCTTATCCCACTGAAGGTATCAAATCCCGGAGGAGAATCGCAGTACGTGCCCACACCCTGGGTCTATTACCCGCTGCTGCGCCCATCGCCGTCACATCCAATCACCAGGAATCTGAACAGGGTCAAGGGTGAGTTCACCGGTACAGTCGATACCGTGGGCCGTGACCCGGGGGTGAAGAAGACTGTACTGCTGACCACTTCACCCGAGTCAAGGACCGTCATGCCACCCATGCTTATCTCGCTTGAAGAGGCTGCTGAAACCGTTCCAGACGAGATGTTCAATGCAGGCCCGATGCCGGTGGCGGTACTGCTGGAAGGGACCTTCCGTTCAGCTTTCGAGAACAGGATGGTGGCAAGCATCATGAATGAACCGGGACTGCAGGCTGTGACACTGGGCAAACCAGCAAGAATGATAGTGATCGCTGACGGTGACATCATCAGGAACGAGGTCTCCTGGTCAGGAGGCAGCCCCGAACCGCTGGCACTCGGGCTTGACAGGTATACGATGCAAATTTTCGGCAACAAGGACTTCCTTGTGAACTGCATCAACTACCTTGTGAATGACAACGGCCTCATTGAAATGCGCTCAAGGGAACTCAAACCAAGACTGCTTGACCAGGCAAAAATCAAGAGCGGGAGAGTGATGTGGCAGCTGATAAATACAGTGATGCCGGTGATCATCATAATCCTTGCCGGTGTGGCTTATAACCTGTTCAGGCGCAGGAGGTTTATTTCGGTTAAATAAATTTGTTTGAGGGTAAGATATTTTTTTGTAATATTGATAAACCGGTTTTTAAAGCAGACTATATTTATAATCAATGAGTTACCGGTCTGCAGAGTTCAGTTTTCGGAAAAACTTAAATGAATGACAATATGAAATTTGTTGTATCAAGCACAGAGCTTCTGGGTCACCTGCAGGCCATAAGCAGGGTGATCAGTTCAAAGAATACCCTTCCTATTCTTGACAATTTTCTATTCAATATCAGCGGCAATGATCTGGAGATCACGGCTTCCGACCTGGAGTCGACTCTCATCACACACATGCGGCTTGACAACATTACGGGAAGCGGTACGGTGGCGTTGCCAGCCAGGCTGTTGCTTGAGTCGCTCAAGGAGTTCTCCGAGCAGCCTCTTACATTTGATATCAATCCTGACACACTGGCTGCAGTTATAAACTCCGAGAACGGCCGTTTCAGCGTTGTGGGTCAGAACGGGATCGATTTCCCGTTGCTGCCGGTCATCAAGAAGGAGAAGCGTTTCGGATTCAACGTTCCTGCAGATGTGCTGCTGGCAGGGATCTCCAGGACCCTCTTTGCAACGGCTGATGATGAGCTTCGCCCCGTGATGGGCGGCATCCTCTTTGAGGCATCGGCATCGAAGCTTACGTTTGTTGCTTCCGATGCACACAAGCTGGTAAGATACCAGAGAAGTGACGCAAAGGCTGACGATGAGGCATCATTCATCCTGCCGAAGAAACCTGCCTCACTGCTCAAAAACATTCTCCCCAGGGAAAGCGGCGTGGTCTCGGTTGAGTTCGACGACAGAAACGCCTTCTTTACCCTTTCTGATTATAAGGTGGTTTGCCGCCTCGTTGAGGGCAACTATCCGAACTACAATTCGGTTATACCGAAAAACAACCCGAGAAAGGTCCGCATTGACAGACTCGAGTTCTACAACATACTGCGCAGGGTCTCTGTCTTCTCAAACCAGGCCAGTAACCTGGTCAAGCTACAGTTCAGCCCTAACCAGATTACCGTTTCAGCACAGGATATTGACTTCTCCATCTCAGCCTATGAGCGCCACAAGTGCCTTTACGAGGGTGATGACATGGAGATAGGCTTCAAGTCGGTCTTCCTGCTGGAGATACTCTCAAACATTGCATCACAGGATGTTGTAATTGAGCTTGCAGATCCCACCAGGGCTGGTCTCTTCCTTCCCGCCGAGCCGGCGAATGAGGATGAAGACCTCCTGATGCTGCTCATGCCAATGATGATCAACGCCTGAGAACCAGGGAAAAATGGAATTAAAACTAAGAAAACCCCTGGTCATCCTTGATCTGGAAACCACCGGGGTCAACATCACTACTGACCGTATCGTAGAGTTTTCCGCACTGAAGGTCTCTCCGGGAGGCGCAGAGGAGTGGCTCACTCTCAGGCTTAACCCCGGCATTCCCATTTCGCCGGAGGCAACACGCGTGCACGGCATCACCGATGCAGAGGTGGCAAATGAACCGCACTTCAGGGATGTCGCAAGGCGAATAGCTTCCTTCCTCGAAGGATGTGACCTTGCCGGCTTCAACTCGATGAAGTTCGACATTCCGATTCTCTGCGAGGAGTTTCTAAGGGTTAATGTCGATTTCAACCCTGCACGCCACAAGTACGTCGATGTCCAGGTCATCTTCCACAAGAAGGAACAGAGGACCCTCAGCGCTGCCTATAAATTTTACTGCAACAGGGACCTGGAGAACGCCCACAGCGCACAGGCAGACACAGCCGCAACCTATGAGATACTGAAGGCACAGCTTGACAGGTACACTGACCTGGAGAATGATATTGACAAGCTCTCTGTATTCAGCGCCTTTAACAATAATGCTGACCTTGCGGGTCGCATTGTGTTCAATGAACAGGGAGTGGAGGTTTTCAACTTCGGAAAACACAAGGGGAAGCCTGTGGAGCTGGTGTTTAAGGAGGAACCGTCGTATTACTCGTGGATGATGAACGGCGATTTTCCACAGAATACCAAGCAGGTGATCACCGCCGTCAAGGTCCGTTCGTTCGGAAAGGCGTGAGACTGCAATTAAGAAGACCTGCCGGCCCCGCGGTAAGGCAAAATATGAAGATAAATTTTGTGTGTGAATTTCTCTGAAGGATGAAGATTATCTGTGTCGGACTCAATTACCGAAAACATGCGGCAGAGATGGGGCGGCCCCTTCCGCAGGAGCCGATGATCTTCCTGAAACCTGATTCAGCTCTCCTGAAGAAGAACAAGCCCTTCTTCCTGCCTGATTTCTCCAAGAATATGCAGTTTGAGGCTGAGGTTGTACTCCGTATCTCAAAACTTGGCAAGGGCATTGCAGCAAAGTATGCACACCGATACTATGATGCTCTAACCGTAGGAATAGACTTCACCGCTCGCGACCTGCAGCACCGGTTCTCACAGGCCGGCCATCCGTGGGAACTCTCAAAAACCTTTGACGGTTCAGCCCCTGTCGGCACATTCCTGCCGGCAGAGAAATTTGTTAACCACTCTGACATTGGCTTTACCCTCGAGGTCAACGGCGAGGTCAGACAGGAAGGGAATACTTCGGATCTGATCTTCGGCTTTTCTGAGATAATTGAATATGTGTCCGGATATTACACTCTTAAGACGGGCGACCTCATTTTCACGGGGACGCCGTCAGGGGTGGGACCTGTAAAGAAGGGTGACAACCTGGTTGCCCGGTTGGCAGGGGAGACGGTGCTCGATTTCTTTGTCAGGTAAGTTCCCCGGCGATTTTCGCGCCGTGCCTCAAAACAGCTTTTATAAGCCTCTCCAGGTCAGCATCATCAGTCATGGCATTCATCAGCGAGGTGCGCAGCCAGATTGATCTGTCAAGCTCCGTTTGGACAAGATAGAACTCACCGCTTTGAACCACTGCCTTTCTGATGGCACGGTTCAGTTCGTTCAGCCTGTCACCGTCTGCACCCGCCGGAGCGTACCTGAAGCAGACAATGTTTGACTCCGGTGTCACTGCCAGTTCCAGGTCCGCTGTTTTCCGGATCGTATCGCCGAATCGCCCTGCCAGGTCATGTCTGCTCTCAACATAGCTGCCGAGTGCCTCTTCACCATAGTATTTTATTACGGTCCAGGCTACGATGCCCAGTCCGCTTTTGGTGCATTCAAGCGTTCTGCGGGCGCCGTTATACCACTCATTGCCGTCCTGCTTATCGAAGAGGTACCCTGCCTTCTGTGCAAAGGTCTCGTACGATCTCCGGCCGTCACGGAAGATAACCATGGTGTTCAGTCCGGGAGTGAGCAGCATCTTGTGAAAATCTATCACCACTGAATCAGCGTGCTCAAGCCCGCGTGCCAGATGACGGTATTTCTCAGTGAACAGTACGCCCAGGCCATGCGCCCCGTCTACATGGAACCACAGCTTGTTCTCGCGGCAGAAGGCGGCAACTTCCTCCAGGTTGTCATAGGTGCCGGTGGCGGTGGAACAGGCATTGGCCGCCACACAAATCACCCGTATGCCCTTCTCTTCCGCTCTCCTGAGAGTCTCGCTGAGAAGGTCCGTCCTCATGGCATACCGACTGTCATAAGGTATCCGGATGACTGATCTCCCTCCAAGGCCAATCACTTTGGCATTGCGGGAGATGCTGTAGTGCGACTGATCCGAGACTATTATTCCCACGGGCCTGTCATGTCTGACTCCCTCTTCCCAGATATTGTATTCACTCATAGCCTGACGGGCTGCCAGCAATCCTGTCAGGTTGCCTGCACTGCCACCGTGGGTGAAGATACCGTCAGCATCATCTCCAAAACCGATGAGCTTTGCAAAGTATCTTATCACGTTCCGTTCTGCAGCCATGGCTGCCGGACCCATTTCATAGACCGCCACACCGTTGTTGAGCAGCGTGGTGCACATCTGCGCAATAACGCCAGCCGTGAGGGGAGGGGAGTTCTGATGGCCCACAAACCGCGGATGATGCATGTGATTCATGTCGCCGATCACCTTGCGGATGAACCCGCCAAGTGACAGATCACGGTTTGATGGATGGTCAAAGGCATATTCCTTCACAAGATCGTCAGGCTCCCTGTAATTCAGCACGTGCATATCACTTCGTGTCGTTGAATCTTTCAGATAGTCAGCCAGGACGTCTATCAGTTCATGCCCCTGTTTCCGGAATTCCTCACTGTCGTAGTTGCTGCTGAGCTTCTTCTCTGCCACTGCCGTCAATTTCCGGAGTTTAACATTTTCCCTGCATTCATCAGCCTGCCGACAGGGCAGAGCCTGGTCCTTTTCTCCAGCTCTGAGGCAGGAGTGTGCTGATAGAGCCACTGCAGCTGAGCCACAGGATCGGATGCCACGGCGGAGTCTTCACGTTTTGCCTTTTCAAAGGCTTCGCGAAGCGCCGGGTCATGGTCAAGCAGTTCCTTGAGATGGCTCTCGAAGCCCCAGACTGAGTACCAGTCCTGGCCCTCGAGGAACGAGTCGAAGAAGTTCCAGGCGAAGAAGCCCGATTCGCTCTGCGGCTCCAGCATCGTGACGATGTACTTTTTTGATCTCTGGCTGACCGGGACTATGTAGTCGCCCTTAAGAAACTCAACATCCTGGGTTACGGTCCGGAGCTTCACCTTACTGTTGAAGTAGTGCCCCTGTGTGGCCCTGCGGGCTGGCTCGAAGCTGTCAATGTAATAAGTTTCCACTGTGAGTGTTGTGTCATTCTGCAACTGCATCATTTTCACGCCGTTGATGACGAGGCGATCAATTACCTCCTCCCAGGCGAACGGCACGATGTATGCCTCCGGGACGGTGACGGTGACGGCAGGGTTGAAATAGTTGTAGTACCTGATGGTTTCGGTATAGGGTTTTTCGTGGTTGTAAAACCCGGATTTTCTGCCGGTGATGGGTGTGGTCGTTTCCTCGTAACGGTATCCGTGGTATTGGAGGGTATCCCATTTTAATGTATCCTGTTCCCAGTCAATGACAAATTCCCTGGCCTCCAGGGTGTGCCTGTTGGCCTCGGCCCTCATCCGTAGGATCTCCTTGTAATTCAGTGATGTGTATCGTACCAGTTCGGTAATGAACTGCAGAGTACCTTTCACCCTTTCGAGGTAGGGCTTATAGACGAGTGTTTCGGTCATAAAGCCGAAGGAGTTGAAGAGAGCGGAGTAGCCTGTTGAGTAGTAGGCATGCTCCTCAAATCCGATTATTGCCTTGATCTCACCTCTTTCAGTGTACTGGACATAGGGGACAATCTCGTTTTTATGAGCATCCTTCATCCGGGTGTAGAGTTCTTTAAGCATGTCATTGCGGAAGAACTGTTCCATTTCCGGGTGCATCTTTTCGGGCTGGGTAGCGATGAGTGTCACTGTGAACTGATGGTCCGAGCCGTTGGTGGTATGGGTGTCGAGAAAAACATCCGGATCCAGGAAGCGGTAAATCTCCGCGAAGGCACGGGCGTCGCGTGAGTCCTGCTTGACGAAATCGCGGTTCAGGTCGAGGAAGCGTGAGTTTCGCCTTGCACCCTTCTCATCGGGTCCGTTCTGGTTTATGCGCCAGTAGCGGCTTCGCGCCAGCGCCCCGCCTATGTTATATACCGGTATGATGGCTACGGAACAGTTGCGCAGGTACTTCTTCATTCCATCTCTGTTTGCAAGCAGGTCAGCTGCAAACCGGGCACTGGCATCAATGCCTTCGGGCTCACCCGGGTGTATCCCGTTGTTGATAAGCACTATGGCCTTACCCTGGTTATGCATCACGGCAGGATCTCTCTCTCCGTCGGATGAGATGATGAAGAGATGCAGGGGTTGGCCGGCATCGGTCATGCCCATCTCCAGGAGGGTGGCCTCCTCATACCGTTCGTCAAGATCTTTATAGAACCTTATTGCCTCCTCCCAGGTGAGGCTTCGGTTTTCATCATATGCAAGTACTGGTGCGCTGGCAGACTTCTGCGCCTGCAGTCCGGCTGTGACCATTACAGCCAGCAGGAGATTGAAGATTCTTTTTTTCATCCGGTTTTATCTCTGAAATAACTAATAACTGTCTGTGCCTTTCCTCCCATCTCCTCAACCAGGTCAGGGAAGATTCCGTAGGTAGATTCAAGATGCCTGAGCCGGGACCCGTGCTTTTCCTCTGCCTGCCTGATGAAGGTATGTGCCATTAATAAAAGCAAAAAAGCAAAAGTAAGAACTTTTGCTTTCTGTTAGGGTTGAGTACCATAATCAGCGGGCCAGCATACTTTCAGCAAGATCAAGTATGGTAGTGTCCTCCAGGGTGACGATGCCCCCCTCGGGTCCTTTTTCAATGTGGATCCCGGCACTCTGTCCGCGGTCAAAGTTCCAGCCTCCGAAATAATTTCTGACGGTCTCCTCTTCCATAGCCAGTTCATCAGCTATCTTTCTTATGCTCCCGTCAGGAAGCTGGTCCTTGATCTTTCTCAATTGTGCAAATGTCAGTGTTCGTGCCATGATTTATTGTGGATAGATTTTCTCAAATATACTAAAAATAACCAGCGTTTGGCAAATAAAACGGACTCTTTAATGTTATTTTAACATTTTAAATTTCAATAGATTGTATATCACGGATTATGTAAACGTCGTAATCACCCAGATACTCAAACCCCGCTTTTTTGTAGATTCTTACGGCAGTTTCATTTGTCCTGTGGACTTCCAGCTTGACCTGGTAACCCTTTTCCTTCACTGTGCGTAGTGATTCCTTAAGCAGCAGAGCCGAGAGTTTCCTGCCCTGGTGTGCCGGCGTTATTCCGAAGTGGTGGAGATGAAGCCTCCTGCCGTCGAACGTGATCCATGATGTTCCGGTAATTCTGTCGTCATCATCCGGGTCATACATCACGAGCATAGTACCTCCGATGGCAATGCTTCTCTCAATTGTTGCCTCATCGTCGCCCCGCTCAGGCCTGCTGAGCCCGGTGGCACTCCAGACTTCCATTATTCCAGGGAAATCACCTCTTTTGTACAATCTCACCCTCATAACACTCCCGGTATTTCATCAGATCAGTGCTGACGCTTCTTCCTTCCGTTATCCGCGCGCTGGTTCCTGACTCTCGGCGGCCACGACGTAGAGCTGACCCTGCTCTTCCCTTCTGACTACAACAGCTGTTCCCCTTTGAATGAAGCCAGTCTCTGCAACGGCAGGATAGACAATGTCTCTTATTATCACCTTTCCCGACGGCTTCAGGACTGTATGGGCTATACCACTGTTTCCAACCATGGACCGCAGCTTTTCAGAGTCGAAGCTTTCAAACCCGTCCGCCTGGTTCACCGATGTCTCAAGCGCCAGGCTGCCAAACAGCCTGTTGGGAGCAAACAGTTTTCGCGAGAGCCACAGCGACAGTCCAATAGCCAGGACTGCGGAAGAAAGCACAATCGCGAAGGCGCCGACGATCTCCCTGACACCGTCGATAGAAGGTCCGAAACGGAAGACTATCTTATCTACCATTACAAGAGCCAGCCCTGTCACAATGCCGAGGACCCCGAGGACCCCGGTGACACCGAATCCCGGAATAGCGAAGATCTCCACAAGTAACAGGATTATTCCTGCGATGAATATTACGAGGTGCCAGTTTGCGGCAACACCTTCAAGGTACAGTGGAGCGAAATAAAGCAGTGCTGCGAAACCAGCCGCAGCCAGCGGGAATCCCACGCCGGGCGACTGCAGTTCGAAGTAGATGCCCCCGATGATCAGCATTATCAGCAATCCTGAAACAACCGGGTTGACGAGCAGCATTATAATTCTGTCTACCATTGTCAGTTTCAGCTCCCTTATGGTATACTCCTTTATGCCCGCACTCTCCAGGACCTCCTCCACGGTCTCAGCCTCGCCCTCGCAGAAGCCATATTTAATGGCTTCAAGTGTTGTAAGTGTCAGAACCTGACCGGTGTCCACTATCCCTTTTAGTATTATTGAAGGATCCACCATTGCCTGTGCGATCTCCGGGTCACGGTGCCATACCCAGGTCGTATCGCCGTCCTTAACCACCGGTTTTTTACCGTGGGATTCGGCTGTGGCCCTCATCATGCCTCGCATGAACGACTGATACTTGTCGGGCATTTTCTGCCCGGACTGGTCAACGACGGTGGCAGCGCCTATGCTGGCACCTGACCGCATGTAGATACTGTCAGCCGAGACGGCTATCAGGGCTCCGGCAGAGATCGCCTGGTTGTCAATGAAAACCAGAACGGGGATATCATAGTTGAGTATCAGCGTGCGCATCGAGTCTGCGATGTCAACCTGCCCGCCGTAGGTATTCATATGTATCAGCATGAAATCGGCATTGACCGAATCCGCTTCGGCGAAGCTTTTCTTGACACTTCGCCACAGGGGCGCGGCAATCATCTTTTTTATATCGCACTTGTACACGATGGCAGTTGTGTCCGGCCCGGTCTGACCGGCAGCGTTTACCGGAAAGGCAGACCCCGCCAGGGCGAAGAGCGCCGGGAACAGAAATGCAAGTCTGACTTTGTGTCTTTTCATGGGGTTATGTCTAATTCTTTTATGTATCCGATAAATTTCTCCAGAGCTTTCCTCTTAAGGTGGTCAAGCCGGTAGTCCATGTTGTGATTAAGGTAAAAGATCACCTCTTCGGGGGTGGCTGAAGATCCTTCCGCCAGCAGACCGACGGACTCGTTCCTTCTTGCCAGCCCTTCACCCAGTGCCTTGTTGAAGAGCGCAGTAAAATGCTCAGGCAACTTACGGGTGGATACCCAGCAGGCAAAGACAAAGGGGAGCCCGGTAAACTTTTTCCACTCCAGCCCCAGGTCAAGCCGGTACCTGAAATGCCGGGCATACTCGAAACAGCGGTCGCCTATCATGACGGCAGCCTCACCGTGTTTCATGGCCGTGATTTCAAACTCCTCCGGAGCCGGATGCCAGGCGTATTCCTTCTTCCACGCCAGGGCAGCCAGAATGCGGCAGAGTGTCACGGAACTCCTTGAACGGTAATCGAGATAGATTGTTGATATCTCCTCAAAGGGGGTGTTGCTTACAAGCAGCACGGTCCGGACCTCTCCGTTTGTGCTCAGGCAGTAGTCGCCAACCAGATGATACTCCTTCATCCCTGCAATCATCGCCACCGGTATCAGCCCCAGGTCACTCCGGCCCGCAATAAGCCGGTCAGCACACTCCGAGGGATGGCACACCTCCAGGTCTATCATCTTCGCCACCTCCCCGTCACGCAGACCAATCATAAAAGGATAGCTGTTGATATACCTGACCGCTGAAACCTTTATCTTCTCCATCTCAATTATTCATTCCCCGCATAAATGCAAAGGTTCAATTTTTTTAGACCAGTACAAAATACTATTTTTGATTTTTGATTCAGAGGTAAAATCGCGGTGAGGAGATATATATGGACCGTTTAATGGCAATTTCACCGGTCGACGGCCGGTACGGTGAACGGGTAGGTGAACTGGTTCCCTTCTATTCGGAGTACGGACTTATGCGCTACCGTGTACTGGTAGAGACAGAATACTTCATTGCCCTCTCACATGCACGATTGCCTCAGTTTGAGGGCTTACCGGCTGTGAAGGAACAGGGACTGCGGGCCATCTGCTCCTCCTTCTCACCGGCTGACGCCGACCATATTAAACAGAAAGAAGCGATTACCAATCATGATGTAAAGGCTGTTGAGTACTTTATCAAGGAGAAAATTTCAGCCCTGGGCCTGGGCAAATGGGCAGAGTTCGTCCATTTCGGGCTGACCTCCCAGGATATTAATAATACCGCCATGCCGATGGCTATCCGCGACTCAGTACGGGAGGTCATGAAGCCCATGCTTGTATCACTTCGCGATGTGTTAAGAGCCATGGCAGAAGAGTGGGCTGACATACCCATGCTGGCTCGCACCCACGGGCAACCTGCAACACCTACACGGCTGGGCAAGGAGATAGCTGTCTTCGTTGAACGTCTTGACAGTGAGCTGATGATACTTATGACCATGAAGTACAGCGGGAAGTTTGGCGGAGCAACAGGCAACTTCAATGCCCACATGGTGGCATACCCGAAGATCAGCTGGCCCGATTTTGCAGACAGGTTGCTTAACGAACAACTGGGACTGGAAAGACAACAGACTACAACACAGATAGAACACTATGACGGACTGGCAGCTCTCTTTGACTGCATAAGCCGGATAAATACCATTATCACTGACTTCTGCAGGGATATGTGGAGTTACATCTCGCTCGACTACTTCAAGCAGACCATTGTGAAGGGAGAGGTGGGTTCATCAGCCATGCCGCATAAGGTGAATCCCATTGACTTCGAGAATGCCGAGGGAAACTTGGGAGTTGCCAACGCCCTCTTTGGCCACCTTTCATCCAAGCTGCCGGTTTCGCGGTTGCAGCGTGACCTGACAGACTCTACTGTGATACGCAACACGGGAGTCGCCATGGCTCATTCGCTTATCGCATGGAAGTCGGTTAAGAAAGGCCTCTCGAAGCTGATTGTCAATCATGATAAGATCCGGAGCGACCTGGAGGATAACTGGGTTGTTGTTGCAGAAGCGCTTCAGACAATCCTTCGCCGCGAGGGCTACCCCAAACCGTACGAGGCCCTGATGGCTCTCACCAGGACCAACGAGAAGATTACCGGGGAGAAAATCAGACGATTCATTGACACCCTCGATGTAAGTGAAGGTGTTAAGCAGGAGATGAAGGCTGTGACACCGTTTAATTACACAGGTTTCTAAAAGGATAAGATGAAGAGCATCCGGATACTGCTGCAGTACCTTAAACCGTACAAATGGCTTGCGGTGCAGAATATGGGCTTCAACATCCTGAGCGCTTTCTTTGCCCTGTTTACCTACACACTTATCGTACCTTTTCTGCAGATACTGTTTAACAGGGTGGAATCAATACCAAATCCCGGTCCGTTTAATTTCTCTGCAGGTTATATAAAGGAGTGGACAAACTGGTTCTTTTCCTCCTCCATAGAGAAGTACGGCGAGATGAGAACCCTTCTTGTCGTTGTCATTATCTTCGCCCTTGCCAGCTTCATTAAAAACCTTCTGGTCTTCCTGGCAAACAACTGCATGGCCAGCCTCCGCGCAGGTACTGTCAGGGATGTCAGGAACTTGATTTACAATAAGATACTGAGACTTCCCCTCTCTTATTTTTCCGAGGCGCGGAAGGGTGACCTGATGACGAGGGTTTCAAACGATATTCAGGAGATTGAAGTTTCAGTGGTAGCCTCACTCTCCATGCTGTTCCGCGATCCTTTCACGATTCTTATATTCGTTGTCTACCTGTTTGTCACCAGCCCGCAGCTTACCATATTTGCCCTGCTGATGCTGCCTCTGAGCGCGTGGGCTATAGCCCGTATCAGCCGAAGCCTCAAGAGCTCCTCCTTCAAGGGTCAGCAGGCACTGGGAAGACTGCTCTCAGTGCTTGAGGAGACATTGACAGGCCTGCGGATCATCAAGGGTTTCAATGCCGAGGAGAAGATGATACGCCAGTTCGGGGCGGCAAATGAGAAGTTTGCGAAGACTTTCAGAAGGGTGGCGAGAAAGGCCTACCTCGCGCACCCGGTTAGCGAGTTCCTTTCAACGGTTGTGCTGCTTATCGTGATCTATTACGGCGGTTTTCTTGCCCTGAAGGGAACAGGCAACATGTCTCCTGACAGGCTGATAGCCTTTGTGGTGGTCTTCTCGCAGATCATTCAGCCGGCCAAGTCAATATCGACTGCCTGGTTCAATATCCAGAAGGGGATGGCTTCAATAGACAGGATCAACGAGGTGCTTCATGCACCGGAAACGATCACCCAGAAGCCTGATGCTGTCAGACTTGCCGGATTTCGGGAAAGTATCGAGTTCAGGAATGTATGGTTTGCCTATAACCATGAGCCGGTGCTGAAAGATATCTCTCTCTCCATAAAAAAAGGACAGACGATAGCGGTGGTTGGACGATCCGGCGGCGGGAAATCGACGCTTGCAGACCTGATCCCGCGGTTTATTGATCCTGACAGGGGTTCGGTATTAATCGACGGAGTTGACGTGCGCGACGTGAATATCAGGGACCTGCGTCAGCTGATGGGCATCGTGAGCCAGCAGGCTATTCTTTTCAACGACACTTTTTATAATAATATCTCCTTTGCAGTTGACGGGGAGGTTGAGCCGGAAAGCGTGTTCAGGGCTGCCAGCATTGCCAATGCCAGTGACTTTATTGCCGAGACTGCTGAAGGGTATGAGAATACGGTGGGAGAGGGTGGAAACAAGCTCAGCGGCGGGCAGCGACAGAGGATCAGCATTGCCAGGGCTGTCATGGCCAATCCTCCGATACTGATTCTTGATGAGGCTACCTCGGCGCTTGATACCGAATCAGAGAGGCTGGTACAGGATGCCATGCTGAAACTGATGGAGAACCGCACCTCGGTCATCATTGCACACAGGCTGTCGACCATCCAGCATGCCGACATGATAGTGGTGGTAGAGGACGGCCGCATAGCTGAATGCGGCACTCATGAGGAGCTGATCCGCAATCCGGAAGGCATCTACAGGAAGCTGTATGAGATGCAGACCTTTTAATAAGGATTTGCGAATTGCGATGTGCGAATTGGCACAGAGGATTAAGAATTGCATTAATATGATTACGAGGTACCATTGAAAATCCCCGTAGGGGATTAAGAATTGTAGACAGGTTCCCCACCCATACCACCCCCTCAACAAAATTCAGATGAATTTGTTACCTTCGTGATTATCCCTGAACCAACAATAAAATCTATGGATATCAAAACCACCACCGACATCCTGAAAGAAGCCATACTGCTGGAGCAACGAGGCATGGCATTCTATTTGAACATTGCTTCCCAGACGCAGAGCGAGGCCGTCAGAAGGCTATTCACCATGATCGCCGATGAGGAACAGGAGCATATCCGTTTCCTGTCGGAACAGTACAGGTACTACCAGAAACACAATTTCTTCATGAATGTGGCCCTGCAAACCGGAGACACGCCTGATGATATAGCAAAATCGGTTCTCTCGGCGGAGATGAAGAGCCAGATCAGCGCTGCAGGATATGAGGCTGCGGCAATCAGTGCCGCGATGGATTTCGAGGCAAAAGCCGTGGAGCTTTATTCGTCCCGGTCAGAATCGGCCTCCGACAGTAACGAGAAAGCGTTATACAAGATGCTTGCAGACTGGGAGAGAGGCCATCACCAGTGGCTGGCCAGGATAGACAAGGATCTGCGGGAAGAGATCTGGTACGATAATAATTTCTGGCCTTTCTAATCCGGCCGGACCATCCTGCGGAATTTTGCAGGTACCTTTGATTCGAACCGCATCTCCTTTCCGGTGACGGGGTGGATGAATGCCAGCAGGCTGGCATGCAGCCCAAGCCTGCCGATAGGGTTGGTCTGCGCACCGTACTTCTTGTCCCCGGCGATACTGTGACCTTTCTCCTGCATATGCAGCCTGATCTGGTTTTTCTTGCCCGTATCCAGGGTTATCTCCACAAGGGAATACTCTTTGCCGCTCTTCAGGAGCCTGAACCTGGTGACAGCCAGGTCACCTTTTTTGGGATCCCTGGTTGAATGCATCACCAGGGCCTTGCTTTCATAAATATACGATTTGATGACCCCTTCCGGTTCGGTAACTTCGCCCTCAACCAGTGCAACATAGGTTCGTGCGGTTACATTGTGCTTCCAGTCGCGTTGAAGGAGGCTCTGCACCTTTTCACTTCGGGCGAACATCATCAGGCCGGAGGTGTCGCGGTCAAGCCTGTGCACGATGAAGATCCTGTTTGAAGGCTTCTGGCTCTTAACATAGGTGCTGAGTATGTTGTAAGCCGTAAGATATTTTTCATTGTCCGAGGCGATGGAGAGTATCCCGGCGTTCTTGTCAATGACAATCAGGTACTCATCTTCATAGACAAGTCGCATGTTTCGCGCCATCAGGCCTCCGGTGTGACGGGTGGAGGAAATGACGATAGTGTTTCCCTGTTTCAGCTCATGGTTGAACTGTGTTACCGGTTCACCGTTGACCAGTACCTGGCGGTTGCGCAGGAGCGATTTGATATTGTCGCGGCTCCTGTTGGCAAGTGAACTGAGCAGGAAAGGCATTAGAGTAGTCTGACCGGAGACTTCGAAAGATATATCCTTAATCATATGCGGGATGTTGGTGCAAAGATAGGAGAGAAAACGGGATTACCCGTTCATTTCATTTGGTTGTGATCCCGTACGGGGGAACCTGCGGACCATAGTGTTCATTCCTGGTGGCGGGGTGACTGAGGGATTACCTTCGGTGATCCCATGCCGGGATACATTCAAAGCTTAAATGCCCTTGCGGGCTCTTTTTATTTTCCCTGCTGGCGCTTATTCAAGCGAGCTTTAAACGCACCAGCGGAAAAATAAAAAACCCCGCCAGAGGCGGGGCCATTTAAGCTTTGCGGAGAAAGAGGGATTCGAACCCCCGGTCCAGTCGCCCGGACAACGGTTTTCAAGACCGCCGCAATCGACCACTCTGCCATTTCTCCATTCACATGCCTGAAAATTGCAGGCAACTTGTGCAGCGGGTGCAAATATAATCTTTTTTTACTTTTTCTTCCGGGGAGATAAAAATTAAGATTTCTGGCCTCGGGATACCCGCCGCTGAGGCCCCATAAATGGGGATATGACAGCTGTCTTGAAGCCCTGAACCGCACCTGTTAAGGTTTTTTTGCCCTGCAAAGCTCTCATTTATCATAAAATTCAGCGTTTCAGACATAAAAAAGATCACAAAAACTTGCATTTGATCAATAATGAAATAAATTTGTATGCAATTAGAGATTTTGGTCTAACCCTAAAATTGTATTGATTATGACAAAAAAAGAATTAGTAGGCAGCATCGCAAAAAAAGCAGGTCTTTCACTTAAAGATGCCAACGTTGCTCTTAACGCTTTCGTAGGCGCATTTGGTGAGGCTATGAAAAAAGGCCAGAGGCTCCAGCTCCCCTCAATGGGTACTTTTAAAGTTGAGAAGAGAAGCGCAAGAGTTGTCCGCAACCCCCGCACCGGCGCCAAACTGAATGTTCCCGCAAAAAAAGTCGTGAAATTCAAAGCAGCTCCGGCTCTTACAAAAGGCCTGAAGTAAAAGTTTCAGGGGTGCTAACCGGCACCCCTTTTTTAAAATATTTGGGGAAGAGACGGTTTTACCGGGTACTTTCCTTTATTATTGTATATCTGTAAAAGATTTTTCCCCTGTTGGTGAGGATGGCCAGATAGGTCCCGCTGATCAGACCGTCAGTATTAATTATTTCTTCACCGATAACCTCCTTGCTAATCATAAGTTCTCCTTTGAAACTGTAAATTTTCAGCTGGCAGGGACCGGAGACTCTCACCGTAATGCTCCTGTCGAATGGTACGGGGTAAATACTGAAATCCCCGTAATCCGGCAATACAATACCTGTCGGATTGCAATAAGTGTCCGGCAGGTCCGGGAAGTAATGTTTTATTAGATAATTCAGTAAGACGTTTGCAGCAGCAGAGGCAAAATCATCCCTGGCTGTCTTCTCAAATCTGACATCCTGATTACACTCAATTTGTATTGCATCTACAGTGCCATTATTAAGCGAGCCATGCCTCTGGGTAATATACCCGCCACTGAAATAGGACTCTCCCGGAAATGGGAAAGGTTCATCAATACCTGGTACCGCAGGGTATCCTTTTGCTGAAAGCATTGTACCCAGGCTGAAAAGACCATGCAGCAAATCAGAGTGTGTCAGGTTGGTGACATTCATGCCAGCAAGGCTTCGGATACTGCTGAGAGAAATGATGGCGGCCTGATTAAGTGTAGCATCGGAATACGCAAGCTGAACTGCAGTCAGCAGGTAACCCAACTCCAGCCTCTGAATGGCGTGACCGTGTCCGTGAAGGTCGATGAGAAGTCCCTTGCCCTGGATCCTGGCAACTGCCGCTTTGGCGCTGTCAAGGAAAGTATGGTACTCATTCCACGCTGTCTCTGCGATTTCATTTCCGCAGGTGGCAATATCCACCTCGCGGTTCACATCAAGCTTGATCCTTTTCAGATGACAAATGACAATATGGGGTGTACAGCCCGTCAGCTCCATGATCCCATCCCTGATGGAGGCCGCAAGCTCTTTAGTGTATGAATCGGTAACTGTCTCTCCACATGTTCTGTCAGGTATCTCCGAAGGGGTAAGGCCGCCACCATGAGGTACAGATAATATTAACGGCAGGTTGCCGGCTACGTACTCAATATAATCTGCTCTCCCGAAATAGGAAGTACCCGGTACAAAATTCTGTGCAGAGACTATCCCTGAGACGAACAGAAGAATCAGTATCGTTAATTTATTCTTCATTTCTATTTAAAGTTATGGCTTTGGAATCTCATGCTGCAGGATCATTTGCTGACACTTCTTACACCGCTTCCCCTACCACCGCTATAGTTGCCGGGAAACAATGACAGCTCCTTCATCTTGGTATAGAGCAGTCTCCTGTTCATCTTCAGAAAAAGTGCTGTTTTGGTCTGATTGTTATTGTTTGTCTTCAGAGCTTCCTCAATTATATTCTTTTCCACATATGTGATAGCCCCCCTGAATGAGTCATGATCCTTTACCAGCGACAAAAAGGAAAACTCTTCGGGTGAATCCACTGACTGGAGAGGGAGGTTCCTGATACTGAGCATATCATTTTTGGCCGTCACCAGTGCACTGTAGATGGTGTTTTCAAGTTCCCTGATGTTGCCGGGCCAGTTATATTCACACAGTTTGTTCATTGACTCCATGGGAATTATCATTTTCTGCGTGGGGCAGTATTTCTTCAGAAAATGTTCAATCAGGAGGCGTAGATCATCTTTTCTTTCCCTGAGCGGAGGGAGGTTTATCCTGACAACACAAAGACGATAATATAGATCTTTCCGGAAGTTGCCCGCCTCTATCTCTTTTTCAATGTCTTTGTTTGTGGAAGCAAGGACCCGTACGTTTACCTTAACAGGGGTCACACCTCCAACACGGAAGAAGGATTGCTTCTGCAGTATTCTCAGGAGTCTGACCTGTAGTGACTGAGGCATGCTGTTTATCTCATCGAGATATACTGTTCCGCCGTCAGCTATTTCAAACAGCCCCTTTCTTCTTGACTCCGCTCCTGTGAATGACCCTTTTTCATGTCCGAAGATTTCGCTCTCAAGAAGTGACTCTGACAATGCACCGCAGTTGATCTTGACATATGGTTTGTCAGACAACAATGAGTGCCTCTGAATCGCATCAGCAATGAGCTCCTTTCCGGTGCCACTTTCTCCCTGGATCAGTACTGTGGCATCAGTGGGAGCAATACGACCGATGAGCTTGAAGATCTCCTGCATCTTCTGGTTTCTCCCAATGATGTTACCGTCACCTGGCTGGCTCCTGGCATCATTTACTATTGAACGCAGCTGCCTTACTTCTGTTAGCAGCCTCTGATATTCGAAGGCACGTTCAACGGTCAGCACGAACTCATCAAGTTCAAAAGGCTTTTCGAGGTAGTCAAACGCTCCGAGCTTCATTGCCTCTATGGCCCGTTCACTTGTGCCGAAAGCGGTAAAAATAATTACAGGGGTGTCAACAGAGATCTCCTTGATCTCCTTAAGCACCTCCAAACCGTTCTTTCCGGGCAGATTAATGTCAAGGAGAATGATATCAGGCTTTTTCTGCGCGAATATCATCAAGCCTGTATCTCCGTTTCCGGCCTCCAATATCTGGTATCCAAGCGGAGAAAGCAAATCGGAAATATTCTTTCTCATGGATGCTTCATCGTCCACAATGAGAATGCTCTTGTTGTTGTCCACCTCTGTCTCCTTATTTCTTTATTATGGGTAACTTGATAATACACTTCATTCCGGCACCGGGATTCTCCGAAAAAGATATCTCACCGTTATGAGCCTTGATGATCTGGTAGGATATTGATAATCCAAGTCCTGCTCCTGTCTCCTTGGAGGTAAAGAAGGGATCGAACACCTTGTCAATGATATCACTGGAGATGCCATTTCCCTGGTCAGTCACCTCAATGACAAGCTTATTATTTTCAGAATCAATACCTGTGCTGATTTTTATTGATCCACCTTCAGGCATTGCCTCTACGGAATTATCCATGATATTTATTATGACCTCTCTGACGGAGCTTTCGTCAGTCTCTATTAAAGGCAGGTCAGGAGACAGGCTGAGACTCACGGAAATATTTGTTTCATTCAGCCCCATGCTTACAAAGTTTACGACCTCTTTGACAAGTCCGTTAATATCAGTCGGTTTCATTCTTTTATCTATGGGCCGGGAAAAAACAAGAAGACGGTTAACAAGCGTGGAAAGCCTGTTAGTCTCATCAATAACCAGTTGCATGGATTCAGATGAAATCTGCTCACAGATTTCCGGTGTCTCACGGATTGCTTTCTGCCACATCTGGATCCTGGTTTTGATAATAGCCAGTGGGGTCTTCACCTCATGGGCAACGCCGGCTATCATATTCCCCAGTGATGCCAGTTTCTCCTTCTGGCTGAGCTGCCGCTCCAGAATCAGACGCTGGTTGACCTCCTCCTCAATGGTGTCAAGCATATAGTTGATGTTGGAAGTGATATATCCAAATATGCCCCACCTCCTTCTCAGGCGCAGTGACGGATTATGTCTTATCTGCTCCATCTCCTGCTTGATGCCCTTGATCTCGCCTCCCAGCAGTGCGGACAGGAGCATTAAAATGAGAAAACCCAATATTGATATTAGCGCGGTGACATTTACAATCTGCTTCAATTTGATGACCGGCAGATCATTTTCTATGTGTATCCTGACCCAGACTGCTCCAACAACCTGTGAATCCACAACCATCGGCCTGGTGGCAAGCGGGAAGAAAGCCGCATCAAACGAGTGTACATCAGTGATTGGCCTGTTCTCCATTATTGATCTAAGAGACTGATCTTTAATAATATTATATGACCTGGGCGGCGGTCCGTAAACCGGAACCGGCGGGGGGGAAGTGGGGAAAGAGTAACCATAAAACCCATCCGCAAACACCAGGTAAAATCCGCCGTCAAGACCGGTAAGGACTTTCAGCTCACGCTCAGATATCTCTTTTAATGTGCTGTCTACCAGTCTGAAGGCGGCAAGGGTCAGCTCGTCAGATGTCAGCAGTCCGAGGCTATAGAGAGAATCCATACTTACCATGGCTGCCTCATATAACTTCCCGGAATATAAATCACATACGCTCTTGTTCTTTTCAACAAGTGATTCTTCCCACTTTGAGAGCGAAGAATAGATAAAGGCAGCAGCAACGGTTACCACCACACTGAATGTCAGGGCAAATATGAAGTACCTGTTGTATGTTTTGAAGAAGCTTTTCAATCTTTCTTAATCTATGGTTTGCTTGTCGTAAGGGCAAAAACAATAAGGAATATATTCTATTATCTATATAGTCAAAGGTCTGATGCGGATCTAAAACAGGTCAGGGACCAATGTGTAATTCTCCAGGGCATCGGCTAATTCCGGAGAATCTTCCCGGAAATAACCGGCTATAGTGACGGCGTTTGGCATCTCTACTCTGGAGACAGCAAGGAACGAAATTTTTGTGTTACTGTACCTTCTCCGGCAACTTTCTCCTGTTAAGCCATCACCCATGAAACTGTTAGGATTCAAAATGCCTCCGGACCTGTAACCTGTTTCTCCGATTGCTTTTCTCCATAATTCTTCAGAATATCCGAAGTGGCTACAGTTCAGACTAATATATACATCCCCGCCATTCACATCCAGTTTCTCCAGAGCCTCATTCATGTACACGGATATCAACATCTCTGTCTCTTCCGAGGCGGGATTCTGTTCGATATACGACTGAAGCTGGGGGCATGCCTGTGTAATGATTCTCTCCCCGGCTATGCCTCTCGCAAGCAATTCGCTTTTGTGGATGTTCTCTTCTATTGTTGTTTCAGTTCCGAAGATTATCACCCTGGATAATGAATCAGCCTTAAGTTTTTCACCAATTAGCTTAATGCCGGCATCAACGATTCCGATGACCGGTCTTTCCGATGACCCCGAAAAAGAAGTTTCGTCAAAAAGGACTGAGAGAGTATTGCAGCCTATCAGAATGGCATCAGGAGAGTATCTGCTGCTTATCGCCGTAAGTACCCTGTCAAACATATCTGTTTTCTCTTTCTTTGTTGGCTGGGCATTGTAACCTGTCTCCTTGTCAAAGAGTGCATTCACAAATACAAGGTTTACTTTCCTGAAGCATCCCGATTCCTTCAACTTACGGGAGACGTCATCCATCACCGACAATCCTCCCAATCCTGAATCTGTTATTACAAGGGTAATTTCCCGCTTGTTGCAGAGGCTGCTGAGATCCTGATGGTCCTGTGCAACCAGTCTTAAATGGCTACAAAAAAATACGGATGAAAGTAAGATGTACAAAAGTGTCTTATTCATAATGAATTATTTTCCCTGAAGTATCCGGAAATTATGACCTGACAAATTTAACAAAGAGGATCATCGCTGTGAAGCTTAAAATGAATCCGGGAAGAAAATTTACCTGTGCCTTGCTTCTCTTCCCGGATTTGTTTTACTGTTTCTCAGAGCCGGCATCATTTCATGCCAGATCTATGTTTAAAATAGTTAGTCGAATATCCAGAGCTTCTGATTTGTATTGGCAACAACAGGGCAGTTGGTGTTATAGGAGATCTCTGTCTGAGGATATGGAAATCTCTCGGGAATCTGTCCTGCGCCTGCCACAGGCGTGAGTGACGGGTAACCTGTTCTCCTGTAATCATCATAGGGAACAACGGTTGAATACATCGCCATGTATTTCTGTTCAATGATCTTTTCCAGGGTGATTGTTGCGCCTGTTTCAATGTTGATATTGGTATCAAGCCAGCCTGTGTTTGCAGTTCCGGTGACGGCCAGAACCGAGGAGGCAACGGCTGCTTTGTATGCTGCTGCGGCAGCATCAGGATCGGGCACTGCCTGGCTGAGGAAGCATTCAGCCCTGATGAATTGCATCTCGGCATATGAGCTGAGCACCACCGGGGCGTCGGCCTTGTTGTTATAGACTCCCAGAGCGGAGGCATCCGGTTCTTCTGATCCGGCGGGACTGCCCACGTAATTGCCTCCTATTGTTTTTGCATAGAAGGGGAGCCGGGGGTCCGCGACTGCAAGCAGCTTGTCAATAAATGTGGCACACATCTTAACATCATTCTTGTATGATGAGACAGTGGCGTACTGGTACATCGGACCGGCTTCACCATCGGTAGTCCCGAATGCCATAACAAACTTGTCATTCGGAGAGAAAGCACTGGCAGTACCGGAGAGAGCACCGGCATAGTCGCCCCTGTAGAGGGCATACCTTGCTTTCAGCGCGTAGGCTGCCCTTGTCCATGATGACCTGTTGTTGTTGAAGATGATGTCACCCTTGAGGGCCAGGATGTTCTCTGTGGAACCGAGATCAGCTATCGCCTCATCAAGAAGGGTGCCGATGGAATTATAGATCTGTTCCTGGGTGTCAAAGACCGGCTGCAGACCGCCCTGATCTCCGGTGAAGGCATCTGAGTAAGGAATATCTCCAAAAAGGTTGGTCATAGTACCCAGGCAGAGTGCCATACACACCTTCGCCACGCCAGCGTAATGAGGTGAATTCTGTTCCCCGGCCTTCTCGATAAGTCTTGTGGCATCCATCATCGGCTGATAGTACATTCTTCTCCACAGGTCATCAACATCGGTGGCTGACAGGATATAGTTGGATTCACCGTACGACTGCCTTGCAACGCCATTTAGAAACTGCATATAGATGTTTGTGGTTTTAACAGCCCTGATACCTCCTATCTGGTAAGCCATCGAAAGCTCCATCGAGGGTACAATCAAATTCATTGGAACGTCTGAGGGTACATCCGGATTGGTGTTCAAGTCGGTATCGATCCATTTTTCACATCCCGTGAAAAGCAGGACAGATAATGCCATTACGGCAATTTTTGATTTATATAAACTCTTCATTTGCATAGTTTTTTATAGTTACCGGAGCAGTTTAGAATGAAAGTTTCAGCCCAAAAAGATATGATCTGACACCCGGGCTGGCGAAATAGTCAAATCCCTGTCCGTTTGTGGCACCATATACGCTTACTTCCGGGTCTCCGCCCTTATACGGGGTTGATACAATCAGGTTGTTTCCTGTTACATACAGCTCCAGTCCCTGGAGCCTGATTTTGTTGAGGATCTCATCGCTGAACAAATAAGAGAAAGTAACCTCCCTCAGTTTCACCCAGCTTGCATCTTCAACTGCCTGGGTTGCGGCTCCGCCACTGGTAAAGCTGTTCTCTCCCCTGTACCACGATTGATCTTTTATCACCTCGGTGGTGTTTACCACACCCGAGGAGACTACGTTGCCATTGGCATCGAGGTGTCCGTAAACCCCTTCAAAGACAGTCGGGGTGTCGCGATCCAGGGTCTCCACTGTCTGACCGTAATAATTGAGGTTGAACCGTGTTCCGTTATTTACATATCCGCCTCTCTTGATGTCAACCAGGGCAGTGAGGGAGAAACCTTTGTAATGCAAGGTGTTATAAATGTTCAGTGTCCAGTCGGGACCAACTTTTCCAAGTGCAACAGTCTTGGTTTTGTCTGTCCATGGGAATCCGTCCGGATGAGAGTCGGTCGGGTCATCGTTGATGAGCACGTTGCCTTCTGCATCCCGGTACCAGTCGAAACCGAAAATGGTGGCATAATCATACCCTACAGCTGCATTTATCTGTGCCTTGGTGTCTCCGTTGAGCAGGACATATTCAACATCCTTGGCCAGGGCAGTAACAGGGTTCCTCATACGGGTGAAGTTGGACCTTATTTCCCACTCGAAGTCTCCTGTCTTAACAGGTATGGCATAAACGCTCAGCTCTATCCCCTTGCTCTCCATGGAGGCAGCATTCATATATGCCGAGGAGAAACCGGAAGAGGCAGCAATAGGCACTGAAAGAAGAAGATCGATATTCTTGTTGTAGAAGTAAGAAAAGTCCAGTCCCAGACGGTCCTTCAGGAACCTCAATTCAGTACCGATTTCAAATGCTGTCTGTGTCTCATGCTTCAGATCCGGATTGCCAACAGTATTGCCGACGGTATAACCCGAAACGCCAAGGAACGGAAATGAGATACCCGATGTATAATAGTCATCCGCACTGCCCGAGCCGTAGTATGAGGATGTCCTGTAAGGATCTGCGATATTGGCTGTCTTGGCCCAGGAAGCCCTTAACTTCCCGAAAGACAGAATCTTATTGTCTTTAAGCGGAGCAAGCTCAGTCACAATGAATGATGCACTGAAAGAGGGAAACAGCGCTGACAGATTGTCTTTCGGCATGGTGGTTGACCATTCGTTCCTGAGTGTTGCTCCAAGGTAAAGCATGCTCCTGAAATCGACGCTCAGGTCAGCAAAGACCGCTGCTGTCCGGTAATTGGTAGTACCCTGTCCTGCTGTCTGTTTGGTGGTATTGTCTACATGATACAGGCCCGGTATTGACAAGTTATCTGTATAGGCAGTCAGATATTTATACTCCTGTGCAAACATGTTCTGACCAAGGTTAAGGTTGAACCCGATGTCGCTGCTGATCTTCCTGTGAATGTTGAGAATAAGGTCGGAATTGAAGAGGGAATGGAATTCTGATCTTTCCCTGAGATAACCTTGCTGGTTACCTACGCTATACCAGTTATATACATCCTGGAACCTTCGTACATACCAGTCAACACCGATATTATAGGAGATCGTCATCCAGTCGAGCAGTTCTGCCTTCATGAATGTACTCCCCACGAACCTGTCATTCAGGTCCTTGAAGAATTGCTCGTTGGAGGTCCAGTAGGGGTTATTGTAGGTGCCGTTAACACCTGTGTAGGTACGCTGGGTACCGTCCGGCAGCTTGTATCCGGCGGCATTGTTGAAGGTGGCAGGGGTCCTATAGAGACCGATGCCGATACCGGAGCTTGTTCCTCCCTCACGTATCAGGTTGTTCTTGGTGCGGGCATACATTATGTTGGCCCCTGTCGTGATTTTCTCAGTAAGCCTTGTATCCGCATTAAGCCTGAGGGTCAGCCTGTTGAAGGTGTTGTTGGGAACAATCCCCTCTTCATTCAGGTTTCCTGCGGAAAAGAAGTAGGAAGAGTTCTTGTTCCCGGCTTCAATGCTGACATTGTTGTTGTAGGCTATTCCTTTCTGAAAGAAATCGAACTGGTCATAAACCCTGACAGGCTCACCTGTGTTTGTGGGAGCGTAGGCACTGTTGTTGCTGACTATGGCCCCGTCCACGTCAAGCAGCGGATTGACCCATATTGCAGGATCCAGTGAATAGCTGCAGGTGTCAAGCTTTGGTCCCCATGCGCCGTTGTACTTGCTTCTCCATCCTCCGTTGAGACCCTGGCCGTATTTGTCCTGCAGTTCTATATGCCTGCCCAGTTCCTTTATCCCGACGGAAGAGTGGATGCTCACCTTCATCTTCTGATCCAGCGGTCCCTTCTTGGTGGTTATGACGATGACACCGTTGGAGGCCTGAAGCCCGTAAAGGGCCGTCGCCGCTCCGCCTTTGAGAACTGTGATTGAAGCAATGTCATCAGGGTTAAGGTCAATACTCCTGGAAGAAGAATAGACACCTGACTGGCCCGTGCTGCCGCGGTAGGAGGGCTCCGTACTCATGGGCATGCCGTCGATGACGAACAGCGGCTGGTTGTTGCCCGTAAGAGAAGCTGCACCCCTGATTGTCATGTAGGATGCTGCCCCGGCATTGCTCGAGGAGGTTGTCACC
This sequence comes from Bacteroidales bacterium UBA4070, assembly GCA_002383485.1. Lineage (GTDB taxonomy): Bacteria > Bacteroidota > Bacteroidia > Bacteroidales > VadinHA17 > SR-FBR-E99. The sequence continues at coordinate 9,530 of DFYY01000029.1, read as the reverse complement.
TGCAAACCGGCAGCCTTTGCCGCCAGTGAAGTGACGATGTCAGTGTTGCCTCTCTTGTTGAGCTCTGTGCCTGTCACTTCCTGCACGGTATAACCGAGAGCTTTCTTCTCTCTTGTTATGCCGAGGGCAGTGACAACGACATCTCCCAGGGCATAATCGCTGGGTTGCATCACCAGGTCAAGCACATTACCCGTAACCTTAACTTCGCGGGGCTGCATGCCGATAAAGGAGAAGGCAAGAACATCATACCCGGTGGGTACGGTAATCGAGTAGTTGCCCTGGTCATCCGTTACGGTCCCTGTTGTCGTTCCTTTGACTGACACTGTCAGAAAAGGTAAGGGGTTCCCATCAGGATCTGTAACTTTCCCCGTAACCACTCTTTGACCAAACACCTGCAGACAGGCGAAGGTCAGGATTGCGAATAAAAGAAATGTTTTTTTCATACTGGCATATATTATTTTAGGGTAAAAATGAAATTCTCTTCTTGCTGCTTTACATATGATTGATATTTAATTGTTTGGGCTTATATCCAGGGTTATAGTCAGTTTAAACATCATTGCCTCCTTCGTAAAAAGAATACCGGCACCAGGGAGATTGCCAGAATGAAAGCGAGCATCACCCTGTTTGTGGTTGTTACGTTATACAGGTTTGTTGATTCAGAATACTTTGTCCCCGGTGATACAGCCATACCGTAACGACTTGCCAGGTCTTTGATGTCAAGCATGTTAATGAACGGAATCCCCGATTCGTTCAACCGTGATATCAATCCCCGGTCAGGGTCATTGCAGTGGGTCATCTCATAGTTGAGGCCGTTGGGAATCCCCAGTGCATGTACACAGCCACCTAGGGCAGTTTCATTTCCCCCTATATTGATAAGGAGAGATATATTCGCCTCTCTGAAGATAGCCTCGCGTCTGATCAGAGACTCTTGCAGATTCTCCGGAACATATAGGTCAACCCTGTTTCTGTTGGCAGCATTACCAATGATTGCAAGGCCTTCGGGTGAAAGCCCCTCTCCGGTATCGCCCCCTGCCCCGACAGATACGAGGACCGATTTGAAATTCAGACCCTCTCTTCTCAGTGTTGTCTCCATGTCGATCCATGTTGCCCCCGGTTGGTTGGCACCGTAAGTTGAGGCCCCAAGTGAACTCATCACAACAGACTCAATGTCCATGGTCTGCAGTGCCGCCAGTGCTGATATTGCAAGTGAGGGGAAGGACCCCGAGAGTATGACCCCCACCTTGTCACTGCCGGTTATAGCGGCTTCGTGCAGTAATCTAACTGTCAGTGCTGCAAAATCAGGGTTCGTAGAGGTCTCCTTTGCATCCAGGGAACCGAGGGTAGTGGTGATATCCGTCCATTCGTCGCCTATCATGAATTTATAGGGTACGTTAGAGGGAGCATCAGATACAATATTTTTTTCCTGCTTTAACCGGTCAATAACTCCAAACATCTTTTCCGTAAGGACCACGGCCTCTTCCATCTCATCCCGGTAAGGCAGTGGCTGCTGTCTCCGGAAGAAGGTAACCGATGCTGCCGTTCCGGCCAGGAGCACCACGAAGGTTATGAGTAACATGGTATTTAAGCTCAGTCGATTCATGGCAGAAACAGTGATACCTGAAAGATTATCAGTGTAACGATACCCAGGCTCAGCAGGGTCGGTGTTATCTTCTGCCTCCCCATCTCGTTTGCAATGAGACCGGGAATGATATACCCAATTGACTGCAGATCCAGTCTGATTATATCGGCAGGCTGAATCAGGTTGTCAATGAGAAGTTTCAGGAAGAAGCTTAGCAACACGGCAAACAGGAACTTCCTCCTGCCGTAAAGCAGCAGGAACTGTGACAGGCCCCTGATGATAAGATAGACTATCAGGGCAATAATGACAGTCATGATTATCCTGTCTGGTTCGTAGATGAAAAGCGCAAAGTATGCCGGAGCTATGACGCCGCCCGGCGAGATACCCGTTATCTCATAGAAGATAAAACCTGCAACCAGTCCGATTATGAACAGCTGGAGTATCATCTTAGCTCATTGATAATATGAAATCCGTCACCGCCAATATTGCCTATACCGGTTACGAAGGCCCCGTCTGAAACAGTGCTGACAAGTGATTTTACCGGACTGCGCATCTCTCTACTGTTCCAGCAGATCACTTTCTCCTTCTCAAACCCTGATTCTGACAGTTTGTACCTGGCCCTTGTCCTGTGGTTACCGGTAAGTATTATCAGGTCAAAGGAGTCGCGGTTATTCGCAATCCATTCTGAGAACAGGTCAGTTCTCACGGGCCGGTCGGCACGGGTGTTAAGTATTACCGTGATTCTGTCCGTATGGCCTGAAACCTCCTTCCAGTACCCGATAAACGATTCCGTGGACTCTATATCATTGACCGCAAATGCATTAAGGAACCTGATCTTCTTTCCCCCGTAAAGCATTGTAGTCAGGGGAGATTTAGTGCCGGCGATCCAGTTCATTATTCCCTCTTCTGCCAGGTCCGGGTCTATTCCTGCCTCCCTGCATACCGTCAGGGCCAGTGCAACGTTTTCAGGGAAGATACCCCAGGGCAGTTTTTCCCTTAGTCTCTCATCCAGCTCCCCGGCTGTGATGACAGTGCTGTTTCCTGCCGACGCCTTTTCTTCAATCTTCTTTATGAATTTGCTCTCCCCGGTGATGACCCTGCAGTTTGCCGGAATGGCGCTGCATATGGCATCCGCCTGTGATTCAATGTCTTTGCCCATCTCCTCGCGGTGGTCATCCCTGATATTTGTAATTACATAGAAGTGGGGTTGGAATATTGATCCTTCCAGTTTCTGAAGCTCGGGAGCAATTGACATGCACTCCAGCACCATTGTTTTTACTTTCTTCCGAAACGCTGATCTCAGTATGTTTACCTGCTCCTGAACCCTTGCTGCCCCGTTACGGTCTACAGTCTGTATGACTCCGTTGTGAATGACAGACGGGATGATGCCGGTGATCTTTGCCATCACCTCAGGGCGTGAAGAGGCTACTCCGGCTGCAATATATTCAGTAACTGAAGATTTGCCTCTTGTTCCATTGACATGGATTCTCAGGTTCATGGAGCCGATGCTCTTCTGAAGCATCCGCTTTTCAATGATCAGGAGACTTAATAATAAGATCAATATTACCGATATTATCAGCATCTTAAGAACTTGTCAAAATCCTGTATTCAGTGCTTCTCATCTGCATTGTCAATATCCTATAGCTATTCCTCCTCTTCTTTTATCCGCGGATCCTGAATATTCTCCCGTGGTGGGATCCACATATATCATCTGGGCTCCTCCAAAAAAGAGGTCGATTCCCTCATATACCTTTACGGGGTGGCCCATCCACTCCAGTTCGGCACGTACCTCCGGTTTTATGCCTGATTCAACATGGAGGTAGTCCTCAAACTTCTGGCAGTAGAACCTTGGAGCCAGGTTTGCTTCGTTTACATCCATTCCAAAATCGATGACATTGACAACCAGTTCAATGATGGTTGTAATGATCCGGCTGGCACCAGGACTGCCGAGGATCAGGAAGGGATTTCCGTTTTTAAGGATTACCGTTGGTGTGATGGAGGTTCTGCATTGTTTGCTGTCCTGCAGATAGTTGACATTTTCAGCATTGTATGAGAAGTTAGTCATGGCGCTGTTGAACAGCACACCCGAAACAGTCTGTCCCGATCCGAAGAACAGGCCCAGGGTCTGTGTAAGTGCTACAGCGTTACCATCTTTATCTATTACTGAGAGGTGAGTTGTATGTCCTCCTGCAGGTTCCGCTTCCAACACAGGCTCCTTTTTGTAATTTTTGTCGTAAACACCTGGTTCACCGTATTCAGCATCCCTGTATCGCGGTGGATCAAGTTTTGACTGGTTAATGCCGTTAAATCTTTCCCTGGCGTACTCCTTGGAGGTGAGGCCTGCCACAGGTACATCAACAAAATCAGGATCACCAAGGTACTGGTACCTGTCGGCATAGATCAGCTTATCAACTTCAGCCATTATATGCAATGTCCTTGCAGATTCACTGTAATGGCCACTGGCTCTTAGGTCGAAATTTTCAAGCATGTTCAGGCCCTGGATCAGGCTGATACCTGATTGCGGAACATTGGATGAAAGGATATCATAGCCCCTGTAGGTACCTTGCAGGGGAACAGTAAGCTCAGGCTTATACGATGCAAAGTCTTTTTCTGTCAGAACTCCGCCGCGGGCACTGATGCCCTTTACAAAAGACTCTGCCAGCGGCCCTTCGTAAAATCCTTTACTGCCCTGCTCGGAAATGAGACGGAGTACCTTGCCAAGCTCTCTCTGAACGAGTATTTCTCCCTCCATCCTTGGAAACCCGTCATCAAGGAAAATGGAAGCGGTGGCCGGGTCACTCATTATCTTATCAATATTGTCAAGGATTAGCTTTGCCAGGGTCTGGTCAATGGGAAAGCCATACTCAGCATGACTTATTGCCGGTTCCATTACCTTCTTCAGTGGCAGACTTCCGAATTTCTCGTGTGCCATAAGTAATCCTGCAACTGTACCGGGCACCCCGATTGCTTTTGCAGTGCTGTTGTCTCTGCTTGAGCTGAAATTTAATTCACTGGCTCTTTCGGAACTTCTTCCGTAATAATTGATGAACCAGGATTTTTGCTCATTTTTCAGGTATATTACCATACCTCCGCCACCACCCAGGCCTGATCCGTCAGGTTCCACCACCCCGATTGTAAATGCAGCTGCCACCGCAGCATCAACGGCATTACCGCCGCTTTTCAGCATGTCAATGGCTGCAGCAGATGCCAGAGGATGGGCCGTTGCAGCCATCCCGCTCATCCCAGTGGAGGGGTATGCTGACTGTCCCCGGATGCCCGGATTCAAGATCAGTACGAGCAGTAATACAAGTTGAAAAGTTCTCTTTATCATAGCGAAGTTCTGTCAGAATTAGTTTATTACGGGCATCTTAGGGTCACTTGAACAGGTTTCCAAGCGGTTCGGCAGTCTCTGCAATTTTTTCAACAAGGGTCAGCGGGATATTCTTAGTACTGGCTATGGAGGAGAAAAAGCCATCCTCATCACCCTGTTTCACCACCAGCATGTACTTTGAATTGTCGGCGACAAGCTGGTTAAAGGAATCCGACTGGCCCTGACGGCGCGCGTTACCTCCTATGTGCATCAGCACTATTGGTATCTTAAGGTTATTGGCTGCTTTAATCAGTGACTGGACTCTTTCAATCTCATCCTGCTGACTGATGCCGGCTGCCCCAAGTCCCTTGGAACTGAATCCCGGTACAATTACCAATGTCTTGAAACCTGTCAGGTCGTCCGGTTTGGCCATCAGAACAGTCGTGGCATTCAGTCCCTGCCTCTGGGCAAGCATCTTCACCAGTTTAACGTCTGCACTCTGCCCGGCAGAAGAGATAAGCACCGGCTGTTCAAACTTCTGAGCCAGCAATGATGAGCCGGCAAGGAACAAAATCATTATTGTTACAATAGTAGAAATTCCGGTTTTCATTTTACTGTTTTTTAATTGTTTAAGAATTCACCCACCCCTTTCTCCATAATCATATCGTAATCGGGCAGGTTCTCAATTACAATTTGCATGTCAGGATAATATAAGTTATAAGAGTTAATTAATTCAACCACTCCCGCAATATGCCTTCCGACACGATGAGCGATCGGTTCGCCGGTATCTTCCCGGTAGGCAATTCTCAGAGCACCCGTTTCCTTTGCCTTCTTATAATTGTCACAATAACCCCTCAGCACGAGGTCGACATCGGTCTTGCCCCTGAGCCTTCCCATTGAAGGGTTGCTTGTCTCCATTAAAAACGGTATGGCATTGGTGTAATCTCCCCATTCGCGGTGGCTCAGCCCGTGAAAATTCATGGGAGAGGTCTCAGGTGAAAACTGGAGGCCTGCCATCTCAAGCCCCAGTATTGCGCCCATGGCTATCTCTTCATAATTTTCATGATAGACAATAACATTGACTATGGGTACTTCGGGTGAAGACTCGTGGATATCAAAGGCAATGTTTACCTTCTCCTTATCTATTAGCTGTATAATTGCATAGGCTATTCTTTCAGTCAGGTTACCGTCAGGCCTGCCGGGGTATGACCGGTTTATATTCCTTGTTTCAAATCCCGACAGTTGCTGGTTTGAGGGGTACTGAGAAAACACCAGGGGGTCAGGCCATTGATCAAGAGGATTGGTTACCCGCGATCCAAGCCTGAACTTTCGTATGCCGATTTTTGTCGGTATCTCGTATGATGCCGGGAAACCCTCCATTGGATCCGAGCAGGTAAAGGCGCTGTTGTTCAACCGGGGTATGATGAAGACCCTGCCGCAGGTAACTTTGAGGTTCTCCAGAATAACCACGGTTGAAAGAAAAGAGGCTGCCTCATTGGGGTGGGCACCTCCACACACGAGGGCGGTGCCGCCTTCAACACCACTGTCAAACAGGTAGACCTCGGTATCCCCGTTTGTACCCTTAATACCTTCAAAGTAGTCGCTGAGCATTACTTTCCCGGTAAGTCCTTCACTGGGAAACAGTTCCTCGGGCTGATGCATCTTGCCAAAGCTGATGGCTGCGATGACACCCATAGTGGCTGTTATGATCGTGATTATTATAGTGGACAGATGATTTCTGATCATGGCCCTTATTTAATTTGCAGTAAGCGAAGAATGAATACAAGCAGTACCATTGCCATTGCCAGTTGATTCCTCCATTTCTTCTCCTTCAGGAATTCAATGATCACCACGAATGTGACATAGGCAAGTATCAGTGTATAAATTATATATAACATAGCTGTATTTTATAGTATCAGGTTTGCTATCTCCTGTGCAAAGACCAGTATCAACAGCCCGATAGCCATAGAGACAGCCATGGGGATGATGCATTTTTTCAGTATCCTGAAATGATTTGGTTCATCAATGATCTGCGATGAGTAAGCACAGAGCAGGGCAGGAGGAGGCATCAGGTCTCCCATTGCAGCCATCAGCACCAGCACTGCCGTCACTACAAGGGTGCTCTTGCCGATGAAAACATAGACCAGCGGTACACCGATGATAGATGCTGATCCGTAGGCTGACCCCATGAAAGGCATCAGTCCTGCTGCCAGATATCTAATCCCCTCCGGCAGGCCGAGGGCTGTAACAGCGAGGTAACCACGGACACCGGTCAGGGCCAGTATCTGCAGGAACATCCCGACGCCAACAAGTATCGCCATGACGGGCATTGCACTCCTCAGGGCTGTTCGTGATACATCAATCAACTTTACACCTCTCTTTGTCAACAGCCCCAGAACGGTTCCTATAATGAAAATAAGCGGCACACCGAGATGGGGTACAAATTCATGAAACCGTATCTCCCCAATCATATAGAGAATGACGTAGATGATCGGTATATAAAGTCTGAAACCATATTTTTCCCCGCCGGTAGAATCAAGGTATACCTTCACTTTTGCAACATTGTAATCGGGAAGATACCTGAACCTGAAATATAGTGCCGTGATTAGGGCAGGAGGCAAAGAGACGAGCAGCAGGGGGAGGCCAAACCCGATATAGGGCATGTCAACACCGCCGCCGATTATCATCACCGGAATGCTGATGGGGGGTGCTACCTCACCGAAAACAGCAGCCATAGCTATCAGGGCACCGACAGCCAGCCTCTGCATCCCGATGTTTATCAATATAGGCGCAACCAGGGCCCCGGTAGTCAGTATGCATGTTGACGACAAACCGGTAAGCATACCAGGGAACATGACAAAAAGGGTGATGACGATTATCAGTAGAGTTGGCTGGCGATAGAAAAGCCTCAGGATACCTCTGCTTACCCCGGCAAGAGCCCCGGTCTCCTGCATCACCTGCATGAAAATCATTGCCGTTGAGATAATCAGTATAGCCTCAAGAAAACCAAATCCGCCCTCTACCAGATGCCGTACCGGTAAACCCTGCCCCCCAATGAGAGCTCCCACAATAGCCGCCAGCATCAGAGAAACTCCTGCGGGTAGCTTGAAAAGAAATATGCTTAACGCAAAAGTTGTAAGCATGCAAATGAAAATGATCAACTCAATACTCATAGAAATCCGGATAGATGTTATTCTAAATTCAAAAGCCATGCCATCATTCTATGTATTTGAATATTAATATTATATGAATGATTTGAATTTAGATAATATGTAATTGGAGATGAATCAGCCCACATGGATGAGTGAATTCAGCCCATGTCAGTCATGGTATGAGGCGATAGCGGCTTACCCGGGATCTTTTTTCTTTTTTCACATTTGGGATCGTTTGCATTGACTTTAAAGCAGATGACAAGTAAAGAATAGAAGAACAGAGCCATTGGATTCATAAAAGGCGATCCTTAATATATATTGGCCTGTTTTTTGAACTGAGGTGCAGGCATTATAAGAAACAGAAATTTCTCATTTCTGTTACTCATTACGATTTATCATCGCATGAAAATGACATCACATGGTTTATCGGGTAAATAATAATGATGGTAATATCAAAGAATAAATAGACTATCATGTACTTGCTCCTGTTGTTTTTGCTATCGATGGTTCCGTTTCTTGAAGTTCAGGAGAAACCAACTGCAGGTATAATTGGAGGAACAAATGGATACATTGGCTTTTTACCTGGTAATATGCCACTGGTTATTTCCATTCCGCACGGCGGATATATGATGCCCGATGAGGTTCCCGAGAGGCCATGTATCAATTGTGCCAAGAATCAGGACATCTTTACCCTTGAAATAGGATTGGGAATAAGGGATGAGATATACAGACAAACTGGTCACTATCCGTATGTCATCATCAATAATCTGCACCGTACAAGGCTGGATCCAAACCGGAATATTGAAGAAGCAGCAGATGGTGATAAGAATGCAGCACTGGCATGGCAACAGTTCCATAGTTTTATTGACAGCACATGCGCAGAGGTGCAGGAAAAGTTTGGGAAAGGATTGTATATAGATCTTCATGGACACCGTCATCTTATTAAAAGGACAGAATTGGGTTACCTGTTAAGTAATGAGGAGTTACAACTTGATGATGAACTTCTGGACTTGGACTCGTTTGTAGAATACACCAGTATCAGAAGCCTGGTTAACAGTAATTTAAATAGATTATCATTTTCACAGCTTATAAGAGGTGACGACAGTTTTGGAAGTTTGCTTGAACAGATGGGTTACCCTGCTGTCCCAAGTCCTGCAATCCCGTTTCCGGGTCGCGATGAGCCTTATTTTAGCGGTGGTTATAACATAACCCGTCATGGTTCATCTCAGGGGGGAACAATAGACGGGATTCAAATTGAACTTGATGAGGAGCTGAGAAGAGATATGTCAAAACGCGATAAATTGGTTTCCGATCTTGCGTATATTATTGTTAAATTTCTCAGAATACATTATTTCCGGGATTTTGATTTTGACAGAGTGATGGCGCCTGATAAGAAACAGCTGGATGCTCCGGCTCTTACAAAAGGCCTGAAGTAAAAGTTTCAGGGGTGCTAACCGGCACCCCTTTTTGATGTGCGCCCGGCATGGGC
>DFYY01000031.1 GCA_002383485.1 Bacteroidales bacterium UBA4070 | reverse complement strand
CTGACGGACAAAGCTCGCTCAGGTCGCGACGCCCGGCATCTGCAATGCAGAAAGAGGATGAAGAGGCCGAGGGTGAAGGTCATGACGACGACGAGCCCGTTCTGCTCTTTGTAGAGGACAATGAAGAATTGCGCAGCTTTATAAAAATCATACTCTCTGACGGATACCATGTCATCGAGGCCGGAAACGGCATCGAGGGATTTGAGATAGCCCGGAGCCAGCTCCCTGACATCATCATTACTGACCTGATGATGCCGGAGATGGACGGCCTCGAGCTGGCCCGCCGGATAAAGCAGGAAACCACAACATCACATATCCCGGTGGTGGTACTTACAGCCAAAACCGACCTCGATACACAGGTCGAGGCCCTGAAGAGAGGTGCCGATGACTTCATCACCAAACCCTTCAGCTCCACTTACCTCAGGGCAAGGGTGGAGAACATCCTGCAGCAACGCAGGAAGCTGCAGGAACTGTTTCTCTCATCACTCGCTGATTACCCGCAGGCAAATGCCGGTAAATCCTATGAGATAAACCCTTCCGAACCGCTTGTGGAATCGTATGACGATAAGCTGATGAAGAATCTCATGGAGGTGATGGAAAAGAATATAGACAATTCCGACCTCACCGTCGATGAACTCGTTTCAAAGATCGGCATAGGAAGATCTGTCTTCTTCAAGAAGCTGAAGAGCCTCACCGGGCTTGCCCCCATCGAGTTCATCAGGGAGGTGCGGGTGAAGCGGGCGGCACAGCTGATCGAGTCAGGCGAGTATACGATTTCCCAGGTGACATACATGGTTGGATGCAATGACCCGCGATACTTCTCAAGAATATTCAAACAAAGGTTCGGGGTCACCCCCTCGGAATACCGTGACAAAAATGCAAAACAGAAACAGACCTGAACCCGGGAAAATAAGTCATATGAAAAATAAATCAATAATCATTGTTGCAGGGCTGGTTGCTGTGATGCTGGCCTTCTCCTGCGGAAGCAATATTAACCGCGGCCTCAAATCACATCTATGGTCGGTCAGAATGGCCGAGTCCGAGATGATACGCAACCCGTCGCTCTGGATGGTCGATTTTGTTAAGGAAAAGAAGTGGAACTACACCCAGGGGCTGATGGGCCTTGCCTTCATGAGACTCAATGAAGCTACGAAAGACGAACGTTACTATGAATATGCGAAGGGTTACGCCGATTCGCTCATTGATTCAGAGGGGGTCATCTACAAATACAAAATGGAAAACTACAACATTGACCAGGTTAATCCCGGCAAGATGATGTTCCTGCTGTATGAGCGCACAAAAGACCCGCGCTATGAGAAGGTTATCCACACTCTGAGGGACCAGCTTGAGTCACAGCCCCGCATTGCTGAAGGAGGCTTCTGGCACAAGAAGATTTATCCTGACCAGATGTGGCTTGACGGACTCTATATGGGAGCACCATTTTATGCGGAGTATGCCATGAAGTATGACCGCCCGCAGGATTTCCGCGATGTAGTCAACCAGTTCCTGATTGTTGCAGCTCATACCTATGACCCTGCCACCGGGCTATACAGGCACGCCTTTGACGCATCACGCCAGATGGCATGGGCTGACAGCGTTACCGGTCAGTCGCCTCATGCCTGGGGCCGTGCCATGGGATGGTTTTCGATGGCGATAGTGGATGTACTTGACTTCCTGCCTGAAGAACAGACCGGCAGGGATCAGCTGATTGATATCCTGAACCGGATGGCAGGGAAACTTACCGGGATCCAGGATCCCGAAACCGGTGGCTGGTACCAGGTGCTTGACCGTTCGGGTGATGAGGGCAACTATATAGAGACCTCATGCACGGCAATGTTTGCATACTCTATATTCAAGGGAGTCCGGATGGGGTACATTGATACGAAATACCTGGCCACGGCTCAGAAGGCTTATCAGGGTTTGATTGATAATTTTATCGTCACCGGGCCTGACGGGCTGGTCACCATGAAAAACATCTGCGGTGTGGCCGGGCTCGGCGGTGACCCCTACCGTGACGGATCCTACGAATATTATATAGGTGAGATTATCCGTGACAATGATCCCAAGGGGGTCGGACCATTCATCATGGCCAGCCTGGAATACGAGATGATATCGGAGAAAGGCAGTCAATCCAAAAACTGAATTCATCGGCTAATGGCCATTAAGAATTGTAAAGCAGGCGCCCCCACCCCACCACCTTTCCAAATTATCCACCCTTTTGCCAAAAAAGTATACCCCCGCTGCATGCTGCGACCATATCTTTGATTTTACGAAATAAAAGGCTGCTGACCATGACACGTATCCTGCCCTCTTTCATTATCTTCCTCGTGACCGTCCTGCCTTCCTGTGCTGAAGGTGACAAATGGAAGATGGCCGCGGAGATTGAACATTCGATCACCCTGACCTCCTTCCCTCCCGACACGTTCAACATATCTGACTTCGGAGCGGTTGCCAATGACACTTCCATCCTCAACACCAAAGCAATTGAGGCAGCCATCATGAGTTGTCACAGCAGAGGAGGAGGCGTGGTTTATGTCCCCGCCGGAACCTGGCTCACCGGCCCTATTACCCTGATGAGCAATGTTAATCTTCATGTAACCGGGAATGCCACATTGCTCTTTACAACGGATTATCAGCAATACCTCCCCCCTGTCCTGACACGGTGGGAAGGCATGGATTGCTACAATATTCACCCGTTGATCTATGCCATGGATGCCACCAACATTGCTCTTTCAGGCAAAGGCACCATTGACGGCCAGGCATCGGATGAGGCCTGGTGGTGGATGAACGGAAACCCCGACTATGGCTGGAAAGAGGGCATGAACAACCAGAAACTCGCCGGCAGAAAGCAACTGCTTGCGTTTGAGCAGAACCAGACACCTGTGGAAGAACGCCGTTTCGGGCTGGAAGGAGCCCTCCGGCCTCAGCTTGTCAACTTCAACAACTGCAACACCGTACTGATCGAAGACCTTACACTGAAAAACTCCCCCTTCTGGGTGATCCACCCGGTGAGGACGGATAACTTGATCCTCAGGGGCGTCACTATAGTCAGTGCAGGTCCGAACTCAGACGGCTGTGACCCTGAGTCATGCAACGGAGTACTTATTGAAGACTGTTATTTCGACACGGGTGACGACTGCATTGCAATCAAGTCAGGACGTAACAATGACGGCAGGAGATGGTCAATCCCGTCACAGAATATAATTGTTCGCAAATGCAGGATGGCTGACGGCCACGGAGGGGTGGTGATCGGGAGTGAGATCTCAGGAGGCTTCTCGAACCTCTTCGTGGAGGACTGCGAGATGGATAGCCCGGAACTGCTGAGGGTCATCAGGATCAAGACTTCAGACTGCCGGGGAGGAGTGGTTGAAAACGTCAATGTACGGAATGTTACGGTAGGCAAATGCTCCGAGGCTGTGCTTAAGATCAACCTGATGTATGAACCGGGCGAGGAGTGCGACAGGAACTTCCCGCCCTTTGTCAGGGATGTGACCCTTGAAAATGTCACATCATGCGAGAGTCAATATGGTATTTACATCATAGGTCTCGACGGTGCTGTTAATGTTTCAGACATAACCCTCAGAAACTGCAGCTTTAACGGTGTGCAGGAAGGCGCCTCTGTCACCGGGGCTGAAGGAGTAAAACTGAAAAAAGTGTTTGTTAACGGGGAAAAACTGAAAATCTGAGTGTTATCTGACAGGATTCCAGCCGTCGCTTCGGGCAAATACAATTTCAGGTTTAAACCGTTTTGCTTCCCGCCTGCTGAGCTGACGGCTCCACGGGACACGGGTGCCCGGGCTTGCCCCGGGGCCGGTGTTCCGGAACTCGGCATAACGGGCGGTCAGCTCATTGGCAGGGTTATCCCAGTTATGCCATCCCTCCTGGAGAATGTGATTGCCAAGCTCGCACCTCATGAAGAGTGTTGCAGCAAAAGGCCGCCACGGCCTGCCGAGGTACACCCTGTCAATTCCCTCCGCCGCCGTGAGCTTGCACCGGTTGAAGACGTAACCGAACGCATGGTCCTCTACGGTAGAGGCTGCGGTGACATAAGAATTCTTCTTGCTGTGAATATGACACCTCTCAAACCAGGCAGTGGCGGGACCGAAGATAAAATCAGTGGTCCCCTCAATATAACAATCCTCGTAATATTGTCTGCTCTCCTGGTTGGCGGTGAGAAGCGTGTCCTGGTTACCAAGAAGCCTGCAGCGGCGGAATACAGCCCTGTCGCCGTCGGCGTGCACAGCTACCGCTTGCCCCACCGGTCCGGCACTGTTCTCAAAGGTGATATCCTCTGCCGTGAACCCCGACCCCTGGATCCATATGGTGTAGGTACGGAATGTACCCATATTGTTGAGACCGGCATAGTCGTTCCAGGTGATGACTGTCTTTTCCGCACCTTCACCCTTCATGAAGAGGTTAGTCACCCAGGAGGGTATGACTATCTTTTCACGGTATACGCCAGCCCTTACAATCATGTACGTAGTATCAGACATATAGGCCCTTATGGAGTTGACTGCCTCCTGGACGGAGGTGAATTCACCAGTGCCGTCAGCAGCTACCGTGATGTGCCTCGGCTGACCAATCATGGCAACCGATTGCAAGGCCAATATGACTATGATTGCGAACCTTCTCATGGACATGATTTTAATTGGCATTTAAAGTACGAATTTAGTTTTTTATTGCTATTTTTCCGTCAAAGCAGAAAACCAATAAAAACATAAGGAGATGAAAGAGCCGGGGAAATACTCCTTCGGGATAGGTGACAGGTTCTCACACCAGGGCAAGGCGCAGCTCGAAGCCCTCATGCAGGCCGCCACAGAGCTCGGGATCGAGGTGATTCCGGTATGGAACAAATCAAACCGGGAACACAACATTGTCCATTCCGGGCCGGCTGACGTAAGGGCCGAAGCAGACGCAGCAGTGAAGGCGATGAAGTACCCCGGGCCATACTTCGTTGATGCGGATCACATCAACATTACTACAGTTGACCGGTTCATTGACCATTCTGATTTCTTTACGCTTGATGTGGCTGATTTCATCGGCCGCAGGGCAGCTGATACGGACATTGAGGGCTTTGTGGAGGGGCACCGCTCCTACTGCGGAGAGCTGCAGATACCAGGCATTGGAAGCAAATTCGTGATCACTGAAGATTACATCAGGGAGTTTGCCTCCAAGTTCCTGTTTGCCGTCAATGAGGCTGCCGCCATCTACAGTCATATAGCCTCAAAAAAGGGCGAAGACAACTTCGTCACCGAGGTATCGATGGATGAGGTTGACCAGCCGCAGAAGCCACTTGACCTGCTCTTCATCCTCAAGGCCCTGGCAGACCTGAAAGTGCCGGTGCAGACAATCGCTCCGAAGTTTACAGGCCGTTTCAACAAGGGCGTCGATTACGAAGGTGATTTGGAGCGCTTTGCGAAAGAGTTCGAGGAAGATATCCTCGTCATACGGTACGCTGTTGAGAAGTACGGACTTCCGTCAGGGCTTAAGCTGAGCGTGCACTCGGGCAGCGACAAGTTTTCAATTTACCCCGTGATCGGAAGCCTGATCAGGAAACACAACTGCGGCCTTCATCTCAAAACCGCAGGCACCACCTGGCTCGAGGAAGTAATCGGTCTGGCCCTCTCAGGCGGCCGTGGTCTTGAAATTGCGAAAGAGATCTACCGTAAGGCTTATGAACGTCGCGAGGAGTTATGCGGCCCGTATGCAACAGTTATTGACATACGACCTGAAAGGCTCCCTGATCCGGATACTGTTGATAAATGGGACACACTGAAACTGGCCGCCACCCTGAGGCATGTACCCGGTGACCCGGACTACAACCCCAGCTTCCGCCAGCTCATCCACGTGGGATATAAGGTAGCTGCCGAGATGGGCAGTGACTATACCGATGCCCTCAGGGAAAATGAGCATATAATCTCAACCTGCGTGTGGGAGAATATCTACAGGAGGCATATCATCCGCCTCTTTACCGTCAAGTAATCTACACTACAGACCCTATGAAAGAGTTTATAAACGAAGATTTCCTGCTGCAGGGTGAGACAGCACGCAGGATCTATCACGAACATTCCGAGGGATTCCCGATAATTGACTACCACTGCCACCTCAGCCCTGAAGCCATTGCCACAGACAGGCGGTTTGAGGACCTGGGCGAGCTCTGGCTGGAGGGCGACCACTACAAGTGGCGGGCAATGAGAACCAACGGGATAAACGAGAGATATATCACGGGAAAGGAGACCTCCTTCCGTGAAAAATATGACCGATGGGCTGAGACGGTACCCATGACCATGCGTAATCCGCTCTATGCATGGACCCACCTGGAGCTCAAAAGGGTTTTCGGCATAGGCCGGCTGCTCAATCCATCAACGGCACCGGAGATTTGGGAAGAGTGCACCGCCCTCCTTCAGCAGCCGGAGTACTCTGCCCGGGGACTGATTAAAAAGTTCAATGTCGAAGTGATATGTACAACGGACGACCCCGTTGACAGCCTTGAACACCACAGGGCAATCAGGGATGGAGGATTTGATGTAAAAGTGCTGCCTGCATGGCGGCCCGACAGGGCAATGTCACCCGAAGACCCTGTGAAATTCACAGAATACATCGGCAAACTCGAAGAGGTATCGGGCACCGAGATCAGGGGATTTGCATCACTGATTGAAGCGCTTCGTGTCAGGCACGGTTATTTCGCCGATGCCGGTTGCGTTGTCAGTGACCACGGCATTGAACAGTTCTATGCAGACGACTACACTGAAAAGGAGGTTGGTGCTATACTGCAGAAAGTACTTGCCGGGACCCGGCTGATGCCTGAAGAGACGGCAAAGTTCAAGTCAGCGATGCTCTATGAGCTGGCCCTTATGGATGCTGAAAAAGGGTGGGTACAGCAGTTTCACTACGGGGCCATGCGCAACAACAACAGCCGCATGTTTTCACAGCTTGGACCTGACACGGGTTACGACTCAATTGGTGACTTCACCGTGGCCAGAACACTGTCAAGGTTCCTTGACCGGCTCGATGCCGGAGGCAACCTCGCCAAAACCATCCTGTACAACCTCAATCCACGGGACAACGAACTGATAGCCACCATGATCGGCAACTTTCAGGACGGCTCCGTCCCCGGAAAGATACAGTTTGGGGCCGGATGGTGGTTCCTTGACCAGGAGACGGGAATGATCAACCAGCTTAATACCCTGTCACTGATGGGTCTTCTGAGCAGGTTCGTGGGGATGCTCACCGACTCACGCAGCTTTATCTCCTATCCCAGGCATGAATACTTCCGCAGGATTCTCTGCAACATGCTGGGTGAGGATGTTGACAGAGGAAAACTCCCTGCATCGGAGATTGAAACAATAGGTAAAATGGCTGAGATGATCTCCTATTACAACGCAAAGAACTATTTCGGTTTCTGATCAAAAAGAATTCAAGATGTCAGGTTTCAGACGCATCAATGTCGCACTGGCGATGGAGGAGACGGGGCTGGTTCCCCTGTTCTACCACCCGGATCCTGAGAAGTGCAGAAAGGTTATAGCTGCGTGTCATGCCGGAGGTGCCAGGGTATTTGAATTTACCAACCGTGGCGATTTTGCCCATGAGGTCTTTGGGGAGATAAGAAAATGGGCTCGGAGTGAGTACCCGGATATGATGATCGGGGCAGGATCAGTCTCTGATGCACCCACTGCTGCCATTTTCATGCAGATGGGGGTTGACTTCATCGTATCCCCTGTTCTTAACCCCGAGGTGGCCCGTATTTGCAACAGGCGAAAAGTTCTGTGGATACCGGGTTGCGGTACGCTCACCGAAATATCACAGGCCGAAGAGCTTGGCGCCGAGATAGTTAAAATCTTCCCCGGCAGCGCCGTGGGAGGACCCTCATTTGTCAGGGCGGTCAAAGGTCCCTGCCCGTGGACCAGCATCATGCCAACCGGCGGAGTCGATCCTTCGGAAGAGAACCTTGAAAAATGGTTTGCCGCCGGAGTGACCTGCGTGGGGATGGGATCTGCACTGATTACCGACAAGGCAGTGAAGGCAGGTGACTGGCATTCGCTGGCGGACACCGTAAAAAACACCCTTGACATCATAAGAAAAATAAGAATGAGACAAGCCTGATATGCAGATCAGAGCCCGGCTGACGCCGGATCATAATACAAGTATTAACCCTCGAAAAAAGCACTATGTCGCAAACTGCCGCAGATTCGAAGATGACAAACTACAGGTGGGCCATCACCTCGCTGCTGTTCTTTTCGGTAGCCATAAACTACATGGACCGCCAGGTACTGTCACTTACCTGGAAGGATTTCATTGCACCTGAGTTTCACTGGACAAACAATGACTACGGCACAATCACCGGGCTCTTCTCAATCTTCTATGCCGTCTGCCTCCTTTTTGCCGGGAGGTTCGTCGACTGGATAGACACCAAGAAGGGGTTTCTCTGGGCAATAGGTGTCTGGTCGGTTGGAGCCGTTCTTCACGCCTTTTGCGGGATAGCAACTTCAGGAATCACTGCCGGTAAATGGCTTGTCGGGTTTGAAGAGGCACGCAAAATTATCGGCACCGTTGATGACATCGGTTTGGTTACGTCAGTCAGCGTGACGCTGTTTATTTTTGCGCGCTTCGTTCTTGCCCTCGGGGAGGCGGGCAATTTCCCGGCTGCAATCAAGACCACGGCGGAGTTTTTTCCGAAGAAAGACCGCGCTTTTTCCACGAGCATTTTCAACTCCGGCGCCCAGGTAGGAGCCCTCATTGCACCGATCTCGGTTCCTGTGATAGCAGCAAAATGGGGCTGGGAGATGGCATTCCTCGTTATCGGGGCAATAGGATTCATATGGATGGGCTTCTGGATATTCATGTACAAAAAGCCTCACGTACATCCGCTTGTCAATAAGGCTGAACTTGATTACATCAATCAGGATACAATTGCGGAGACAAAGGCAAACAATAATGTGGAGGTAAAGGAAAAGAAGATTCCCTTCCTTCAGGCTTTCAAATTCCGGCAGACATGGGCATTCGCCTTCGGCAAGTTCATGACTGACGGTGTCTGGTGGTTCTATCTTTTCTGGACACCTGCCTACCTGAGCGATGTCTATGGGCTGACATCTGACACCACCATGGCAAAAACCCTGATTTTCGTCCTTTATGCCATCGTGATGCTCTCCATCATAGGCGGATGGCTGCCTAAATACTTTGTGGACAAACTCGGGATGAACCCGTATGCTGGCCGTATGCGTGCCATGCTGATCTTTGCCTTCTTCCCGCTGCTGGCACTGCTTGCCCAGCCTCTCGGACACACCTCTTACTGGTTCCCGGTAATAATAATCGGTATAGCCGGCGCTGCTCACCAGGCATGGTCAGCCAACCTCTTCTCCACTATCGGGGACATGTTCCCCAAATCGGCCATCGCAACTATAACCGGGATAGGCGGTATGGCAGGCGGAATAGGAGCTTTTATCATCAACAAGGGCTCCGGTGCCCTGTTTGATTTTTCATCAGGTACAACGCTGATCAACGGCAAGGCTGAGGTAATGACCAAAGAATTTCTGGCTGCCGGCGCCCAATATCTTGAAATGCCGATGAAGTTCTTCGGGTTTGAGGGTATCAGGGCAGGATACTTCATTGTCTTCTGCATCTGTGCCGTGGCTTACCTGATAGGATGGATAGTAATGAAAATGCTTGTACCGAAATACAAACCGATAGTAATTGAATAGTTAACTTTACCAGATGAATGATTTCAGTGATCTGAGAGGAAAAGTGGCTGCCATTACCGGCGGCAGCGGGATTATAGGAATGACTCTCGTCAAGGGACTCTGCAGCGCGGGGGTTAAAGTGATAATCCTCGATCTGAAGCCTGAAAGAGGAGCCGCTACGGCTGCCGAGATGGCCGCCAGACCCGATTGCGGACTGGCTGTGAGCCTTGGTGCGGACGTCACCGACAGGGAGTCACTCATCAGGGCCCGTGACCAGATAAGGGAAAGGTTCGGATCACTCGATATCCTGATTAACTGCGCCGGGGGAAACAAGGCCTCTGCAACCACTAAAAAGGAGATTATCGGCAAAGACAGGGATCTGGCCGGTTCCTTCTTCGAGCTCGACATCGAGGGGTTTGACGGGGTGTTCGACCTTAACTTCAAGGGAACAGTACTGCCGACCATGATCCTTGCAGAAGACATGGTGAAAAAAGGAAGCGGGGCTATCCTGAACATCTCCTCGATGAATGCCTACAGACCTCTCACCAAGATTCCTGCCTATTCCGCCGCGAAGGCAGCCATCAACAACTTCACGCAGTGGCTGGCAGTCCATTTCGCCCCTGCGGGAGTGAGGGTGAATGCCATCGCCCCCGGGTTCCTGCTTACAAACCAGAACCGGTTCCTCCTTACAGACGAGCAGACCGGAGAGATGACTCCCCGTGGCAAAAAGATTATCTCAGCTACTCCCATGGGTCGCTATGCGGAACCGGAAGAGCTTATCGGCACAATGCTTTACCTGCTGTCTGAAACCTCCTCCTTCGTTACCGGCGTGGTTATTCCCATTGACGGGGGATTCAGCGCATACAGCGGCGTCTGACGGGAACTTTACCGGCTGATGGTTGTATTAATATAGGTAACCGGCAAGGAGAAAGAACATGAGTAGTCTGGAAGAATTCAAACCGGAAAAGGAATATTTTATCGGCATTGACTCCGACGGGTGCGTTTTCGATACGATGGAGGTGAAGCACAAGGAGTTCTTCTGCCCCAATACCGTGAAGCACTTCGGTCTCTTCGCCATTGCAAAGTATGTGCGTGAGACGTGGGATTTCGTTAACCTCTACTCAGTGACACGCGGCATTAACCGCTTCCCGGCACTGGTCAGGGTTATGGAGCTTCTCGCTGAAAGGCCGGAGGTGAAGGAGACGGGCGTAAGCCTGCCGGATATGGAGCCTCTGCACGAATGGATACAGAACGAGACGAGGCTTGGCAATCCGGCTTTCAGGGAATATTGTGCCCGCAACCCCCACCCTGCCCTCAAACCGGTACTTGAGTGGACCCTGGCAATAAACGAAGACATCGCCCGGTGGCTGCGCAACACACCTCCGTTTCCATGGGCACGCAAATCAATAGAAAAACTGAGCAGTGTGGCTGACGCGGTTGTGGTGTCCCAGACACCTCTCGAGGCGCTTGTCAGAGAGTGGAAAGAGCATTCAATCAACGGTTGGGTAAAGGCCATCGCAGGGCAGGAACAGGGAACCAAGAGCGAACATATTGCAATTGCTGCGACAGGAAGGTATCCTTCTGAACGGATACTGATGATAGGTGATGCCCCGGGCGACCTGCGGGCTGCTTCCGATAATGGCGCTCTCTTCTTCCCGGTGGTGCCGGGACATGAAAACAGGTCATGGAAACTCTTTCATGATGAGGCACTTGAGAGATTTCTGTCAGGCACATACGGAGGGGAATACCAGGACAGGCTTATTGAAGAATTCCGCCAGTCACTGCCTGAAAAACCAACATGGAAAAAAATGAATTGATATGATATGATATACTACTCTGAAAGCGGCCCTGAAAAGGAATTTGGCAGGGAAAGGGCAAAAGCAGCCCTGGAGACAATACTTGAGAGTTTCAGCAACAGGAAGAAGGTGCTGATCCTGCCTCCGGACATAACCCGGGCTCATTCAGGAGCAGGCATGCTGACCGAGCTACTCTGGCAAAACCTCGGGGAGCGGGTGAGTGATATCCTGCCGGCGCTTGGGACACATGTTCCCATGACGCAAAGCGAGATCAGTAGGATGTACGGCAGCGTGCCTCCGTCGCTCTTCCGTGAACACCGTTGGCGCACTGACATAGAGGAACTTGGCAGGGTACCCTCCTCATTTGTCTCTGAGGTCACCGAAGGGCGGCTGACCTTTGATTATCCCGTACAGGTCAACAGGCTGCTTGCCTCCGGAGGACACGACCTGATCATCTCCGTGGGACAGGTTGTACCTCATGAGGTGACCGGGATGGCCAACTACAACAAGAATGTCTTTGTAGGTTGCGGAGGCAGTGAGGCTATCAACAAGAGTCACTTCATAGGTGCGGTGCACGGGATTGAGAACATCCTCGGCACTACGGAAAACCCTGTCAGGGCGGTACTTAATAAAGCTTCAGAAATAGCTGCTCCCATGCTGCCTCTTCTCTATATCCTGACGGTGGTGGCCCCGGACAGTGAAGGCAGGCTGAAGATCAGGGGCATTTTTGCCGGGGATGATATTGAATGCTTCCGCCAGGCCGCCGCTCTCTCCCGCGAGGTCAACTTCACCACCCTGCCTGAACGGCTGAAAAAGGTTGTTGTATGGCTCGATCCCGAGGAGTTCAAGAGCACCTGGCTGGGCAACAAGAGCATCTACCGTACACGTATGGCCATAGCTGACGACGGCGAACTGGTGGTGCTTGCACCGGGCGTCAGGACTTTCGGTGAGGATCCTGCGATTGACAGGCTGATAAGGAAATACGGCTACAGGACTACTGCTGAAATACTGGCGTTCACAGAATACAATGATGACCTTAAGGAGAACCTGAGCGCTGCCGCGCATCTAATCCACGGCTCGCCGGAGAACAGGTTCAGTGTGATATATGCTGCAGGCCTTCTGAGCCGTGAAGAGGTTGAGTCAGTGGGTTACGGTTACGGGGAGATTAATATGCTCCTGAAGCAGTATAATCCGGAGAGTCTGCAGACAGGCTTCCACCGGCTTCCCGGCGGCGAGGAGTTTTATTTTATCTCCAATCCTGCCACCGGACTCTGGAAAGCGGCCAGGTAAGACAATGAAGATAGTAATCGACGATAAGATACCATTTATAAGGGGCGCCTTCGAGCGCTGGGCAGATGTGGTTTACGCCCCAGGCCGCAGCATTGACGCCCATATGGTGGCCGATGCTGATGCGTTGATTGTGCGCACCCGCACAAAATGCAATGCCAACCTGCTTGAAGGAAGCAGGGTAAGGATAGTGGCATCTGCCACAATAGGGTTTGATCATTTAGACACTTCCTGGCTGGAACAGCACGGCATAAGATGGGCCAATGCACCCGGATGCAACTCGGGATCCGTGATGCAGTATATAACCGCCCTGCTCCTCTTCCTGGCACAGAAACACTCTCTTGACCTGCCATCACTGACACTCGGGATTGTGGGTGTTGGCAACGTCGGTTCGAAGGTGGCACGGGCCGCACAGGCCCTGGGCATGAGGATCCTGCTCAATGACCCGCCGAGGCAGAGACGTGAGGAGGGCACAAAATTGCATGCGGGGGCAGGTAGGGGTGGAACTGAGTTCCACCCCCTGCGCACATTATTGACAGATTGTGATATAATCACCCTGCATGTGCCTCTGAACCGGGAGGGTGTGGACAAAACCTTCCATCTGGTTGACGGAGAGGTTTTGTCAGCGATGAAGAGAGATGCAATCCTGATCAACTCATCGCGCGGCGAGGTTGTTGACAACATCGCTCTGCGCGATGCGCTGAATGAAGGGGCGCTTCGCGGTGCCGCACTTGATGTATGGGAGGGAGAGCCTGATACTGACCCGGAACTTGTGGCCCTGACGGATTTAGCCACTCCGCATATTGCCGGCTATTCGGTTGACGGCAAGGCCAATGCCACAATAGATTCTGTCAGGGTTGTGGCTGCAGCGCTGGGTCTGCCGATGCGCGGATGGCAACCCGAGGGACTGCCGCAACCTGCAGAACCGGTCATAAACCTTGTGGACGCCGGCACCAGCAGCCCTGATCTGGTTGCACGGGCGGTTTTTCATACCTACCCGATCGTAGAGGATGATCGGCTGTTCAGGAACGCAATGGAAAAATTCGAGTATCTTCGCGATCATTACAGGATCAGGCGCGAGTTCAGCTCCTACAGTGTCAGGACCGGCAGCCCGGAAACCGGGCAGATCCTGCATGACCTTGGATTTCAAATAATTGAATAACTAAATATTACTGTAAAGAGAAATGAAAGCAGATATCGGACTGATAGGACTGGCAGTGATGGGCGAGAATCTTGTGCTCAACATTGAAAGCAGGGGTTATACCGTTGCGGTCTTTAACCGCACCACTGAAAAGGTATCCAATTTTGTTAACGGACGGGGCAGGGGTAAGAAACTGATACCGGCATACTCGCTTGAGGAACTCATCTCAAGCCTCAGCAGGCCGAGGAAGGTGATGCTGATGGTCAAGGCCGGCAAACCGGTGGATGACTTTATTGATATGCTGATCCCACTGCTCGACAAGGGAGATATCATAATTGAAGGCGGCAACTCTCATTTTCCCGATACCATCAGGAGAACGGCATATGTGGAGAGCAAGGGGCTTCTATATATTGGCACCGGCGTCTCCGGAGGTGAGGAGGGTGCGTTGCTCGGACCGTCAATGATGCCCGGCGGATCAAAAGAGGCATGGCCTTATGTAAAGGATATCTTCCACTCCATCGCGGCACGGGCCGATGACGGAGCCTCCTGCGTCACCTGGATCGGTGACAACGGCGCCGGCCACTTCGTCAAGATGGCGCACAACGGGATCGAATACGGCGATATGCAGTTGATTTGCGAGGCATACCACCTGCTGCTTGACACGGGAGAATTCACCTATGAGGAGATGGCTGACATCTTCGATGAATGGAATCGCGCTGAGTTGGACTCCTACCTCATCCAGATCACCGGAGAGATCCTTCGCTACAATGATACGGACGGCAAACCGATGGTCACAAAGATACTTGATTCAGCCGGCCAGAAGGGGACCGGCAAGTGGACTGTTGTCAGTGCGCTGGAGCACGGGGTACCCCTCAGTCTCATAGGGGAGTCGGTCTTCGCCAGGTTCATCTCTTCTATGAAGAAGGAACGTGTCGTGGCAGCACCGCTCTTCGGCAACCCGGCAAAAAGCCCGATAAAGGATAAAAAGCAGTTCGTTGATGATATCCGGAAGGCACTCTATGCCTCCAAGATCGTCTCATATGCACAGGGATTCAACCTTCTGAGGAACGCGGCCACCGAGTACAAATGGGATCTCAACTACGGCGAGATTGCAATGATCTGGAGAGGAGGCTGCATAATCCGTTCAGCTTTCCTCAATAAAATATACGAAGCCTTTAAGCGTGAACCAGGCCTGGCGAACCTTATTCTCGACGGCTACTTCTCACAGATACTCAGGGAGAACAATGAGAGCTGGCGCCGGATTGTATCAGGAGCGGCGAAGGACGGCATACCTGTTCCGGCAATGAGTGCCGCTCTTTCGTGGTTCGACAGCTACCGCTCCGAATGGCTCCCGGCAAACCTCCTGCAGGCACAGCGCGACTACTTCGGCGCACATACATACCAGCGGGTCGACAAGCCTGAGGGCGAGTTCTTCCACACAAACTGGACTGGCCGGGGAGGCGATACGGCATCGTCAACCTATAACGCCTGACCGGGCGCCTTTTCAACTTTTTTCTCTAATTTTACCTTAAACAAACAAGGCTTATACAATCATGACCAGAAACGTAAACGAACGCGCAGCAGACAATATCCGTATTCTTTCAATGGCAATGGTCGAGAAGGCCAACTCCGGCCACCCCGGCGGAGCCATGGGTGGCGCAGATTTCATCCATATTCTCTTTTCGGAATTCCTCCGGTTTGACCCGGCTGATCCGCAGTGGATAAACAGGGACCGCTTCTTTCTTGACCCGGGGCACATGTCTCCGATGCTCTACTCGGTGCTGACATTTACCGGGCTCTTCAGCATTGAAGACATCATGCAGTTCCGCCAGTGGGGCAGCGTGACTCCCGGTCACCCCGAACTCGACGTGAAGAGGGGCGTGGAAAACACATCCGGTCCGCTTGGTCAGGGACATACAATGGCCGTTGGCGCAGCTATTGCCGAGCGTTTTCTGGCAGCCAGGTTCGGAAGGCTCTTTGAGCACAGGACCTATACCTATATCTCCGACGGAGGGATACAGGAGGAGATCTCACAGGGAGCGGGCCGTCTGGCAGGGCACCTGGGGCTGAGCAACCTGGTCATGTTTTATGATTCAAATGACATCCAGCTATCAACGGAGACCTCGGCAGTCACATCGGAGGACACAGCTGCCAAATACAAGGCCTGGGGCTGGCGCGTAATGGAAATCGACGGCCACAGCCATGACCAGATAAGAGGTGCTCTTCGCCTTGCGGCCGATGAGAATGAGAAGCCAATCCTGATAATCGGCAGGACTGTGATGGGAAAAGGGCTGGTGGATGAAGCCGGAAACAGCTTCGAGGGCAGGACCTCAACTCATGGCCAGCCTGTCACCCATGCCGGTGCATCATTTAAGAAGTCAGTTGCCAATCTCGGAGGAGACCCTGAAAACCCATTCACCATTTTCAGCGACGTTAAGAGCCTTTACGCGGATGTGATTGCCGCTAAAACTGCCGCCGTAGAAGCATGGAGGCAAAAGAGAGATGTGTGGGCTGCCGAAAACCCGGCTGCCGCGAATCAGATCAGGAGCTTTTATGAAGGAACCATTCCGGCCATTGATTTCAATGCGGTTACCCAGAAGGAGAACGATGCTACCCGTAATGCATCTGCCGTGCTTCTCTCCCATTTTGCAGAGAAGATACCAAATATGATAGTGGCATCAGCTGATCTGGCCAACTCGGACAAGACTGACGGGTTCCTGAAAAAGACCAGGCCGATGGTAAAGGGCGATTTCTCCGGTGCGTTCCTGCATGCCGGCGTCTCCGAACTGACGATGGCGGCAGTGATGAACGGGATGGCACTGCACGGCGGTGTAATACCGGTATGCGGCACCTTCTTCGTCTTCTCTGACTATATGAAGCCTGCAGTAAGGCTGGCCGCACTGATGGGGCTGCCGGTCAAGTATGTCTGGACCCACGACGCATTCCGTGTCGGTGAGGACGGCCCAACGCACCAGCCGGTGGAGCAGGAGGCACAGATACGCCTCATGGAACATCTTAAAAACCACCACGGGGAAAACAGCATGCTGGTACTGCGGCCAGCTGATGCACCAGAGACAAATATCGCATGGAAACTGGCGCTTGAGAACAAGACTACTCCCACCGCACTGATTCTCTCACGACAGAATATCAAAACACTGCCTTCAGCCGGGAAGCCCCGGATTGAGGCCGCCGCAATGGCAGCCAGGGGCGCTTATATCGTTTCAGAGACCGAAGGAAACCCTGACGTTATTCTCGTTGCCAGCGGATCAGAAGTGGCTACCCTTGTTGAGGCAGCTTCACTCCTCTCCGCTGAGGGCATTAATTCGAGAATTGTCTCCGCACCCTCCGAAGGCCTCTTCCGCCTGCAGGATGAGAAATACCGCCACAGTGTCATCACCCCCGGCATACCGGTCTTCTGCCTGACTGCCGGACTGCCGGTGACAATGCTCGGTTTTGCCGGATCCGCCGGGAAGGTATGGGGGCTGGAGAGCTTTGGCTTCTCGGCCGCCTACGGCGTACTGGACCAGAAGCTGGGATTCACGGGTGACAACATCGCAGGAGAGGTGAAAAAGTTTCTTGGTAAATAACGGCTATACCCGTATGATTGTAAGTTATAAAATTATTTATTTTCCCGAAAAAGCTACAGCCTGTCCGGGGATCTTCGGCCCTGATCCCAGGACCGTGACCTGCTGACTGATGCCTGAAACCTATGTACGATATTGCACAGGGGGTTAAAGCCCTAATTTTCGATCTCGACGGAACCCTTGCCGATACAATGCCCTGGCATTACCAGGCCTGGCAGAAGGCATGCCTCAGATTCGGCATTGTAATGGATACCGCCTTCCTTCAGGCCCACACAGGTGCCCCCGGATGGAAAATAGCCGAGGAGGTGATAGCCATAAACGGTAAGACCGGCATCGTATCTCCGGAAGATATCATGAGCATCAAGCTTGAGGAGTTTCTTGCCATCCAGCATAACGTAACTCCCATTGAGCCGGTGATAGCGCTGGTTCGGAAATACCACGGGAAGCTGCCGATGTCAGTCGGCACCGGCGGCCACCGGGAAGCTGTGGAGAAGACACTGGAGATCGTGGGGATAAGAGAATACTTTGACATAATCGTCACTGCCAACGATGTCACCCACCACAAACCGCATCCGGAGACCTTCCTTAAGTGTGCGGAGCTGATGGGCGTTGACCCCGCGGAGTGCGAAGTGTTTGAAGACGGCGACCTGGGCATCGAGGCAGCGCACCTTGCCGGGATGATTGCCACAGACGTACGGACATGGTATGACTCAACATGGTCAGAAGGGATGGGGCAGACAAGAGAATAGGCAATAGGCAGCAGGCAGGAGGCAGTTTGACAATGATAGCTCGTAGAGCTATCAGAATTGTAGATAAGGGGCAGAAATTGAGACCCTCGTAGAGGGTC
Source organism: Bacteroidales bacterium UBA4070 (assembly GCA_002383485.1). GTDB lineage: Bacteria > Bacteroidota > Bacteroidia > Bacteroidales > VadinHA17 > SR-FBR-E99. Next base: position 7 of record DFYY01000031.1, on the reverse strand, counting down.
AGAAATT
>DFYY01000014.1 GCA_002383485.1 Bacteroidales bacterium UBA4070 | reverse complement strand
GGCCTTTTCTCTTTTCATTTACTCTCTGGTTCTCACGTTCCGTTAAAGAGCCTGTGTAAAAGTCTTGTCATCTATACACCGCATACCAGATGGTCAGTAAGCAGGTAGCTTCCATCCTTATCCCAGTAGTACAATGCAGCTTCTGGTTTTGATATGACTTTAAAAAACATTAACGATGCTTCTTCGATGATTCATTTGCATTCAACTCTTCTACACTCATCTTCCAGCTATTTGCTGATTTTTCCGGTAGTATAAAAAAGATTGTGTAAACACTCATAAGAGTAGAAGTAATGTGATAGTACCGCCCTGCTTCATTTCGCTCCGGCTACGCCTGCGCTTCATTTCGCAGGGCGGTGCCTATCTTTGTAAAATCTTTAAAAACTTTTATTATGAGTGCAAACAAAGCAATTCCAAAGGACTTTTTTAAACAGTTCAAAAACAAGGAGGACTTTCATTCCTTCTTTAATGACCTTTTTAAACAAGGGGTTGAAGAGATGTTACAGGCTGAATTAGAAGCCCACCTGGGCTATGAAAAATACAGCAAAAAAGGAAATGGTAGTGGTAATAGCCGCAATGGATACTTCAGTAAAAAAGTCAAGACAGACAATCTTGGGGACATGGTTCTGAACATCCCCAGGGACAGGAACGGGGAGTTTGAGCCACAGCTCATCCCCAAAGGACAACGCATGAGTGATAAGCTTGAGGAAGCTATTATAGGCATATATAGCCGGGGAATGACTACCTCTGATATATCCGAACAGGTAAAAGAAATATACGGTGTGGACGTCAGCGAAGGCACAATATCCAATGTTACAAACCGCATCATTGAACATGTCAAAGAATGGCAAAACCGCCCATTAGAGAAGGTATATTTTACCATTTGGATGGATGGGATTGTGCTGAAAGTGAGGCAAAACGGAAAATACATCAATAAGTGCATTTTCATTGTAATAGGGCTAAAAAATGATGGTTTAAAAGAAGTGCTCGGTATATGGATTGCAGAAAATGAATCTGCGGCATTTTGGCTAACCGTACCCACAGATCTAAAAGCCCGTAGCGTCATTTCTTGTATTATACAAGAATTTAAGAGCATTATATGGTTGTATTCCGGCTCCATTTCCGGTATAGTCTATCAGTTGCACAACTCATCTGAATCTGTTTTAATAAGACATCCTATTTTTCGTACATGCCAGAAACCCTTACTTTGTGACAGCATTTCAAGTAATAGTTTTCAACAGGTTATTAACTTTATGGATCAAAAGGAGGAGCCTTTGCTGATCAACATCACTGCAAATACCAATAACCTTTTCATTACTTTTGCATTAAACTGAATGTCATGTATAAGCGTAATTTATTCACCATATTTATTTTCCTGGCACCATTAATCCTTTTCTCTCAGAACCTGACTGATGCTTCCGGAAAGAAGCAGGGACCCTGGGTTAAAAACTACCCCAACGGCAAGATCATGTATGAGGGGACCTTCAGAGATGACAAACCGGTGGGTCTCTTTAAGAGATACACCGAAGAAGGAGTGCTCCTCTCCGAACTCACCTACGCCCCCGGAAAAGACGAGGCAACTGCCGTCTTTTACTACGGTGACGGTATAAAAGCTGCCGAAGGTAAATATGTAGCCCGTAAAAAGGAAGGACTCTGGAGATTCTGGTCGGCAACTCAACCGCCATACCTGATCAGCGAGGAGTATTACCACAATGATACCCGCCACGGCCTGTCCGTCAAATACTACGCTGACAGCACCCTGGCAGAAAAAGTAGCCTGGGATATGGGTAACCGCAGCGGCGAATGGCTCCAGTACTACCCTGACGGATCAATATGCCTCAGGGCTGAATTCATGGCCGGGAAACTCGAAGGCCCCTTCTCTTACTACCACCCGAACGGTAAGCTGCAGTATGAAGGCAGGTATCTTGAAGACCGCCGGACCGGCGACTGGATGATATTCAACGAGGATGGTTCCCTGAAACAGATCATAGCATACAAGGACGGCGTGCCTGCCGACCCGAAGCTCGCCGACCAGGAGACAAGTTTCCTCGATGATCTCGAGAAGAAAAAGGGCAGGGTCACAGTGACTGACATCACAGGAACAGTCATTAAATGAAGAGAATAAAGGTCATACCCATAGCCCTTCTGTCTCTCATCACCGGCCTCCTGCCGGTGACGGCACAGCCTGTTTATCCCACAGATGACCAGTTATGGTTCTACCGCATCTGGTTCAGTGAAAAAACCAGTACAGTAAGTGACTTCACACCGGAGGAGCTGCTCTCCCCTGCCGCCATCAGCCGCAGGGAAAAACAGGGTATTCCGGTGCTGACCGATAGTGATATTCCAGTCAGCAGGCAACACATAATTACCCTTTCACGATCCGGCTTCAGGCCCAGGTGCACCTCAAAATGGCTCAACACGGCACTTTTTACAACAACCGAAGCAAAGGATCCGGCCGCATATGAAGAGTATCACTTTATTGACAGCATACAACTTGTCAGACACCCAGCTGATCCTGCCAAAAAGAGCTACAGCAAGTACGGCATTACAGCCCCTGGCGCCGGTCCTGACGCATTTGACCCCCGCATCCCGCTCAACGGTCATCTGCTCCACCAGTCAGGCTTCACCGGTAAAAAGATAACAATTGCAGTCCTTGACGCCGGTTTCGACGGTGCTGACGCAATCGAGTCCCTGGCACCCCTGAGACAGAGGGGAGGCATCATCGCTACCCGCAACTTCGTTAACGGGACTGACCAGGTCTATGACTATCATACTCACGGCACATCGGTCCTGTCAATCCTTGCCGGATCATTACCGGGAGTCATAAACGGAACGGCTCCCGGTGCTGACTACCTGCTGCTGCGCACCGAAGACGACGAGACCGAATACCCCGTGGAGGAGGATTACTGGGTTGCCGCCGCGGAATATGCCGACAGCGCCGGCGTTGACATAATAACCTCATCGCTCGGATACTTCACCTTCGATGACCCTACTCTCGATTACTCCTTCAGCAACATGGACGGGAACACTCCTTTCATTACAAGCGGAGCTGACATGGCAGCATCAAAGGGAATACTTGTCGTCAACAGCGCCGGCAACGAGCGCAACAAGGAGTGGGTACGCATCATCGCCCCGTCTGATGGCGACAGCGTCCTCTGCATAGGCGCACTGAGGCAGGACCTGACAATCTCCGACTTTTCATCGGCAGGCTACTCAGCAGATGGCCAGGTCAAGCCAGACGTGGTTGCCCCCGGAGTGGGCATCCCTATACAGTTTGAACCGGAGCTGTGGCACAGCGGCAGCGGAACCTCCTTCTCATGCCCGGTGATCAGCGGCCTCTGCGCATCCCTGATGCAGGCAGTACCATCTGCCTTCCCTTCTGATATAATCGATGTCCTCCACCGCAGCAGCGACAGGTATAACAGCCCTGATTCTCTCTACGGGTACGGAATACCGGACTTCATAAAGGCGCTCAGATTGCTGGAGGAGACACATACATTCAGGCCGGAAGTAATCGTCTCAGCCGGGCCGAACCCCTTTACGGACCAGATTGTGCTCTGGTTTCATGAACCGCCTGAACACCTCAACGTTACCCTCACCGGTGCCAGTGGCATAAAAATGGCAGAAAAGAATTTTCCTGTATACATTGCGCGGTCATTCAGGCTCGACGGGCTTGGGCATCTCGCCCAGGGACTCTACATATTGAAGGTGACAACAGCACAGGGAGAGAAGTTATTCAGGATGATCAGGGCAAGCAAATGAACAGGGAAGGAAGCATATCACTACAGGCAGAGAAGAGATTTAGGGTGATCAGGGTAAGCAGATGAACAGGGAAGGAAGCATATCACTGACCGAGCTTCAGGGACTGATCCGCGACAAGATCTATGAAGCCCTGCCCGGCTCATTCTGGGTAGTGGCCGAGATTGCCGAGATGAAGGTCCAGAGCGCAGGCCACTGCTACCTCGAGCTTACAGGGAGTGACACCCCCGGGGGAAGAGTCACCGCCAGGGCCAGGGCTACAATATGGGCCTCAAAGTACAGATCACTCAGCACCTTCTTTAACGCCAGCACAGGCATACCCCTCAGGGCCGGTATCACTATCCTTTTCAGGGCTACTGTGGAATACCATGAGCTCTACGGCCTGAGCCTCAACATCTCCGAAATCGACCCGGCCTATACAGCAGGCGATATGGCCCTGCGCCGCGAGGCAATCATAAGAAGACTCACTGCCGAGGGAGTCCTTACGATGAACAGGGGTGTGCCTATGACCCCCTACCCCCGGAACATAGCTGTGGTCTCGTCATCAAAGGCCGCCGGATACCAGGATTTCATCAACCAACTTATTAACAATCCATACGGGTATGTCTTCCGGCCTGTTCTCTTTGAAGCCGTCATGCAGGGCGAGACAACCGCCGCATCGGTCACAGAAGCACTTGACAAGATAGCTGAAGAACCCGGAAGATTCGATGTGGTGGCAATTATCCGCGGTGGCGGCTCTACGACCGACCTGAGCTGGTTTGACAGTTACGAGATCGCTTACCATGTGACACAGTTCCCGCTGCCGGTGCTTACCGGAATAGGGCACGAGAAGGATCAGTCGGTTACTGACATGGTAGCATGGCGTGCTCTTAAAACACCTACCGCAGTTGCCGGATTCATCACGGAGAGAACACTTGATTGCGAGAACAGGATCATCGGCATGGCGGAGACACTTGCGACATCGGTGACCGGCGCACTGGATGCTGCCGGTGAACACCTCTCATCACTGCAGAACAGAACGGCCGCAACAGCAAGACTGATAGTAAGAGTGAAACAGGAAAAACTGGCATATCACCGGGAAAATCTTCGCAGGGCAGCTCTCGGCGTTATCCGCAAAGCGAAGGAGTCAACAGACAGGGTCGAAGACTCACTGCGTCACCTTGATCCTGCCGGCGTGCTTAAAAGGGGATATACCCTCACTTCAAGGAACAGTATAATCATTCAGTCAGCAGCCGACCTCGAACCGGGAGATATAATCAAAACCCATTTCGCTGACGGAACGGCAAGCAGCAAGGTTGAAAAAATCATCAAAAAAAGATAACCATGGCAAAAAAGGAGATCGGGTTCAACGAAGCCCTAAAAGGCATCGAAGAAATACTCAAAAATATCGAAGAGGGAGAACCGGATATTGACAGACTGTCAGAAGATGTAAAGAAAGCCGCCGAACTGATTAAGATATGCCGCCGCCGCCTTCGCGAAACAGGCGAAAAAATTGACGGCATCATGGAAGATCTGAAGTGACACGCGTAACTGTCTTTGGCAGACGGAAACGCCCTTTTATAAGCAACGTCATAAAATCGAGTAGGAGGAAAATGAAAAAGGTTTCCTCCTATTTCATTTTCCGACCTCTCACAC
>DFYY01000005.1:11943-84883 GCA_002383485.1 Bacteroidales bacterium UBA4070 | reverse complement strand
CTGTTTTCAGGTCATTTAACCCGACCGACCAGTACTTTACCAAACTGGAGCCTGGAATAACTTTCCAGTTCAAGTTAAGCTACTCCCTGTTCAAATAATAAGATTTCTTTTTACTTTTATTTGGACGCTGTGCCCGGTTGAAAAGTTGTTCATTTCTCCGGGCACTTTTTTTCTAAAGTTGGTTGCCCGTAAGCAACTTTAACATATTTCCCATCATCTTTCGTTTGCTTACTTTGCCGCTCAATATGCCCGGGTACAACATCGCAGCATTCCTTGGAGGGATCGTTTTTTTTGTTTTTTCCATCAGACTCAGCGCCTCTTTTTTCCAGGTAGTAACACACAGGCCACATCCAATGCATCGATCAAGGTCAATAAATGCTTTTTTGTTTTCAATTTGAATAGCCTCCATCTGACATCTCGTAACACAAATCGCGCAGCGCACTCAGATATGGATGGATCTGGCTGGCAGCAGGCGATATGCAGGGTGTTTCATTTGCACTTTCCGGACAATTAAGATGGGCTAAATCTGTATGTCTCGATGCTGCAGCAAGGGAAAAGGTAAAATCGCTGGGCGGAACATTGGACGGCCTGATTCAATTATGAAATGATTGGATTGATACTTACATGGAAAAAGCTAAAAAAGAACTGGGTGAGGAACTTACAGCCAAGTATGCAGAAGCAGGTAGAAAAATGGGATTTGAGGCAGCAATAAAGTATGCTCTGGATTTTGAAAAGGATTGATATGACGCATTGGATTCAGAAGACAGAGGAGTCACAGGAGGAGTAATAATTTTTTCATGATCCTCAGGGGGGATCAGCCCAGAGGAAAGGATCTGAATCTGCCTTCGGCGTTCGCGGTCTTTTTGTTTTCACCTTCTTACAGGAGCAAGCTCCTGAGGAGGCTAAAAAAATACCGATGAACTATTTTACACCGGGTTTCTGGTAGTAGCGGGGACAAGTGAAATATATAACTTGGATTTATTGCAAGATATGGTGAAAGTTGTTGATTTTCTATCGACTGAGTCCTGATTTATACTTTTTTCGCATATTGCGTTTCACATTCTGCGTTTCGCATATTGCGAAACTTAAAGATTAACGTATCTTCGTAAAAAAGATATTATGAACCCATTTCTAATTAAAGGTTATATAAGTCCGCAATATTTCTGCAACCGGCTAAGCGAAACTGATACACTGATATCAGCAATAAGAAACAATCAGGATATTACACTTTTCGGACACAGGCGACTTGGCAAATCAGCATTAATTCACCATGTTTTTCATAAATTACAAAAAGAATTTGTCTGTATTTATGCCGACATCTGGGGCACAAGCAGCATAGAGGAATTTACCAGGGAACTGGTAAACGGAGTAATTTCCAGTAAAGTATTTGCCAGGCAGAGATTCTCTGAGAAGCTGATAAACCTGCTAAAATCTATTGGTGCATCCGTTAGCATTGGGATGGATGGTTTGCCATCTGTTGATGTTATTTACAACGACCGAAACCAGAAATTTAAAAGCCTGGAAGAATTATTCAAGTTTCTTAATCATCTGGATATTTCGATTCTCTTTGCAATAGATGAGTTCCAGGAAATTAAGAAATATGACAATCAAATACCCTTCGAAGGAAAGTTAAGATCATTAACCCAGCAAAGCAATAATATTGTATTTCTGTTTAGTGGAAGTGAGCAGCACCTGTTAAATGAAATATTCAATGAATACAAAATGCCTTTCTACCAGTCGACCAGAATGGTATCATTAGGGAAAATTGAACGAAACGCTTATTATAAATTCATAATCAGTCAGTTTAAGAAAGCTGAAAGAGAAGTGAAACCTGAGATCGTAGATCACATACTTGAGATTTCACATTTACATACTTATTATGTACAGGCCATATCAAATTTCCTTTTCAGCCAGGAAACAGCACCATCAGGTATCAATGAATTTAATGTATTGTTCAGGGATTTTATTCTGGAAAAAAGTGTATTCTATAGTGAATTGCCGGAGAGACTGACAAAGCATCAGTTTTCTATTCTCAAGGGGATGGCAAAATCCGGGATGATGGAAAATCCAAATTCCGCACATTTTATGGAAATCTCAAATATACGTAGCTCCAGCAGCATGCACAGAGCGGTAAATTCGCTCCTTGAAAAGCAACTGATAATAAAGGATAACGATAAATTGAGATTGTATGATGTATTCCTGGAGCATTACCTGAGATATACGCTGTAGGAAAATGTAAAGAGTGAGCGGGAGTGTGAGAGCGTTTCGCCTTTGGCTCAAAAAAAACGGAGCTCGTGTGATCGCTTTCGCTCTTCACTCTCACTCTGTTTTTTTAGTAGCGGAGGGAGNNCCTTTGGGTTATGAGCCCAACGAGCTGCCACTGCTCCACCCCGCAATATGGGTGCAAAGATACAACTATTTTATTTATTTACCAAAAAGATGCTCCATAAGATTTTCCCCGGCATCCGCTCCGGCATTATTCCTATCATCTTAAACTTACCCTTCCTTCATTATTCCACCATCCATCTCAAAGAAAATTTGAAATTAAAGTCCAGATTTGCATCTTTACATAAATTCATGAGACTATGAAATACACAAAACTGGGCGCCAATGGCCCTGTCATATCAACAGTCGGCTTCGGTGCATGGGGTATCAGCGGACGCGACTGGGGGAAAACTGACGACGACAAATCGCGCAAGGCCATTCATGCAGCCCTCGATGCCGGGGTGACATTCATTGACACCGCCGACGTCTACGGCTTCGGCCACTCCGAGGAACTGATCAGGGAGGTGCTCGACCAGAGAACTGACAAAGACAGGATCATTATCGCCACCAAGGCGGGAAACAACTTCTATCCCTTCCGCGGACAGGAGCATAGAATCACCCCGGCAAACAGCGATTACTCGGTTAAACACCTGGAGTTTGCCGCTGAACAGAGCATCAGGCGCCTTAACGTCGAGGCCCTCGATATCCTCCAGCTGCACAGTCCCGATCTTGACATCCTCGAACGCGACGAGCCGTGGCTCGCCCTCGAGCGACTGAAGAAAGCGGGTAAGATAAAACATGCGGGGTGGAGCGTGCAGTCGTTCATGGAGACCGAACAGGCACATATCCTCGAGAGACACCATGAACTCCTGGATGTCATCCAGGTCAGGTATAACCTGCTCGAACGCAAGGCCGAGGAGGTGCTCTTCCCTGTGGCACTCAAATATGGCACGGGAGTTATTGTCCGCATCCCCCTCCTCTTCGGATTCCTCTCGGGAAAATTCAGCAGCACATCCACCTTCGGCGACAACGACCACCGCCGGTTCAACCTCTCGCCGGAGAAGCTGGCTGACTACCTGAGGTCCCTGCAGGGATACCAGCCTCTCTTCGACAAATATGCACCACACACCATGGCACAGATAAGCCTGAGGTTCTGTATCTCACACCCTGCCTGTCATACAGTCATACCGGGAGGCAAGAACCCTGATCAGGTGCAGGAGAATGTCGTGGCCTCAGACCTCGATTTTATTCCTTTTGAAGAGTTCAGTATGCAACATTGATATTAAATCTTCTTAAATTTATCACAGCAACCGATCAAACTGAACAGTATAGTTGTTATAAAAACAAAAAATCATGCCAAGAGTATTCAAAGCCATTGACATAGAGAAGGAGGAGAAGGAGGTCATGCGCGACTATCTCGACCGTCACATGCCTCATGTCATCTGTCCTGACAGCGTTAAACGCGGAGAAAAATTCGCCGTCAAGGTGCGCCTCGGAGATGAGTATCCGCATCCTGATGAGGACGACCACTACATAAGTGTAATCCAGCTCTGGAACCGCGAGACCCTGTTGGCAGAGACACGCTACTCAGCCGGCGTCAACTCTCACCTGCCGAACCACTTCGAGGTCGACTATTACATTGTGGCCCCCGATGTCTCCATGAACCTGAGCGCCATGGCCGTATGTACCAAGCACGGGCTATGGCAGAGCGAAGACAAACCGGTCAAGGTAACCGATTGAGTTACACCAGGCAGATAATCAAATCCCGTACGAGTAACTGCTGACACAGTACTTGAAAATAACAGTATGTGCAAGTTCCATTAAACCATTGTATTACATATTTAACTTACGAAGAAAATAATGGGAAGCTATGTCGACGGCCATCTCATCAAGGATGAGAACGTGGTCTATGAGACCAAATACCACTGGGTAATTTTCTTTACACTTAAATCGATTTTTACCCTGACAATTTATGCCTGGATGAAGCGGTGGCTCTCCGAGTTCGTCATAACAAACCGCCGTATAGTCATCAAGGAGGGCTTCATTGCCCGCCGTACTTTTGAGATGAACCTATCGAAGATCGAAACGGTGAATGTCGACCAGACAGTCCTGGGCCGGATATTTAACTTCGGATCCATAACTATCATTGGCACCGGCGGAACCTCGGAGACATTCCACAACATAGCCCAGCCACTGACATACAGGCAGAAGTTCCAGGAACTGTGCTAGAAAAGTCGCAAGTCCGCAGAGTCGAAAGTCCATAAAGTCTCTAAAGTCAGAGCCGTGAAGGTCAATTGATTTCTGTTTTGGCGGGAGCTGACAGGCAAGTATCAGAGTTTTTTCTTTTATCTTTCGGTCTATGAAACTTGCATGAGCAGGAACTCACTTAAAAGGATATGATTATTAAATTTAATGCAAGTTCCATTCGACCAATAAAATAAGAGTTTAATAACCGAATGAAAACAAAACGGCCACTCCACCTGCTGCCGGCATTTTTGTTCAGAGCGGCAGCCCCGGTGCTGGCCATCCTGGCACTTTCGTCCTGCGGCCGTGCAGACCGGACGGAGTACACCGCCCCCGGAGTCACCAGGCTCCTGGCCACGTACAGGTATGAGACCCTTAAGGATGTGAGATACAACCTGGTTTTCACGATTGACACATGCAGGCAGACTCCGGTGGAAGGAACAGCCGTGATAGAGTTTGAATGTACCTCCGGCCGCGAGCCGCTGGTGATCGATTTCAATGTTCCTGCAGATCACCTCAGGTCGGTCTCCGTTAACGGCCGACTGGCAGAGGCCGCGATGACCAACGGTCATATTGTGATTGACAGGAGTCTCCTGTCAAAAAGTTACAACCGTGTGGAGGTCGGATTCCGTGCCGGGGACCTCTCGCTGAACAGGAACGATGAATATCTATATACGCTGTTCGTTCCCGACAGAGCTTCAACGGCATTCCCCTGCTTTGATCAGCCTGACATCAAGGGGCGCTTCACACTGGCACTGGATATCCCGGTATCTTACCGGGCAATGTCAAATAATCCTGTCATCTCGGCAGACACAACTGACGGAAGGGTCACCCTTCGCTTCAGCGAGACCAAACCCATCAGCACATACCTGTTTGCTTTCGCCGCAGGCAGGTTTGAGGTGGTGGAGAAGGAGATTGAAGGGGTAAAAATGGAGATGTTTCACCGTGAGACCCGCCCCGATTATGTTGAGAACAACGCCGGAGAGATCTTCCGGCTGCATTACAGCGCCCTGAAATGTCTGGAGGAATACACTCAGATACCCTATCCGTTTGACAAGTTCGGTTTTGTGCTTCTGCCGCCGTTCCAGTACAGCGGCATGGAGCATCCGGGGTCAATATTTTACAGGGCCTCCTCCCTGTTTCTCGAGGCTTCACCAACCCTCAACGAACGTCTTTCACGGGCCTCACTTATAGCCCATGAGACATCGCACATCTGGTTCGGTGACCTGGTTACGATGAAGTGGTTCGATGACGTCTGGCTGAAGGAGGTGTTTGCCGGCTACATGTCAGACAAGATTGCCGGGCCTGATTTCCCCGCTATAAACCATGATCTGCGGTTCCTACTCTCGCGTTACCCGGTTGCCTATGAGGTAGACCGTACCCGCGGCACCAACCCGATAATCCAGGAACTGGGCAACATGAAGGATGCCGGATCGCTTTACGGCGGTATCATCTACAACAAGGCTCCCATAGTGATGCGGCAGCTTGAACAGCTGGCCGGAGAGGAAAACCTGAAGAAGGGGTTACAGGTCTACCTGAAGGAATACTCCTGGGGCAATGCACGGTGGGATGACCTGGTGACAATACTGGAAGAGACATCCCGGAAACCCCTCGAGGAATGGAGCAGGATGTGGGTCAGGGAGGCCGGCATGCCGGTCATAACTCCAGTCATCACAGAGGGAGACAGTTACAGGATCTCATTTCGGGAGGATGACCCGTTTGGGACTCTGAGACACTGGCCTCAGACGCTGAGGACAATGGTGATAACCAGGTCTGATACCGTCATCGCTGACCTAGAACCGGCCGAACGGGATTCCTACATCACTACCGCTGAAAGGCCTTTATGCATAATCCCGGACATTTCCGGAAGGGCATACGGCACCTTCCTTTTTGACAGCCTGACAGCGAAATACCTGACAGTGCATCTGCCTGATATTAAGGATCCGCTGCTGAAAGGGATACTATGGATTAATATGTATGAAAACCTCGTCAACGGGGTAATACTCCCAGCCGATTTTCATGCAACTGCATCAAGGGATCTGCAAGTCATCTCTGATCTCCAGCTCCGTAATTACCTGTCAGGCAGGTTCTCATCGGCATGGTGGAACTGGCTCTCAGCTGAGGAACGGGCAGCCCGGGCAGTGGAGACAGAGGCAATGCTGAGAGGCAGGATGGAGTCAGCCGAGAGCCCTGCTGAAAAACGGTCCTGGTTCGGCACGCTGAGAAATATAACAGTCACACCTCAGGGAATTGATTACCTGGCCGCATTGTGGAAAAGCGGGAAGCTTCCCGGCACAGCACATATTGGCAAGATGACCAATGTCAATGCTCTTGCCGGCGGCGTCAGCCTGAGCGAAGATGAACTCTGCACACTGGCACTGACACTGGCACTGAAGGGTCACCCCGGGACTGATCAGATCATTGCCGGGCAGCGCTCACGGATTGCCGGTAAGGAGCGGCTTGCCCGTTTTGATTTTGTGGTACCTGCAGTGTCTGCCGATGCAGCGGTCCGCGATACCTTCTTTGAAAGCCTCCGTGACCCGGCCAGCCGTGAGCGCGAGCCATGGGTACTTGAGGCGCTCGGATATCTCCATCATCCTTCTGTGGCTGAGAGATCTGAGCATTACATACTCCCCTCACTTGAACTGCTGGAAGAGATAAAGAGCACCGGTGACATCTTCTTCCCCGGAGGCTGGATATCAACCACACTAGCCGGTCACCATTCACCGGAGGCACGTGCAACAGTTGAGAAGTTCCTTGATGATCACCCTGACTACCCGGCTGACCTGAAGCTGAAGATCCTCCAGGCATCTGATCATTTGTCCAGGCGTCAGAGGGCCGGGCTTTAAAAAATAATCTTCCGGTTATCTCCCGTTATCAACAATCAATCATATCATAGATAAAAAAAGAAAAATCAATCAATCAAAAAAGAGTCAACGTTATTTAGGCATTGACTCTTATAATCGTAAATCGAATTTCGCTAATCGCAAATATCCATGGGTTTCTGGCGCGTCCTCGTATGCATTCTCTTCCCTCCCCTGGCGGTTGTCGACAAGGGATGCGGCTCGTTCCTGATCATCCTTCTTCTCACCCTTGCCGGCTGGGTACCGGGAGTGATAGGAGCGCTGATTATCAACAACAAAAGATAATCCGATGATGCTTAAATAGCGCACATGCCAATTGACCCAGTCTCATGATACAGGACATATCAAAAGCATCCGGGAATATATCATTGTGCAGATCACCCGGCGTTTGCAATTTTTATTATATACTTTTATTGCTTAAATCATAATAATGACTGTATCACCATCATCTTCTTAGCATTTTCAACATGCAGACAATAAAAAAAATCAACAGAAGAATCCTTTATCCTGTACTAATGGCTTTAAATTGTGATAAGATTGTTCGAAACATCACTAACCATTCCGTACTTAATCTCATGTATCATGGCGTTGTATTAAAAAACAGTGATTTCTTCTCACCCAGACATATTGCAATTGATCAATTTGAAAGACACCTGGCCTATTTCAGGCGTGAATTTGATATTATCACCATATCGGAAGCATTTGAATATAAAAAAAGCGGCTACAAACCAAAAAAAAGAACACTAACTATCTCTTTTGATGATGGTTACCTGAACAACTTAAATATAGTTCTTCCATCACTTGAAAAATATAACGTTAAAGCAACTTTCTTTATTCCTGGAATTTGCACCAAAGAATTGGAAATAAGAACCCTGTGGCCTGATATTATTGCTTGTCTCAAGCATTTTTATCCAAATGAAATAATTGAACTTGAGAACAGGAAATTTATCAATTATCACGATGTTGAAACAAAACAATCGTTAACAGATTTTATGAAATCGTGCAAACCCACGGTAAGAGATCGTTCCATAAATCAACTAATTGATAAGTATAACATATCTCATAAAATTAAGTCAGTTCCTGAAGAAATATGGAAAATTATGAACAGAGAGGAACTGATTAGATTCTCTAAATCACCTCTTGTCGAAATTGGTTCTCATGGTCATGCCCACTTCAATTTGGCAAATATTGATCTTACTGATGCTCAGACAGATTTGAAGAATTCAAAAGAATTGTTGCAAAACGCTATTAATAAAGAAATTAAAGGAATTGCATTCCCAGATGGAAGTTATAGCCCGCAAATCAAGGATATCACCGAAAAGCTTGGCTATAAATACCAAATGGCCGTTAAATATCAATTCCCGGATGATAAAACCGATTCAAGAATTCTGAACAGACACTGTATTTCCTCAACTACCACGTTTGAGGCAAACATTATATTAATCAATTATTCATTTAAAAACCAAGGCTTTAATTAAGTGAACAATAAACACAGGATATTATTGGTTGGCTTCACCAACAAGGCTGGTCTGGCAGTCGCAAGAAACCTGAGCAAAAGCGGTTGCATTGCAGAGGTTGTATTATTTTCCGATGTTGCTGCCAGGCATTCAAAATATGTCAGTAAATCGTATCTGCTGGGAGATCCGGCTTACAATGTTGATTTATTCGTTATAAGACTATCTGAATTATTACGTAATTGCTTTTTTGATGCTTTAATACCAATCACAGATGGCGCTCTGGAAATCTGCAGGAATTATAAAGAGACAATTTCATCACTGGTTAAAATTGTCGGATTAAACCCGGATACAACTTATTTGTATTCAAAAGACAAGTCTGCATTACTTGATATTGGTATAAAGAATGGCCTGGTAATCCCTAAAGGTATACTAATCAGGAATATTGAAGATCTCAACAATTGTAACTTAGATGCATTTGAATTCCCGGTTATTGCTAAACCGGTGAGTTCAGCGTTAATTATTAATAATAAACTCGTTTGTTTTTCAGTACATATTTGTCGCAATATAAATGAATTAACCGATTTCGTCAGGGAGACTGTCAATTGTGTTCCAATCCTCATACAGGAATATATTGAGGGATATGGCATCGGATATAATTTCATTTCCAGGGATGGAGTTATACTGAACGCCTACATTCACAGACGATTAATAGAGAATAAAGGGGTCAGTACCTTACGTGAATCATTACCTTCAACAACCTATAACATTGAAAACCGGATTATTAAAATAGTCAAAGAAATAAACTGGAACGGGGTTGGTATGTTTGAATTTAAAATAAAATCAAATAACGAGCCTGTATTAATGGAGTTTAACGGACGCTTCTTTGGATCTACCGAGTTATCCGTCAGAGCCGGTATAAACCTGCCCTTGTTATTTTTTGATTCTTTTGTGCTTGACAAAACAATTGAGAGAAATACTTTTCCCCGGAATGTAACTGTAAGATTCCTGCATGATGAGTTTATGCTAAAAGCTCAAGGTCTGTTTAAACTTAGAATTAAAGATTTTATATCCTGGTTAGCTGATTTACTATTTTCGGTTTTTAGGAAAAACCATTACTTTGAGGATTCCATAACAGAAGATCCCAAATTTTGCATAGCACTCTGGTTATATGAAATCAAACGATGGTTCAGGGTATTTTATACAAGTCTAAGAACTAAATTACTTAAAATCACTCCCTTAACAAAACATTCCCTGCAAAACTTAAAAAAAGTCTGCTTTGTATGTTATGGGAATATTTGCAGAAGTCCGTTTGCATATGAATATGCCAGGAACCTTAATAATAATTACATTTTTGATTCTCTCGGCTTCATAGAAATGGAGAACAGAATGTCGCCTGCATTTGCTCTGCTCGCAGCAAAAAAACTCAATGTTGATCTGTCGAATCACCTGTCCAAATCCATATATTCCATAGATATAAATGAAGCAGATTTATTTATAACTATGGATAAGAAGATCTGTTTAAAGCTGAGACTTCAGGGTGTACCTAAATCTAAAATTCGTTTCCTGAGTAATATGGAAATTAAAGATCCGTATGGCGGTACTCTTGATGATTATTTAAAGACCTACAACAACATAAAAGCAGAAATAGACAGGATTTTTGGTTGATCACGGGATTCTGTAAAACGAAAACCGGTTGAGTCGTTCTGAGAAACAGGCATTTCAGATATCTCGTCTGTCTCACCATTTTTTGATTAATTTTGCACGATTATAAAAACGTGCACAAACTTTAAACGGTGCCATTTGTTGAGTTGATGTACCGTTGAAGGAGACAGATATGGAAAATGATCAGGATAAGCTGCTGGGCGAGGTAACATCAGGTGAATACAAGTACGGCTTCGTAACCGATATAGAAACCGATGTTATCCCCAAAGGCCTCAGTGAAGACGTTGTAAGACTCATCTCAGCCAAAAAGGAGGAGCCGGAATGGATGCTTGAGTTCCGCCTCAAGGCATTCCGCCACTGGCAGACGATGAAAATGCCCAATTGGGCTCACCTGAGAATACCAGAGATTGATTACCAGGAGATTATCTTCTATGCAGCACCAAAACAGAAGAAGAGCCTCAACAGCCTAAGCGATGTTGACCCGGAACTGCTGAAGACATTTGACAAACTCGGCATACCCCTCGAGGAACAGAAACACCTCGCCGGCGTGGCCGTCGATGCCGTCATGGACTCCATCTCGGTGAAAACCACCTTCCGCGAGACACTCGCTGAGATGGGTATTATATTCTGTTCCTTCTCAGAGGCCGTAAAAGAACACCCTGGCCTCGTGCAGAAATACCTCGCATCGGTGGTGCCCTACACTGACAACTTCTTCGCCACTCTGAACTCCGCGGTTTTCTCCGACGGCTCCTTCTGCTATATCCCGAAAGGGGTCAGATGCCCGATGGAACTCTCCACATACTTCCGCATCAACGCCTCCAATACCGGGCAGTTCGAACGTACCCTCCTGATTGCCGATGAGGATGCCTATGTCAGTTACCTCGAGGGCTGCACAGCGCCGATGCGCGACGAGAACCAGCTCCATGCAGCTGTAGTTGAGATAGTGGCAGAGCGCGGCGCCGAGGTCAAATACAGCACCGTTCAGAACTGGTACCCGGGCGATAAGGAGGGAAAGGGCGGAATATTCAACTTCGTCACCAAGAGAGGCATCTGCAAGGGAGATAACTCGAAGATATCATGGACCCAGGTTGAAACCGGCTCGGCAATCACATGGAAATACCCGTCATGCATCCTGCGCGGCAACAACTCCGTCGGCGAATTCTACTCGGTTGCCGTCACAAACAATTACCAGCAGGCTGACACCGGGACAAAGATGATACACATCGGCCGCAACACGAAGAGCACAATCGTCTCCAAGGGCATCTCGGCCGGATTCGGCCAGAACAGCTACCGCGGTCTTGTAAAGGTGCTGGGCAAGGCAGAAGGGGCACGCAACTTTTCGCAGTGCGACTCGCTCCTGCTGGGTGACAAATGCGGGGCACACACATTCCCCTATATCGAGGTGGATAATCCCTCCGCAATCGTGGAGCACGAAGCAACAACATCACGCATCGGCGAGGACCAGATCTTCTACTGCAACCAGAGAGGCATCTCCACTGAAGATGCAATCGGGCTGATCGTCAACGGCTATGCCCGCGAGGTGATCAACAAGCTCCCGATGGAGTTCGCGGTGGAAGCGCAGAAACTGCTGCAGATAAGCCTTGAGGGAAGCGTGGGATAAGACTCCGGAAGAGCCAGGTTCAATAAATGAAAAACTGAAATATCAGCAGAAGAAAGTAAAGAATAACCTCCCGGAAAACCAATGGACAACCCTTTAAGTAAATAATTCCAGGAGGGGCAAAACAGAATCAACAGCAAACAAGACATGCAAACCGAATTTTTGATACAGATAAAAGACTTAAAAGCCTCAATTGACAATAAAGAGATCCTCAAGGGCCTCAGCCTCGAGGTTAAGCCCGGCGAGATCCATGCAATCATGGGTCCCAACGGCAGCGGCAAGAGCACCCTGGCCAACGTGCTTACCGGCAGGGAGATAGCCACAGTAACCGCTGGCACCGTCACCTTCGAGGGCAAGAACCTCCTGGAGATGTCGCCCGAGGAACGTGCCCGCGAGGGTATATTCCTCTCCTTCCAGTACCCCATTGAGATTCCCGGCGTCAGCATGGTCAACTTCATGAAGACAGCAATCAACGAGCAGCGCAAGCACCGCGGCCTCGAACCGCTGTCGGCCTCCGAATTCCTGCGCCAGATGCGCGAGAAGAAAGAACTCGTGGAGATTGACTCGGCCCTGACAAACAGGAGCGTCAACGAAGGCTTCTCCGGGGGCGAAAAGAAGAAGAATGAGATCTTCCAGATGGCGATGCTCGAGCCAAGACTGGCACTCCTCGATGAGACCGACTCAGGACTTGACATCGATGCCCTGCGCATCGTCGCCAACGGCGTGAACAAGATACGCAGGCCCGACACCTCGGTCATCGTAATAACGCACTATCAGAGGCTGCTCGACTATATCGTGCCTGATTTCGTGCACGTGCTCTATGACGGCCGGATAGTGAAATCAGGCGGCCCCGAACTGGCTCTCAAGCTTGAGGAGAGAGGATACGACTGGATAAGGAAGGAAGCAGAAGTCAGCGAAGAGACATGGACTACAGACCGGAAGTAATAAACAGGCTCACCGAGCTCTGGGAAACCAGGGATGAGGGTCTCCTGAAGGGATCACCAGATATCTATAACAGGTACCGTGCAGAAGCCTTCAGTGAGTTCCTGCGCCTCGGCATTCCCGACAGGAAAAACGAAGCCTACAAGTATACAAACCTCGAGAAATCGTTTGGCTACAAATACGAAAAATACTTCTCGCCCGTGCCCGGCGACTTCAGGGAGGCTGAGAAGTTCCACTGCGAGGTGCAGGATCTTGATGTATGGAATATGGTTCTGCTCAATGGTTTCTTACCAAAGGGAGATGAAGGACTGGCAATGCTCCCCGGTGGATTGTGGGTCGGCAGCATGAAGGCAGCTGCCAGGCAGTTCCCCTCGCTGGTGGAGAAACATTACAACAAGTATGCACAGAACGAAAACGACGGGCTGGTGCCGCTGAACACCGCATTGGCATCTGACGGGCTCTTCCTCTATGCCCCAAAGAACACAGTCTATACCAAACCGATACAGATTGTCAACCTGCTCCACAGCACACAGGATATTTTCGCACAGGACCGTAACCTGTTAGTGGTTGAGGATGGAGCCCAGATGTCGCTTCTGGTCTGCGACCATGCAATCTCGCCACAGCATTACCTGACGAACACAGTCACGGAGGTCTATGTAGGCCGCAACGCCCGGTTCGAGATAATCAGGGTGCAGAACCAGCATAACGACTCAGGAAAGATAACGCACACATTTATCCACCAGGAGCGCGACAGCTTCGCCTCATCGAATAACATCACCCTGCACGGCGGGCTTGTACGCAATGCCACATGGCACCGGCTCAACGGTGAAAATGCCGAGACACACAGCTACGGCCTCTTCCTGGCCGACAAGCATCAGCACATTGCCAACTTCGTAAAGGTGGACCACGCAGCACCCAACTGCAACAGCACCCAGCTTTTCAAGGGTGTACTGGATGATAACGCTTCAGGCGCCTTCAACGGCCGTATCATGGTGCATAAAGATGCCCAGAAGACCAACGCCTTCCAGAGCAGCAACAGTATAATCATGTCCGACACCGCACGGATGGATACCAAACCGCAGCTGGAGATCTATGCTGATGACGTAAAGTGCAGCCACGGTGCAACCGTCGGCCAGCTCGATGAGAACGCTCTCTTCTACCTCCGCTCGCGCGGGATAGACGCTAAGGAGGCAAAACTGATGCTGATGTTCGGGTTTGCACATGATGTAATAAAGAACATCCCCATAGAAGCACTTCGCGAGCGCATTGACAACCTCGTTTTGCAGCGTCTCCGCGGTGAGCTTTCGCGCTGCGCCTCGTGTGCAATACAGTGTAATTGAACGAAGTAATGAAGCTTGCTAAGAGCATAGAAGAGATCCGATCCGACTTCCCCATCCTATCAACAAAGGCACACGGGAAACCACTGATTTATCTTGACAATGGCGCAACAACCCAGAAGCCGCTGCAGGTAATCAACATGATGGAAGAGCTCTACCGCACCGCCAACGCAAACGTCCACCGTGGTGTGCATTATCTTTCAGACCTGGTTTCTGACCGCTACGAGGCAGCCCGCGAAACAGTCAGGGCATTCATAAATGCCCGGTCCAGGGAGGAAATCATCTTCACAGCCGGCACAACCGCATCAATAAATGCAGTGGCTTTCTCATTCGGGGAGAGATTTGTGGGAGAGGGCGATGAGATAGTCATCAGCGGCATGGAACACCATGCCAACATCGTTCCATGGCAGATGCTCTGCGAACGCAAAAAGGCGAAGCTGAAAATCATCCCCTTCTCCGACGAAGGGGTTCTTGACCTTGAAGCATACAGGAATCTGCTTTCGGAACGGACCAGGATTGTGGCCGTGACACATGTTTCAAATGTGCTCGGAACCATCAACCCTGTAAAGGAGATTGTTGCTGAAGCCCACCGTCACGGCATCCCGGTGCTGATCGACGGAGCGCAGGGGATACAGCACGGCCTGGTTGACGTAACAGATCTGGACTGCGATTTCTACGTTTTTTCCGGGCACAAGGTATACGGACCCAACGGAATCGGGGTGCTTTACGGCAAGGCGGATCTGCTGAATGAACTGCCCCCATACCAGGGTGGCGGAGACATGGTGGCAAACGTTACATTTGAGAAGACCACCTACAGCGTGCTTCCGTTCAAATTCGAAGCAGGCACAACCAACTTTACCGGTGCCATAGGACTGGCAGCCGCACTTGACTACCTGTCTACCCTCGGCCGCGAGGCTGTTGCTGAAAGAGAACAGGCCCTCCTTGCCACGGCAACTGCCGGATTGTCAGCCATTGAGGGCCTGCGAATCTACGGAACCGCACCGCACAAGGTCTCGGTGATCTCGTTCCTACCGGGGGTGATACACCAGTATGACGCCGGCATGATTCTTGACAAGATGGGTATTGCGGTCAGAACGGGAACACACTGTGCACAGCCGCTCATGGAGCGATTTGGAATTAGCGGCAATATAAGGGCTTCGATAGCCTTCTACAACACGGAGGCAGAGATTGAGGCGCTGGTCAGGGGCGTCAGGAAAGTAACGGAAATGTTCGCATGATATAAAATAATGACTATTAACGAAATACAGGATCAGATCATTGAGGAGTTCGCCCAGTTCGGCGACTGGATGGAGAGGTATGAGTATCTCATTGACCTCGGCAGATCGCTGCCACCTTTCGATGAGAGGCACAAAACCCCGGAATACCTCATCGAGGGATGCCAGAGCAAGGTATGGCTCTTCCCTTCCTTCGAAAACGGAATTATCACATTCTCCGCTGAGAGCGATGCGCTGATCACCAGGGGTATAGTAGCACTGCTGGTACGGGTCTTTTCGGGTCGTACCCCGGCAGAGATAGTCGATGCAAATATCTATTTCATAGAGAAAATCGGCCTGAGGGAGAACCTCTCCCCCACCCGCTCCAACGGGCTGCTTGCCATGATGAAACAGATGCGTCTCTATGCCCTTGCATACAAATCAAAACAGGAACACTCATGAACACGCAGGAGATACAGGAGACAGAGGCACGCATTGTTGGCGTACTCAAGAGCATTTTTGACCCCGAGATACCGGTGAACATCTATGACCTCGGCCTTATCTACGAGGTCAGGGTTGACGAGGAACAGATTGCTCACATAACCATGACGCTCACTGCCCCCAACTGCCCTATGGCTGAGGATCTCGTTGAAGAGGTCAGTTACAAGGTTGCCGGTATCAAAGGGGTAAAGGATTGTGACCTCAAGCTCACCTTCACCCCGCCTTGGGACCGGCACATGCTGAGCGAAGAGGCAAAGCTGGAGCTGGGACTGCTTTAAAAATATGTACCTTTACCGGTAATGGAAGAGTGCTCCCGGATCCGGATACTGACCGATGGATCTGAATGAGTCCTACATGAAATCCGTACCGTGACCGATGCACGCAAAATAGCGCTCACCTGGAAAATCCGCGAAAGCCTTCGGATGGAAGGCTTCGATATTGCAGGAATAGCCCAGGCCCTGCCTCATCACGAAGACAGCCAGCATATTGGCGAATGGATTGCAGCCGGGAAGAATGGCTCAATGGGATTCTTAGAGAGAAGCCTGGAGAAGCGAGGCGATATCACCTCGCTGGTGGAAGGAGCAAAATCAGTTATAGTTGCCGGTCTCCGTTACTACAGCAATGCCCCCTCTGCCGGTACCGATAACTACTTCGTCAGCCGCTATGCTCGTGTCAAGGACTACCACCAGGTCATAGAAGAAAAACTGAACCGCGTTCAAAAGATCATTAAAAAAGAGGTCCCGGATGCATTATCACGGGCATTCTGTGATGCCGGTCCCGTGGCCGAAAAAGTATGGGCTATCCGTGCCGGACTGGGATGGCGAGGCAAACACAGTCTGGTAATCAATAAGGATATAGGCTCTTTCTTCTTCCTCGGTGAGATTGTAACAACGGCGGAGCTTCTCTATGACAATGCCTCAGCACGTGACCGGTGCGGTGACTGTAATCTATGCGTCGAAGCCTGCCCGACAGGAGCCATTTGCGGTGACAGGACGATTGATGCCCGCCGTTGCATCGCTTACCTGACAATAGAACATGATGGCAGCATACCCGAAGAATTCCGTGGAAAGACAGAGAGGATCATTTACGGCTGCGACCGGTGCCAGGAGGTATGCCCGTGGAATAAAAAGGCAGTACCATATACAGATAAGGAGCTGATACCTGATTTTCCCGTCACCTCACTTACAAGAAAAGATTGGCTCAGCCTCACTCCCGATGAGTTCAAAAAAATATTCAGGTCATCGCCTGTAAAGCGGACAGGTTTTGAGAAGATCAGAAGGAATATTGATTTCGTTGATCACCGTTCACCAGACGACAGGTGACATATAATCAGTGTCAGCAGATGTGAGATCTGCATAATATCCCAGATTATCTGAAGAGAGGAGAGAACCGCTCCGGGTCACCAGATATGAGACCCGCTCAATTTCCCCGGTCACCGGAATAGAGGCGCTATCCGCTCCGGGTTGCCGTCGTTCGGGGCCGGCACCAAACCCAGGATTCCGGTTACAATATTATAAATATCAACATTATACAGTGTGTCAATAGTGAATCCTTTCTTAAAGGCAGGCCCCTCGGCATAGAAAATCGAGTGCATGTCGCGGCATTTCCAGTCATAACCGTGATCACCCTTCGAATAACGTCCCGGCTCAGCCCTCAGTCCTGCCGTCCAACCAGGATTGGCAACAAGGACTATCTCAGGTATGCGCGGATGTGTTCCATAATGCAGGTGTGCAGGCAGGTTCTCCTTCCGGTATGCCTTCATACCTCGCTGCATGTTCAGCAGGAGAAGCACACTGTCCCTTTTCCCCTCGAAGGGTTCAATAGCCCAGACGGGATTGCCGCCGAATATCTTCTTCACCATCGCCTGGGGGAGTGTGTCAAAGATGTAGTTATACCGTGAGGCATCAACTTCTGTCATCCCGTGGTCTGAAAGAACTATCAGATTGATGTTCCTGCCGTGCGGCAGCTTTGCCAGGCCTGTGCGCAGGACTCCCAGCAGGCTGTCGAGGCTCCTTACAACTGCACCTGTCTCAGGTGAGACGGGACCGTATGAGTGACTGACAGCATCAGGTTCTTCAAAATAGAGTGTGACAAGGTGCGGCCTTTTGTTCACAGGCAGTGACAGCCAATGCATTACCGTGTCGACGCGGTCGCCGAAGGGTACCTCATCATCAAACACCTTCCAGTAATCGGGCTGCATCCCTTGTACCGGAGCCTCGGACCCCACCCAGTAGAAGGAGGCTGACTTCATCCCCTGCCTGCGGGCGGTGACCCACATCGGTTCGCCCCCGTAAAAATCTCCGTTGGAGACCATGGCGCGGTCACCGATCCTGTAAACCATGTCAAGATCAGGTGCATAAAAGCTGTTGTTTACCAGACCGTGATGATCCGGATAAAGACCTGTTGCAATCGTATAATGGTTCGGGAAGGTTTTCGTCGGGAATGAGGGGATCAGACGCTCAGCCACTACTCCTTTCCGGGCTATGTCATCAAGAACCGGGGTGCCATGAATCGAGTCATAATCCCATCTGAAGGCATCGAGCGAGACCAGTACCACATATGGTTTGTCCCTTTCAGGCTTAAGGTTGCTGCAGGAGAAAAATGTAATTGCGGCAAAAACCGCCAGGGCCAGGTATTTTAGAATATTCATCAGGTCTGAATGCTGTTTTTCGTTTCTGAAAAATAAACAATTTTTTACGGGCTTGGTTGAAGGGGAACCGATCTCCTTTATGTTCCTTTCAGTGCAGTCAGGCAGCAGACAGTTTTTTTCCTGATATTTTATCGACTATCAGGGCAATTGCCCCATCACCTGTCACATTGCATGCCGTTCCGAAGCTGTCAACTGCAATGTAAAGCGTAATCATCAATCCTATCATCTGCTCGTTGAAACCAAGAATGCTCTGAAGAATACCAACTGCAGCCATGATGGCACCCCCGGGCACACCGGGAGCGGCAATCATAATGATACCCAGCATGAAAATAAACCCGATGAATGCGGCTAAATCGACCGGAATCCCGAAAAAGTACTGGATTGCCAGTGCGAATCCGGTTATTTTCAT
Organism: Bacteroidales bacterium UBA4070; assembly: GCA_002383485.1. Taxonomy (GTDB): domain Bacteria; phylum Bacteroidota; class Bacteroidia; order Bacteroidales; family VadinHA17; genus SR-FBR-E99. Next base: position 65,720 of record DFYY01000005.1, on the reverse strand, counting down.
GGTACTCCCGGCCAGGTGGATTGTGGCACACAGGGGTACAGTGAAAGAGGCTATGGTTGAATTGACTTTGTTGTTGATTGCACACTGAAGTGTAACAGGGATTGTGGCTGCCGACGAAGAGGTGCCCAGCGCGGTGGCATAGGCCGGCAACATGCCCTTCAGCGCTTTCAGGGGGTTCCGCCCAGATATGGCTCCTGCAACCAGGAACTGTATTAAAAGCAACAGGATGTGAAGAATGAAGATTACCAGTATAACCTTCAGGAACAGAACTATCACAGAATATACCTGGCCCGAAACAGACATCGAAAGAAACATCCCAAAAATGTAGAAAGGCAGAAACGGGATGATAATGTTCTTAATGATCATTGTTATAATCTCCCTGAATTCCAGAAACGCCTTCTGCAAGGTGTCGCCTTTCAGGAATGTAATGCCCAGTCCGATGCAGAATGAAAGTATCAGTGCCGGCATCACATCCATTACGGGTGGCATCTCAATTGTAAAGAATGGCTTTATGGCAACCTCCTCTATGCCATTCAGCACCCCGGTATCGATTCCTTCGGAAAGGATATGAGGAAATACCGCCTGGCAGGAAAAGAATGTGAATAAGCCCGAGAACAGGGTTGAGATATAAGCTATGAGCGCTGTAAGAGCCAGCAATTTCCCGGCCCCGTGACCCAGCTCACCAATTGCCGGGGTGATGAGCCCGATGATGAGAAGCGGAATGATGAACGACAGGAAATTGCCAAACAGCGAGTTGAATGTAGCAAAAATCCGGGCAAACCAGACCGGGGCAAACTGTCCGACAAAAATTCCAAGGATAATGGCGATTACCACCCGGCCAAGGAGGGGGATTTTGGAGAGCTTCATACTTTGCAATTAAAATAAGCCCGCTAAAGCTACTAATTTTGGGTGATCAACCATCCAGCCATCATGAAGAGTTTCATCCTTTCAATCGTCCTGGTTACTGCATTTCAGTATGCGGCAGCACAGAAGGAATATGCACTGCTGGTTATCGACGTGCAGAACTTTTATTTCCCTGGCGGAAGGTCGGAACTGGTTGAGCCTGAAAAAGCTGCTGAAAAGGCTGCTGTGGCAATCCTGGCTGCACGGTAATCAGGCGTCATTTTCTCAATAGCATACCTGAGTGCTGTACGCGGCATGACAGCTTTATTCTGCATTACATAGTTGAATACCTTTTCCTGATGTGCCTGGCTGGCAGCATCCAGTTATAACCCTTGTGTACCATGTCATCACTGTCCATGTGAAGAATATCAGTCATTATGATTGTGATTGTGAATTTTACCTGCAATATCATCTGCGAAACTGACCACATTTGCCCCGGCCACATCCAGTATCAGGGCACCTTCCATCCCGAAATGTTCAATGACCGCCACAGTGAGGGTTTTTCTTACGGCAATGATCATGATAGCTCTGGTATCATGCAACAATCCGACCACTACTTCGCTCCATCCCCTTCCACTGAGTTCGAGAGGGCCAACCTCATCCACTATTACCACATCGTTGCCCCTGTTGTTAGATGGATCAAGTGTATTTCGCCCTGCGATGAACCCGGCATCGGTCATTGTGAACCGTTCAACCCCCATTGTCTCACTGCCCGTATGCCTCAGAAACGGTGTCCTGTCTCCGGTGCTTATGTCAGAGATATCATAACCGGTGGTTACGCCATCTTCAATTATTCGCAGAGCGAGTATGCCGCCTACCCTTACCCCTTTCTCCCTGAGCAGGCCTGACAGTTTTGCAAGCCAGGCAGTCTTCCCTTCTCCTATGGTCCCTGTAACAATAACCACCTGTTTTTCAAGAAGCGGACGGTCTTTCACCTCATGAAGACGCCTCTCCACACGGGTTATCATTCGGTTAAGAATTGAGACCGGCTTTCGTATTACCGTCTTCAGGTCAGGCATATCTGCAATCATTGTCGGCAGGCTGGCAGCTGAAAGCTCAAGGGCCAGTGGAAGCTGCCTGAATCGGGTGCTGCTGAAGAGGTTACGGATCTTCGGATTGTACAGCTCCGTTCCCAGCGCCGAAAATCCGACAATGATAATCACTGCCCTGAAGTTCATCTGTATCCCGATGAGGATCGCTTCGGAGAGGCTGTTTTTTTCTGTCTTCAGTGATGAGAAGACCAGGGCAGACATCATGGTAATTAACACAAAGGTTATCCAGAAGCCGGGCTTTGACAACTGCCGCATTGCACGCTTGTACCTCATCGCCAGGATGGCGACGACGGGTATAACCGCGATCAGCCACCATATCCACGGCAGAAGGCTAACCACCAGCAGCATGCCTGCAACCAGCAGGATGTCGGCTGCCAGCCACGCCAGGGAATAATTGAACGGTTCGTCGCGCCGCCTGTCCGGATTGTGTATTACCGCCGGCTCAGGCAGTGTCGTCTCCGGAGGGAGTGAAAGCATTCTCCGGCCTGTGTTAATGCCAACTATTGCGGCTGCAGCTCCGAACAGTGCATAGAGGGTCAGAAGCAGTATCAGGGGTGCCCAGAATGCGTCAAAACTAAGATTCAACTGCTTCTCTGCCCAACCGGTGATGCCCGAATAGATCTCCACCAGGTTGCCACCGTAAAAGATGATCATGTTAAAGACTTTCTGGAAAAGGTTCCAGGACATTGCCAGCATTGATCCGAGGATATATCCTGGAATTGTCCGGCCGAAGATCCTTACTGACAGCTCCAGGAGAATTGATTCTGCAATTATGGCGATCATCGGTCCGAAGATGATTGCGCTGGGCGACATTGCCTTCATGAGCGCACATATCAGTCCCGCCCTCCAGTAGAGCCCCTGTTCGCGCCAGCGGTAGCTTACAGCAATCATGATGATGAGGGCGATAGCGGTAAGCATATTGCCGCTGAAGGGGACACGCAGGTTATGCAGGAAAGTGCCGAGTACAATCTCGGCAGCTGCCCATATAGTGCCGATGATGGATGCCTTGATCCACTTATTGTTTATGACTGTTTTCTCCCTGGTCAAATGGCGGCTTGCAGTTTCCTCTTACAGTTCAGAACGGGTCGCACTCGCGGTAAGCTTCTATGACACGGCGTACACCGGCAGCTCCCCTGGCGCTGCATCCGTGCTCCATACATATTACCCCCTTGTAATCACGCGAGAGCAGGTATTTGAAAATATTCTTAAAGTTTATCTCACCTGTGGTGGGCTCATTACGCCCCGGGTTGTCTCCCACATGAAAGGCAGCTATCTCATCCCAGCAAGCTTCTATGTTGGGTATCAGGTTACCCTCTGTTATCTGCTGGTGATACAGGTCGTCAACTATTTTAACTGCCTGGTTGTTAACCGCCTTGCAAACCTGGTATGCCTGGGACATTCCTGTGAGCCAGAGTCCCGGATGGTCACGGAGCGTATTCAGCGGCTCCAGCACCAGAGTCATACCCTCAGGCCCGACAAGATCAGCACAGTATTTTAGATTATCAATAACGTTGGCCCGCTGCATGTCAGGGTGGATCCTCTCATCATACCTTCCCGGCACCACCAGTGCAGTCTTGAACCCGGTGCGACGGGCAACCTCAATGCCCTCCTCCATCTTCATGGTCAGGAAATCACGCACCTCGCGGTGTGGCAGAACGAAGGAGGTCTTTCCAAAATCGGCATGCAGCACCCATGGTCCCATAAGAAGGCCCATTCGCTGTATCTTTGTGGCTATGTCCTCCTGCTCCTCCACCGGCCGGCCGGGAAGACCATTGTCAAATACCGCCCTGAATCCCTTGTCAGCGATAAACTGAATATTGTCAAGCGGGTTCTCGCTCCCGCTAAGATCCCGGAACATTTCTATTGAGGGTGCGTAAGCCAGCCTGAAGGGCTTATCAGCGTCAGGGACAGAGGCTGAACGGCTTCTCCCTGAGAGAAGTACAGGGGCTGATAACAGCGCAACACCTGCTGCCGCTGTGCCCCTCAGAAAACTTCGTCGTGATCTTGTATCCATAATATAAATTGTTTCTGTTTTCCCGGTAAGCCTGTATTTAACCTGTACCACCAGGAACGGCAGTATTAATTACTCTCCCGGTACGGGAACACTTTTGGGTACATCCACAGGACCCATGTCAAACACCTTCGGCCCCAGCTTGAGATCAGAGTTCATCACCTCATCCCAGGTTACCTTCTTGCCAGTATATGCAGAAATTCTGCCCATGATCCCGGCCATTGTCGACACTGCGACGAACTCGGCCTCATTCAGCGGCTTCCCGGTACGGATGGCTGTGACAAAGTCAATGTGCTCCTGGTCATATGGGCTCCTGATCAGCTGATCCGTCATCTTGCCCTGGTCATCAAGCTTGTAACCGTCATACTTCCAGAGCTCGGTGCCTGCCGGATCCCATATGGTATTCTGGCAGTTGGAGGTGCCGTTGGTTCCCTGCACCCACTCGGAGACGTTACCCTCGGTACCGTTGATCTGGCGGCACATGCTGTGAACATGGAAGCCTCCGTCATATATGAAATCAGTGCTGAAGAAGTCGTACTGATCGCCTGTGACGCGACGGTGGCGGGCGCCGAAGGAGACAGCAGAGACGGGCTTTTTACCGGTAAACCAGTTGATGACGTCAATATTGTGAACATGCTGTTCCACGATATGGTCACCCGAAAGCCAGCACCAGTTGACCCAGTCGCGGATCATATATTCCATCTCTGACCATGACGGATTGGGATCGCGGTACCAGAGCTGGTTCTGATTCCAGTAGCAGTTGGCTGCCACGATGTCACCTATCATCCCTTCCTGTACTTTACCCCAGGTGGCAACATAGTCGTGCTGGTGATGACGCTGGGTTCCTGTTACAACGCAGAGTTCCATCCCTTTTGCCTTTTCTCCGGTGGCCATGATCTGCCTTGCCCCTGCCGGATCAACGGCAACGGGTTTCTCCATGAACACATGCTTGCCTGCCGAGACAGCTGCCTCAAAATGCTCCGGGCGGAAGAAAGGCGGGGTGGCAAGGATGATGACATCAACACCCGCGTCAATAACCTTTTGGTATGCATCGAACCCCGTAAAGCACTTCTCTTCAGCTATCTCCACTCCGTCCTTTGCAAGGCGCTCACGGCAGGCGGTAATCCTGTCGTCAAAGACATCGCCAAGTGCGGCGATGGTTAGATTGGGGCCTGAATGGAGGAAGTTCAACGCGGCGCCGGTGCCCCTGCCTCCGCAGCCTATAAGACCGGCCTTAAGCAGCGGACCGTCAGGTGCCGCATCAAGCATGACGGGCAGAACAACTTTTGCACGTTTTTCTGTTGAACATGAGGTAAGGAATGCCGGAACTACGATTCCTGCTGCCCCCGCGGCAGCTGCAGTTCCAAGGAAGTTTCTTCTCGAGATGGATGATTTTTTCATGATGATTACGGTTGGATTTTCAAAGATAGTATTTTATGGTTTACGTCTGAAGTCTGAAGGCATGAAGGTATGAAGTCTGAAGGTATGAAGTCTGAAGGTCCTGGGATATGCGAGGTGCGATTTGCGTATTTCAATCTGCCAGCACCACTGTCTGATCCATGACTACCCGGAATCCAACATGAAAACAATCAGAGTACCACCAGATGCTCTTCGGCATCTGCGGATCGGTCTTCAGCCATTCATCTGTCCGGGTATGGTCACGGGAGGCGCTGCGGACACCGGCGGCGCCGTCACGGAATGACCCTCCCCTGATGACATGCTCTCCGGTTCCCTCATAAATATCTGAACAAAACTCGGCAACATTGCCACTCATATTCTTCAAACCCCACGGATTGGCCTTCACCGCCGATGGTTCCTGCGTTTTCGACGGGCTGTTGCCACGGTAGATCACATACCTGCCTATCACCGCTGTATCCTGCTTGCCTCCGAAGAGCCCCTTCTTCTCAAACTTTCCAGGGTCACCGGCAAAGAAATAGGGTGTTATTGTGCCTGCCCGGCATGCGTATTCCCATTCCGCCTCCGTGGGAAGCCGGTAATTTTCCCCGGTGACTTTCGAGAGCCACTTGCAGTAGGTTTCAGCAGCGTGCCAGCTCATCGAGATGGCGGGTCTCTGCCCCATCCCCCAGTTCTGGTCAGGCTTGCCGTACGGAGGAGTGGCTCCGCTGATGGCATCCACACCGGCATCCTTCGCCCTGGCACCTTCCGTGTCCGTTGTCCTTCCCTCCGATGCCGTCTGCCTGTAAAACTCCATGTACTCATCCCATGTCACCTCTACCTCGGCAATGAAGAAACTGTCGACCTTCACTGTCTTCTGCATCTCGTCACTTTCGCGAAGCGGTTCATCATCAGGACTGCCCATTGTGAACTCCCCTCCCGGCACAGCGATCATCCGGAACGATACCCCCGATCCGGGGATCTGCTCGGTGAAGTTTTCGAACGCGATGACTGTGACCGGCGATTCGAACAGGGTGTCTGAACGGGTTGCCGACGCTGCGAATCCCGTGTTGCTTCCGTGGAGATAACCCTCAATATAGTGCCCGGAGTTGAGGTGACAGCTGATGCAATGCAGATCCTCTCCCTTTTCGGTCATCTGCTTGTAGTACAGATGTGCTTCCGATCCCTCCCGGGTCAGCTTCGCCGGGAAAAGATTCTCATGACACTTTAGGCAACTGGAATTGTATACGTGTTTTGAAGCCCGCTCCAGGGTTGAAGTTGCATCCCAGTCGAACTCCGTGGAGTCCTTAGTCCAGTGACTCCATAGATCGCGCATCCCGGTCTTTGCCTTCTCAATGATATAACCCTCTCCCTTCGGTGGCAGATGGCATTCGGCACAGGAGACATGATAACCCGACTGAGTGGCATAATGCACTCCCTGCTTCCAGCTGGCTGTTGCCTGAGGATGCACATGACACCGGGCACAGAAATCGTTCGTTGATGTGGCCTCAACAGCTTTCCCAAATCCGGTAAAAATCAATACCCCGATGATCAGTCCGGCAAAAATCAATAACCAGCTCCTCCTGTTCACTGAATAGAATTTAGGGCTGTCAATATAATAAAAAAGGTAACGCGTACCACCGCATGATGCCTTGTTATGGCATCCGGGGCTCGTTTACGCTTTTTAAGCCTTAAATTATTACTTTTGACAAAAAGCAACCTGATGAAGAGAATAATACTGACTATACTCATACTGCTGGCTATCATCCCCCTTGGAGCCCATCCCTGGAAACCGAGACACTACGTCATCATTGACAGCGACGGCGGGATAGACGACCTGAAGGCAATCTGCATGATGATGGCCTCGCCGGATGTAAGGATTCTGGCTATCACTGTATCGGACGGATTTCACAAAGCCCCGGCAGCTTATGACAATATCAGAAATATGGCTGATGCGCTGCATCACGAGGGTCTTCCCGTGGCAGGACCCGGTGAAGCTGTTGAACTCATTGAAAAGATGCTTGGTTCTGAGATCACTCAGGTAAAGTTCATCGCTCTTGGCTCCCTTCAGACTGCCGCAGCTGCAATTGAAAAAGCCCCTTTGTTCAAAACACAGATAAGTCATATTTTCTGGAGCAACAGCGGACTGCCGGGCAAGGAGGGACTGAACTACAGAAGTGACCCTGCCGCGGCAGATCAGGTGCTTGCCGGCTCTCTGCCCGTTACGGTTACCGGCGGAGGCGGTACAGGCTTCTGGAATGAAGAACTCTTAAAAAGCATCAGCGACATTCATACTCCCTATGCCGTCAGGGTCAGGCAACTGATTAATTCAATGCCATCACACAACTTCGTCTATACCGCATTCGATGAGATGGTGCCGCTTCTGCTTCATTTCCCGGACCTGTTCGGCGAAGCCGGCAGGGATGATGACGATAACTACTTCGTTCCCAAAGATATCGCCGTAATGAGAGATGCTGCCGTCAAACTCCTGAAAGGTGAGACAGTGGAACGCATGCAGGTGATACAGACCATGCCGGTTGATACCTCGTTCTACATGATTGACATACAGCCGTTCGTAACTGATATCCGGAACAAATACGGAGAGGATGAATGGACTTCCGGAGTGATAGCCAATGAGCTCCACCGCCACCTGGGGGTATTCGCCATTATTGGCGTGAAGATGGGCATCAGGGCCAGGGAGTATTTCTGCACAGGTGTTGACGAGATGACTGTGACCACCCATGCCGGAGCCACTCCCCCTCTGAGCTGCATGAACGACGGCATCCAGGTGAGCACAGGCGCCACCCCGGGTCACGGACTTCTGACAGTCAGTACTGAAAAACCGTTCTTCGCAGCGGCCGACTTCACCCACAGAGATATCACCATCCGGATCACGCTGAAGAAGGACCTGGCAGACAGAGTGTCGGGTGAACTCAGAGAGATCAATTTTGTCCATGGCCTTGACAGTGATATTTACTGGGAACTTGTAAGACAGAACTCGATCAAGTACTGGCTGCAGTTTGACAGACATGAAATATTTGATATTGAAGTAATTAAATAGACTGTAAAATGTATCCTCGTTCTCTCTTCACTGCTCTTGCCGCTGTGCTGATCCTGGCGGCATGCACCTCGATGTCAGCAGGCACTTCTTCGATGTGGAGTTCGTGAAACGGTATATTGACATCCTGGCAATGCACAAACTCAATGTCTTCCACTGGCACCTCGTAGATGACCAGGGATGGCGCATCGAGATAAAGAAATACCCGAAACTGACAGAGGCAGGCGCATGGCGGAGTGGCCGCTGCACGCTCTGGCCATAAGGCAGTCATGGCTCCCGTGTCACACTGTTATTTCAATGTTTACCAGGGCGATCCCGCCACTGAGCCGGAGTCATTCCGCGGACTGCTGAATATATGATCCTGCCGCGACTGACTGCACTCTCCGAGGTGGTCTGGACCCCGGTACAGGAAACAGGGCCTGGCTGTTTTGTGATGAAATAGTTATTGATTAGCAGCAACATCTTAATTCCTGCCAGCAGACCCAAAAACTGTATCAGGAACACTTTTTGAAAGCAACCTGCGTTTGCATTTATTGATTACTTTTGCGCATTATGGCATTACGGGCGAACATATTAAGTAAGAAACCAGCTGTTCTGCTGATGTTGCTTGTTATGTCCTTCATAATCGGGAACAAGGTTTTTTTCATCCACACCCACCTTGACAGCTACGGCAATATTATTACCCACTCACACCCCTACAACAAGAACGGCGATAAGCTTCCTGTCAAATCCCACCATCACACCCAGGCTGTTCTTGCGTTCATGGGAATGGCGGAACAGTCGGTTATGCCTTCAGAATCAACCGGTAATGAATGCCCTGATCCACCTGAGGCAACCATTTATGTCACTTATTTCAACTCATATACACTTCCCGATCTTTCGACCAATCAAGGCCGCGGACCTCCGGTAATTTGAAAACAAACATCTGAATTTCAATACATTTTGTTTTCATTTTACTAATCAATCAATGATGTACCGTATTTATATTTCACTCATTCTATTATTGTTATTTCCCTCCCTGTCAGCCCAGAAGCAAAAGACAGATGCAAACATCGTCGGGCATGTAACCTCAGGAGGGGAGCATCTGCAATATGCAACAATTGCCGTCAAAGGGACTGCAATAGGAACATTCACTGATGAAACCGGTCATTTTCAGCTTACCAACCTGCCTCCAGGGGAGAAAACTGTCACAGCCAGCTGCGTTGGCTACAAGCCTGCTGAAAAGATCGTCGTGCTGTCAGAGAACCAGACCGTTGAACTGAAATTCGATCTGGAGGAGGATCTCCTGAACCTGTCAGAGATTGTTGTCTCGGTTGACCGCAGCGAGCAGAAACGGACAGATGCTCCGGTTATAGTCAATACAATATCTCCCAGGATGATGGTCTCTACTAACAGCGTCACACTGAGCGAGGTACTTAACTTCTCTCCCGGTCTGAGGATAGAGAATAACTGTCAGAATTGCGGATTCACGCAGGTACGAATGAACGGCATGGAAGGGCCATATTCGCAGATCCTCATCAACAGCCGCCCAATCTTCAGCGGGCTGGCAGGCGTCTATGGGCTGGAACTTCTTCCTGCCAACATGATTGAGCGGGTTGAAGTGGTCAGAGGCGGTGGATCAGCCCTGTTTGGCAGTAACGCAATTGCCGGTACCATAAACATTATCCTTAAAGAGCCATCTGCAAGTTCATATGAACTGGGGATCAACGGCGGGCTTACCGGGATAGGAAAAAGCACCGGGAACGACCCTGCAGGTGACTACTCTGCAAGCTTCAACAGCTCATATGTCAGCAGCGATTCCAAGACAGGCTTTGCCATCTTCGGATTCGTGCGCGACAGAGGTCTGTACGATGCCAACAATGACGATTTTTCGGAGATTTCACCCATGTCAAATACCACGGCCGGTGCACAGTTCACTCACAGGTTCGGCTCGAGAAGCAGACTTACCGCAGACCTCTTTAATATTGTCGAGAAGCGGAACGGGGGGAACAGGCAGGACTATCCTCTCCATGAGCGTGATCTCGCCGAGGCTGTGGAGCACGACATCAAGACCGGTGCGCTTACCTTCGAGAGGTACTTCAGGGAGTTTGACCTTCTCTCTGTCTACGGATCAACGCAGTATCTCAACAGAGACTCTTATTATGGAGCCAACCGTTCACTCGACAGTTACGGAGCAACAACAGACCTTACCTATAATGCAGGAATTCAATACAAGGCAAGGTTTGCCGGCTCTTCGCTCATTGCGGGGGCAGAACTGACAGGCGGCCGGCTAAACGATAAAAAACTCGGCTATCCGGATTTTTCCGGTATCGTGATTAACGACGATACGATTACCTATCTTCCTCATACTGAGAACACAGTCATAACCAATCAGCTGAGTTTCACAAAGGCTCTTTTCATGCAATATGAGGCAATCATCGGGAAGGCATCACTGGTATTGGGCGGGAGATATGACAACTATAACATCCGGGATCTTGAAAGTGAAGAGGGCACCCGGCCGGGGCATGTATTCAGCCCGCGTGTCAGCCTTAGGTATGAGATAACCCCCGCCCTGCAAGGGCGACTCAGCTATTCGAAAGGGTTCCGGGCCCCTCAGATTTTTGATGAGGACCTGCATATAGAGACCTCCGGGTCAAGGCAGGTGATAAACAAAAATTATCCGGACCTGAAGGAAGAGACAAGTCACACCTTCATGGCATCAATTGACATGAACAGTCTGATAGGATCAGTGCGGACCGGGCTCCTGGTTGAGGGGTTCTATACCCGGCTGAAAGATCCTTTCGTGAATGATATAGGGGTGCCAGACAATGAGGGAACGGTAATCTATACCAGGCGAAACGCCACAGATGGCGCAACGGTTAAGGGAATAAATATTGAATTGAAGATAAAGCCTCTGACACACCTTGAGGTCAGCTCCGGTATGACACTGCAGTCATCAGCCTATGAGAAACCGCAGGAATTCGGTGAGACGAGGTTCTTCCGCTCTCCCGCATCATACGGTTATTTTGCCGTTGACCTTGATTTAACGGATAATCTCTGCCTCACCTCCACAGGCTCATATACAGGAAAGATGCTTATCCCATATTTCGGCCCGGCAACAGACCCGGTAAGCGGTGAACTGCGTACCTCGGATACCTTCTTCGACCTGGGAGTCAAAATCAGCTATGATATAAGACTTAATGGAAGCACGCTGCAACTGATCACCGGTCTGAAAAATATATTCAACTCATACCAGTCGGATTTTGATTCGGGAATCAACCGTGACCCCTCTTATATATACGGTCCGATTTCACCCGGGATGGTCTACGCAGGAATCAGGATCGGTAATCGGATAAGTGACCGTAACACTTCGGTAAAACGGAAGTCGTCCACTGCACGGGTTGAACAATCTGTCCTGTCTTCAGGTAAAGAGAATGCTTCCGGAGGGAAAAGAAAGCACAAGCGGAAAGGATGGTGAATCAACAGGAACAACATGCAACAGTGCTATTACGTTTGCCATTGTTTATTTGTTTCTTATCTCCCTGAACTCTCCTAACAGGGTAGATCTGTCCACTTTCTTGACCACTATTCCATAGATCAGTGCGGTCCAGAACGAGAAGAGAGCATAGACCAGTGCCGGCTTGACCATCTCGTTGCTCTGTATCAGGGTGCCGCCAACCAATAATGCAAGGGTAGTATTCTGCAGAGCCACCTCAACCCCGATGGTCCAGGAGGTCCTGAGACCGGTTTTACCCATTAACCCCATTGCCATACCAACAGCAAAACCGGCCAGGTTGATCAGGACAGCATAGGGAAGGATACTCCACAGTTCAGCAATGGTGATCCCTGATCCGCCGCTTGACTCCTTTGCAAAGGCAATAATCATGTAAACCCCGGCAAACAGAATGATCATCACAGTGCGCACAGGCTTTTGGATCCTGTCAGCGAGCTTACTGCGGAAATATCTCAGCAGCACTCCGCTGATAGCAGGCAGAAGCGTTATGAAAAATATCTGAAGGAATGAGGCCACCAAGGGCAGCTCAAAGGCTGAGTGCCTGCCCGTGAATACCGTAAGCGCCAGGTTGACAAGAAGAGGGATTGTAGCCAGGGTGAGCAGGCTGTTGATAGCTATCAGTGAAACCGAGAGAGCCACATTACCCCTGAACAGAACCGTGACAAATCCCGAGGTTGTGCCTCCGGGACAGGCGGCCAGGATTATAAAGCCAACTTTTATTGTCGGAGGAAGGTCAGTGAATCCTATTATGAGGAAGACAATAAGGGGCAACAGTATCATCTGAGAAACCAGCCCGAGAATAAAAGCCTTTGGTGAACGGTATATCCGCTTAAGATCGTCGAAGTTAATTGAAAGCCCAACACCAAACATGATGGTGGCAAGGACCGCGCTGACAAGCAGATCAATATAGGTCAGGTTCATCAGCGTAAAGAAAACGGATTTTAATCAGACTGACAACAATTCCTTCATCAAACCCTATCCTTCAGACCCTCAGATTGAGGCTCCGATGGAGACGAAATCCCGATGCCCGAAGGATGTCGGGACCTCACGCCCCCGCAGGATCCGCCACCAGTCCCATGAAGACGATAGTGCCGGTGGTTGTCTCCCTGATAAAGTAGAGGAATGGCCGGTTGATGTTGATTTTCTCCGGCTCTGGCGGCAGCGAAGTGCGGGTGAATCCCACCACGGTTGCCGCGGCAGCTTCAGTGCCCTCCTCCTTGTTCTCAATGAATGTCTGGTGCAGCACGAAGGAGATGAAGACCTCCACGTCACTGATCCTGCTGAAGTCTGCCACGGCCGGATCAAATGCCGGTCCCATGCCAAGACTTACAAGGTCGTCATTCAGTTTGCGCTTGTAGTCGTATTTAAACTTCGGCATATAAAGCTCAACCTCTGTGATGCCATAAGCGAGAGCCGCCATCCACTCTTCCCATTTTTGAGCGTCAAGTCCGGCTGCTATCTCTGCTGCTGAAACCCCTTCATCAGGCAACACCACCACCATCGAATAGTTGCCCTGCCCGTATGGCAGTTCCACGAGCCGCACCCTCTCCGCCCCGGCTACCGCGAATTTCTGTTTCTGGTACATCATCGGCACATTGACCGGATTACCCGGGGAGAGGTAAAACGGCCTCTCTGCCGTAAGCTTGTTGTCAAACTGATATTTCCACTTCCCGTTAAAATAGACAGCATTGATAAGTAACATGGCAAGATCCGGGTCCAGCTGAGCGATCATTTTCTGAATCCTGTCGTGAGTCTTCTCCTCTATCCATCCGTTGATTATATCCACCGAACGGGGATCCGTGACGTCGAAATTTCTTGCCTCCGCCAGATACCACTCCTTAAGGGCATCAATGAATTCCTTCTTAACCGGGAATTGATTCTCCGCCCAGACGGAATTTGCTATCTCCATCACCACCCGTTCGTCAATGGGGATCATCTCGGTTACAAGTTTCCGGTAGGTATCATTGATCTCCTCCAGGCTCATACCGTCATAACCGAGAGCCGATTTCACAGCATCAAACGTGCCGCCAGCGGCGCCGTTGAGGGTCATCGACAGTGCGCTGGTAACACTGAATGGGGAAATCATAATATTTGTGCCTGCAGCCTCACCGGCCACAACCGGTTTGAACAGGTCAAAGGCAAACCGGTTCGCCGAGGCCACCACCTCCTTTTGCTTCAGAGTAAGCGCTATCTCCACCGGGTCAGAAGGAAGGATCTTTTCCGGTTGTTTATCACATGATGTCATTTGTCCTGAAGTGCCCGCAACCAGAACGATTGCCAGGCTTATTAAGGTGTTTTTCATTTTTTCCCATGTTAAGGTAACAACATTTCTCCACAAATATAATACCGTAAGAGAACATTACTGCAGAGACCAGGGCACCTTCCGGCCAGGCAAAATTCATACCGCAACAACTCAAGCCGACTCTGGAAAGTGATCCCCGCCAATCAGATTAACACGATATCCTGAATTTTTCCTAAGTTAGCGCTTGCATTGAACCTGCTTTAAAATTGGAACCAGAAATACTTAGAATTGCACGAAGAGTACAGGCTATAGCACAGTCAGGTCTGCATTACGTCCAAAATGATTTTGACAGGGAACGGTATGAGGAGCTTCGCAACCTGAGCGTGGACCTTGCCAGTGCCGTCAGTGATACCGAGCCCTCCAGGATACATAATCTTTTCACCAACGAGACCGGATTCCAGACACCCAAGGTGGATGTAAGGTCTGTGGTGATTAAGGAGGGAAAAATACTGATGGTCAGGGAAAGGATTGATGGCAGACATTCAATGCCGGGAGGATTTGCAGATATTAACTACTCCCCTGCCGAGGTGGCGGTGAAGGAGGTTCGTGAGGAGACAGGCCTCAACGTGCGGTTCAACAGGGTGCTGGCTCTGGTCGACACCGACAGGCACGGTTTCCCTCCCCTTCCGTATCATTTTTACAAAATAGTTATGCTCTGCGACCTGGTTGACGGCGAATTGTGCGACAGCAATGAAACGACCGGAGCTGGATTTTTCGGGTTTGATAACCTCCCCGAGCTGTCCCTCGAGAGAAACACTCCGCAGCTGTTTGAACTGATCAGGAGACAGCTGGAGACCACTGTGACATATTCAGACTGAGACCGTCAATTAATCCTTAAGATATGAGCTCACTGACGAATGAAGAAAAGACGCGCTACCACAGGCAGCTTATTGTTCCTGAGATAGGCGAGAGCGGGCAGTTGTTGCTGAAGAAGTCATCTGTACTGGTTATCGGCGCCGGCGGTCTCGGATCACCGGTACTGATGTACCTTGCCGCTGCGGGGGTTGGCAGGATTGGGATTGTCGACTCAGACGAGGTAAGCACCAGTAACCTGCAGAGGCAGATACTATATATTACTGATGATGTGACAAGGCCTAAGGCCGAAGCTGCCGCTGAAAAGCTCAGGCACATCAATCCCCATATAACAGTAACCGCTTACCCGGTAAGGTTTACCGAAGAGAATGCCGACAGGCTACTTGCGGGGTATAATATAGCTGTCGACTGCTGTGACAACTACTCCACGAGGTATGTCCTCAGTGATACAACTCTCAGGGCTGGCAAACCAATGGTCTACGGAGCCGTGAGTGAGTTCATGGGACAGGCCTCTGTCCTTAACTTCAGGGGCGGCCCCTCCTACAGGGATCTCTACCCGGAGGAGATGCACCTGACCTCCGGAGAAAAATCCGGTCCTCCCGGGGTGGTTAGTCCCCTGCCCGGCATAATAGGGGCAATGCAGGCCTGTGAAGTGATAAAGATTATCATAGGGGCCGGTGATGTGCTGTCCGGGTGCCTTCTGCAGGTTGATGCACTGAACCTGAGAACAGATATTATATCACTCTGATACATCAAACCTTCACCGTACCTGTTTACCAAACGCATACATTAACAATCCGGGTTACAGGAAGGGTAATCTCTGCTTCCGTTCAGCGTGATCCGCTCAGCTCACTCCCCTGAACATCCTGCCGGTCATAGCCAGCAGCAGCCTAAACGGCAACAGGCATCCGATACTGTAGGCCATTCGCATCCTCCAGCCCGGAATGATGACCTTTCTGAAACGAAACATGCTGTCTATTATGTCCTCCGCTGCCCTGTCGGGCTCAATAGTGAAAGACCTGGCTACCGGACCTACCTCATTCAGTCTCTTCCTTACCCGGTGATTCGTGATTATCCCGCCGGGCATAGCCACACTGACACTTGTTCCCCTGTCTCGCAGCTCTTCCCTTACGGCAAGGGAAAAATTATAGATATAAGATTTGGTCGCCGAATAGATACTCTTATAGGGTACGGGCATAAATCCTCCGAAACTGCCAATATTCAGAATATAAGCCCTCTCCCTCTTCCCCAGCTCCTCTGCAAAGATGTTAGTCATCAGGGTGGTGCACCTCATGTTGAGAAAAACACTCTCTTCAATTGCCTCATCGCTGTAATCACCTATCTCCCCACCATGACCGATCCCGACATTGTTTACAAGAATATCTGTTTCAATGGCATTGGCTCTTATGTATTCCAGAATTACTCCGGGTGCTTCCCTGCTCATAAGGTCTGTCTCCAGGAAAAGTACAGACACATTATGATTCACTCCTAGGCTCTCTGACAACTCAGGCAGGCCTGTTCCCGGCAGGGCGACCAGCAGAAGATTATGACCCCTCCGGGCAAGCTCGGTGGCAAGTGCTCTTCCAAGCCCCTGGCTGGCACCGGTCACTATCGCATAATATGGTGATGAATCGCTCATCGCAGTTGACCTGTTGCTGCTAACCATTCCAGAGTAAGTTTCGCGCCCTCGGCAAATGAAACAGGCTGATATCCAAGATTATCCGAGGCTTTAGCGCAGCTCACGTTCCAGTGATTAAGGTATTTCTTCACCCATGGCGCCGTTATAAGTGGCGGGATGCCCGTGAACGATGTCTGCCACTCCATTATCCTGGCTCCGGTAATCATATAACTGACCGGCAGCCTGATCATCCGCCTCCGCCTGCCTGTAAGCCTTGCAAGCGTTTCAAAAAACTGATCAAATGTAAGATTTTCTCCTCCAAGCAGATAGCGCTCACCCGGTGTGCCATGCATGGCTGCGAGTATATGCCCCTTTGCGACATCATCAACAAGTACGTAGTTGCCTACACATGTGCCGTCGCCGGGAATAATCCGCCAGGTCCCCCGTGAATACTGCCTGATCATTTTCGTAACCGCGTTGCTCTCGTTGACCGGACCAGGCCCGTACACCCTTGATGGATTGACGATGACACACTCCATCCCGTCCCTGCTGTACGATCTTACCATCTCCTCCGCGGCAGCCTTGGTCTCCTCGTATTCGTTGAAAAAGGGAACTGTCCGGGGAAAGGACTCGCTTATAGGTTCTGTTCCCGGCGAGGGGCCTATGACGGCAGCCGACGAGGTAAAGACAAATCGCTTCACTCCGGCACTGAAAGCAGCCTTCAGGATGTTTTCGGTTCCTTTAACATTGATTCTGTGAGGCAATCCTTTATCCTTTGACCACGGTTTGGCATAGGCAGCCATGTGAAAGACCGTGTCACACCCCTTCACTCCGGTGGCCAGGGCATCGGATGAATCAAGGTCGCCAATGACCGGCGTGACACCAGGCAGATGAGAGAGGCTGCCAAACTTTTCAGGAGACCTGACCAGGCAGCGTACTGAATGACCGGCAGATGAAAGCTGCTCTGTGAGCCTCTGCCCGATAAAGCCGTTTGAGCCAGTTACAAATGCTATCATACCAGCATATTTGACATTATCAAATATACTGATTCAATTCATCCGTTACAATGCCGGATTAAATCTTATGAAATGAAAATCTTCCCGTCAGAGCCTGACCATTGCAACAGCCTGAGAAATTTTATCCGGATCACTCTCTGAAACCGCTGTAAGTGTGACCGTAGCCTTCTTACTGCAGCCCGGAGATGCCTTAAGGTAGACCGGTAAGGTCACTTTTTTGCCGTCCGCAGGTGCAGCAAGCTCGTTAAAGAGTTTCACCTCCCATCCCTTTCCCTGAACCTCCGCACTGAGGCGGCAGATATCATCCCCTGAGAGGGTGAACTCCACAGTTCCCTCACCGCTTATTTTCAAAGCTGGCTTAGGCGCCGTAACTATGACCGGTACCCTGGTAATCTCGGAGTCAAGTGATCTGACTCCCACGGTATATGAGGTTATCTCCTGGTCATTCCGATGGATGTCCAGCACATAAAAATGAAGCCGGTTATGCACATCTGTATACTCGAATTCACTGCCCGAATTGAGGCCTGCATGAAATAGCGCGTCATTAAGCTGCCTGTAATCGGCCACTGTTCTCATTACTTTCTCACCGTTGGGCTTAACATAATCAACCATGTTTATGTCCTCGGGGTGGGCATCAATCACCCAGTTGAAACAATTGAACTGGTTGGGACCGCCATTCCTTCCCTCCTCGTCGGTATTGAGTGCCAGCAGGACCCCGTTGTCAGGGCAGAATGAGTCATAACCGATTCGCTGAACCACCTCGAGCGAATAATAATTGAATCTTGGGGTTCCCGGTGAGAGCGGGTCCGTCGCCGGATCAGTAGCTGGGGTCCGGTCATGAGGTTCAGCACCATCCAGGCGCACCACCATTCCGGCGTACTCGCCAGGCAACGGCTCCACCGCACGTGCCGTGATGCGGGCAATAACAGGGCCCGAGGAGCCAAGCCCTTCCCGGCTCACCGTGATCAGATCATTTTCAGTGATGAATCCATTGACCAGCCTGTTGCGGATCATCAGGCCGGCCGGCATGCTGGCTCCGGCTATTGGAGGCACAACCCATCGCATGTGCGGCCCGCCGGGGCCGTTGAAGGAGCCTCTGTCCATCATGTCCCACGTACCTGATCCGACGCGCCTGTAAGGCTGGATATAGGGATTGTTGTTATTGTCGCCTATGCGGAAGGCAAAGTGACCCAGTTCATGTGTTATGGTACCGGAGTTCTCTCCCTGCCTGATGGAGGAGAGACCCCACATCATCTGTCCGGCTTTCCATGAGGTCCACTCGACATACCGGGTGGGAACCCATCGCTGCATAGCGGGATTAGGATTACCCCACTCGGGAGGTATCTCTTCCCTGCTGTTGAACATCATCTCACCAAACTCCTGCCAGACTCCCGTTTCGTCATATCCCGCGTAGACTCTCAGGATGGCGTCATAGTTATCCTTGATGTTCCCCCTGTCAGCCCTCCAGAGCGAGTCAATATCACGCTCCATGCGATACCTCGCAGTGCTTCCGTCAGGGGTTGAGTTATTCTGCTTATGTTCATTAAGCCCGTAGGCCCAGAGCGGCCGTGGCATACGGTAAGGACCGAAAGCTTCAAGCTGAGTGATGCCGAACTTTCCCCTCGACTGCTCCATCCAGTAGCCGTTGATGGTCTGACCGTGATTGACAGCTGATGGCTTAAGCCAGAAATCAGCGTAGAACTGCGGTATCTCCTCCCGTCTGACAGGGCCGATCTGCGGATTACCGAATGGGTCAGATCCTTGGGGAAGGGTCATCACAAACGGCTGATCGGAGAAATCGACTGCCACCAGGGCCATGCGAAATTCACGCTCTGGCTTAAGCGCAGGGTCTGCCCAGTTCTTTCCCGGTATCGGCCGGTAATCGTTCCAGGTCATATTATCCTGATCCTGCACCACCTGCGGATCAATGGGTGAATAGAGAAGCTGATCCTTTTTCCCTGACTGCCCGAAGGCGACAAGCACCACCGCCAGCAATGCAAGCAGGCTGATTGTTATCCCCGTTTTTTTCATCCCTGACAGATAATTTTGTTCTTCCTTTTAATATAATCCCCCATTCCCCTGTAATTAATCCTTCTTCGGCTCACTGTACAGGCCGTCCCTTGAAAGGATATGGTCAAGGTTGGCCAGCCCGTAAACGACCACAGCCGTGACAACTGAAACCTGCTCCTGGTACTCAGCGATGCTCTTGTCATAGGTATCGCGTTCGGTATGCCATATCTCCCCGTAATTGAAGTTGTATCCCTTCACGTCCGGCCCTTCAAAATTAAGGGTTGGAACACCGTTAATTGCAAAATGGGCATGGTCTGACCCGCCGGTGGTTGCAGGCCTTGGACGGGCAGGATCGGTCCGTTTCTTCAGAGTAAAGGGGAAGTCGGGATTGATGCTGTTGAGCGGCTTGCAGATCTTTTCGAAATCATCATACATCGCCTCAGGAACGGTTATACCCGTGTAGGGTGTCGGTCCTCCGTCGCGATTGAAGTAGTTTGATATCTTTGGGAGTTTCTCTTTGTTGTTTTCAACCCAGTGTTTCGAGCCAACCAGTCCGAACTCCTCGGCTGCCCAGAGGCATGCAAGGATTGTACGGTCAGGCTTGCCGCCGGCAGCCATGATAAGACGGGCTGCCTCCATTGTGGGACTGAGACCCGATCCGTCATCAACACCCCCGGTTGCCACATCAAAGGCATCCAGATGTCCTCCCATCATTACATATTCATTCGGGTATTTCTTGCCTTTTATCACACCTATGACGCTGTAATACTTTACAGGTCCGGGCTTGAAATGATTCCTGATATCAAACTCAAGCTGGAAATATCTTCTTTCCTTTGCCATCTGCTCTATTATGGCATACTGGTGCTCATCGAGCTTGATGTCGCACACTGTCGGAAGGTTGTCGAAGCTCATCCTGTCAAGATTCTTCCTGTCATAGAGAGCCCTGATGGGGACTGACGACGACTGGATAACGCCCAGGATTCCGGCCTCGCACATCTCGCGGTAGAAAAGAGCAGGCTCCTCTTTGAGCTTTTGAAGCTCCTTCGGGGGATTCTCCCTGTTCATCCGGTTCTCCATCATGATCTCATGGTTGATCTTTGATATCGAGTCGTTCCAGGCGATTATGGCTGCCCTTGTGCTGTCAGCCTTCGGCGACCAATCGACCGGCCATCCTTCATTCTTCCCTCCGATGAGCACCCATGCGCCCTTCAGCGCTCCCTTCATGCGTTCAAACTCATCTCTGCTCTTCGGCTCAATGAGGACATGGCCGCGCTGGACACCTTTTGTACCTGAAGTATAAGAAGGAGTTGCGAAATGAAGTATCATGCCGTTGTCAGAAAGCATCCTTCCGAACCATGGGCCGCGGTTGAACCCTACCGGCACTGTGCCAGCCTCATCCAAAATCACCTCCATGCCCCAGCTGCGGAACTGTGATGCGCACCACTCCACTGCATTCTCATAAGCATCTGAACCGACAAGCCTGCCGCCGATACGGTTGGACACTATATCGAGATGCTGCATTGTGCGGTTGTCTGTCTGACCCAGCTCAATGATGCGGTCAACAACTTTGTTCTGCTGGGCCTGAAGGCCTGCGGTCATTATAACCAACAATAAGAGAAGGAATAATTTTTTCATTTCGCGGTGTTTGATTTTTTGCATCCGCCAAACTATAAATTAAGGTTTAAAAACGAAAGGACCACAATAGGTTATTGTGACTGCCGATAGTTAAAAAAAGTTATGGAGAGCGCGACACCAGGCTCAGCCGGCCAATGATTTCAGCTTTTCAGCCAGAATGGCAACACCCTTCCCTGCCCCTTTCGCAATGTAATCTACCTTGTGGCTTGTAGAAACAGTAACAGGCTTCGGGTCAATGAGGAAAACGGGTATGCCGGCCGGGACGTAGTGAATCAGTCCGGCTGCAGGATAGACATTAAGCGAAGTGCCTAGCACGGCGAAGAGATCTGCCTGTGAGGCAATGTCAGCGGCTTTTTCCATGGCAGGTACAGCCTCCCCGAACCAGACTATGTTCGGCCTCAGGGGTGATCCGTCAGGAGCCTTTTCACCCGGCTGGATGTCACGATAGCCGATATCAATTATCTGATCAGGATTTTTGCTGCTGCGGGCCTGGGTAAGCAAGCCGTGAAGATGCAAGACACTTTTGCTGCCGGCCCGCTCGTGAAGGTCATCAACGTTCTGAGTAATTATATGAACATCAAACAGTTTCTCCAGTTCTACCAGCCCGGCATGGCCTGCGTTGGGAACGGCATTCTCAAGCTGCCGCCGGCGTTCGTTGTAAAACCTCTGCACGAGGTCGGGGTTGCTATACCACGCCTCAATGGAAGCTACGTCCTCAACCTTGTACTGTTCCCAGAGCCCGCCGCTGTCACGGAATGTTTTAATGCCGCTCTCGGCGCTCATCCCGGCGCCGGTTAGTATAACCAGTTTTTTCATGACATGAATTTAAAAAAAAGAGGATAATCAAAATATGCCGGAGAGCATAGACAAAATGATAGCTAAAGCCTGTGCAAAAATCTGCCAGGGAAGCTGCCAATGAAGGAGACAGTTGTCCGGTACCCTTTCAGAAGCGCTGATTGAAGTTCTGAACGGTTGAGTCCCGGACTGCAGGTTCAGCGTCTGTGTGATGAATTTTTTATAACTTGTTTTGCAGTATCAGATGAAGAATTGTCTGCTGATATTGCCCCTTCTCACCCTCCTGGCTCTGAGCCAGGAGGATACCCGTTATGTACAGGCCCGTAACCGGATGGTGAATAGCCAGATAGCTGCCAGGGGGATAAGCCATCAGGCAACTCTGCAGGCGATGAAAAAGGTGCCGCGCCACCTATTTGTGCCGGCCATGTACGCCGCGGAGGCTTACAGCGACCGGCCGCTGCCCATCGGCTACAGCCAGACGATATCGCAGCCGTTCATCGTAGCCTATATGACGGAGTTGGCCCGGCCGGCAAAGGGCAAAAAAGCGCTGGAGATAGGTACAGGGTCAGGATACCAGGCGGCAGTGCTTGCCGAAATAGTGGACACGGTTTACACTATAGAAATTGTTCCTGAACTTGCCAGGGAGTCAGAAGCCCGGCTTAAGATGCTTGGATACCGCAATATCATGAACAGGTACGGCGACGGCTACAGGGGGTGGCCCGAGCGGGCTCCGTTTGACATAATAATCGTAACCGCAGCGGCAGACCACATACCTGAACCTTTGAAGAAGCAACTGGCGGAAGGGGGCCGCCTCGTGATGCCGGTGGGCGACCCGGCTACGGTTCAGCAACTCATCGTCCTGACAAAAAGAAAAGGGAAGATAACCGAGCAACGACTTGAACCGGTACGGTTCGTGCCACTGAGAAGATTAAAATAGTTTTTTTTCATATCCGGTATCAGTGTGCCGGGCAACTGATGCTGAACCGTTAAAACACCCGTAATGCTATAAGTATTCATCTCGGACGTAGTTATTGTTGTCACAGATTAATTTTGTTTAATTTATTTTGTATTTACTTATACTTTTAATATTTTTTAACATTTGATATTTAAAACACTGATCATAAAGTTATTTATAGTTGTTTGTGCCATCCTTGATATATGTTTTTGTAATTATTTGTACATTTAATTACCTTTTTTATTTGAACATTATTTTTTTTCATGATGTTCTATGTTCAAAATTCAATAACCAGTAAAAATTAAACATCATGAAAAAACAGACACTTATTTACTGAATGATTGCCCTGATGGGAATCTTTGTTCTGACAGGCTGTGAAAAAGAAGAAGAAGAGATGAAGGCTGTGGCAGACATGAATATAGCAGAATATGCTTCCTCAAACAGCAACTTCTAACTCCTGGTTGACGCTCTTGCTAAAGCTGACCTGGTTAACCTACTCAACGGCACCGGTAACTTTACCGTTTTTGCTTCTACGAATGAAGCTTTTGAAGCTCTCTTCGCAACACTTGGAATTTCGGGTATCGCTGATCTGACAGCCGCACAGCTTGTTCCAATTCTTACCTACCACGTTGTAAGCGGAAACGTCCTCTCAACTCAGCTCCATGCTGGTAATGTCCCGACACTTAACGGTGACATAAGCGTAACTCTCAGCCCCGTGCCCACAATCAACGGCAGCACGAAGATCATCGCCACCGATGTTCAGGCATCAAACGGCGTTATCCAGGTTATTGACAGGGTCCTTCTGCCGTAAGGCATCAATATATATCCTGATTTGACTGGCAGCGATGTGCGGAAAGTGCACCGCTGCCTTTCTTTTTGAAACTTTGTACATAATAATTAGGCAAAATCAATACAAACACTTAAATTTAACCCTGAAGAGACCGCACAATGAGCCGCTACACAATTGCCGAACTGGAAAAACTGACGGGGATCAGAGCGGGTACCATCCGTATCTGGGAACGAAGGTACCGTATAATCAAACCGCACCGTACTGACACGAACCGCCGGTGGTATGATGATGAAGAACTGGTACGGATTATCAATATTGCCATCCTGTACCGTCACGACGTAAAAATTTCCAAAATTGCCACAATGACGGGTGAGGAAATAGCGGCCCATGTTGCACTCCTTACAAAGGATACAGGTGATGCCGGTACCCAGCTTGACACTATGGTAGTAGCCATGACCGCACTGAATGAAAAGTCCATAAATGAGATCCTGGTAAGATCAATAATTACAAGGGGGTTCGAAGATACCTTTGAAAACATCGTCTTCCCTTTCCTGAGAAGGGTAGGTGTGATGTGGCAGACAGGTTCGTTTGACATAGGCTCGGAACATTTCATCTCAAACATATTCCGCAAGAGGCTTATAGTAGCAACTGATTCTCTCCCCCAGTCAGAATATCCCGGCAGAAAAAGAGTCCTTCTCTTCCTTCCGGAAATGGAGATGCATGAACTGGGGCTTCTCTATTTTGGTTTTGTGATTAAGAAAGCCGGGCATGAGACCCTCTATCTCGGACAGACAACCCCCTTTAACGCCCTGAAAGATGCGGCGGATCGCTGGAACCCTGATATAATGGTTACAGGCTCACTTACCGGCCTCCCATTTGAACGGCCGGAGGATTACCTGAACAGGCTCAGCAGCGCCTTCACAACCAAAAAGATACTTGTTTCCGGAGCCATGGCAGAGGTGGCAGCCCGAAAAAAATTTGCCAATATCTTTGCCGTGGCATCAATAGCTGACCTGAAAATTCATCTCTAAACAGTCCGGAATGAAGAACATTTTCAGTATTACATTCATCTTATCCCTTGGCATATTGGCTTTATCCTGCGGAAGGGAGGAAAATTTCAGCCTCACTGACTGGCCTGATGGATTCACTCCGCAGGAGACCGGCCTCCGTCTTGCAGAAAAGTACCTGGCCACTCCTCACAAGAGCAGTGGTGATGTAAGTTCAATGGATGAGCCCACCCAGATAACATACTCCGAGGCCTGTACCTGGCTCGGCAGTATCTGGTTTGCAGGCGCCACAGCCAATAAAGATCTTCTTTCCAGACTGGAGGAGCGATTCACTCCTCTCTTTGACTCGCTTCAGCACCTACTCCCGCCTCCCAACCACGTTGACAATAACGTATTCGGGTCAGTGCCCATTGAGCTTTACCTTCAGACCGGCGGAAAAGATTACCTGGACCTGACGCTCTATTATGCTGACACCCAGTGGACCCTTCCGGAAAATGCCGGTCCTGAGGAGATAGCATACGCTGACCGTGGGTATACCTGGCAGACACGGATCTGGATCGATGACATGTTCATGATTACTGCCGTGCAGTCGCAGGCTTACCGTGCTACAGGCGACAGGAAATACATTGACCGTGCAGCCAGGGAGATGATTCTCTACCTTGACACCATCCAGCTTGAGAACGGCCTCTTCTATCACTCCCCTACTGCTCATTTCTCCTGGGGACGCGGCAACGGCTGGATGGCTGCCGGTATGACTGAGATCCTCCGTGCCATGCAAGCTGACCACCCCGACAGACCCCGGATAATGGAAGGTTACCACAAAATGATGGCAACCCTGCTTAAGCATCAGGCAGAAGACGGAATGTGGCGGCAGGTAATTGACGACTCTGAGTTCTGGAAAGAGACCTCCTCAACAGCAATGTTCACCTATGCAATGATAACCGGCGTAAAGAACGGGTGGCTCGAAGAGAAAACCTATGGCGCTGCAGCCAGAAAAGCATGGCTCTCCCTGGTTAGATATATTGATGATGAAGACAATGTGACAGAAGTCTGCGAAGGGACCGGAACAAGTGGTAACCGTGCCCATTACATGAACCGTAAACGCAACGTCGGCGACTTCCATGGTCAGGCACCCATGTTATGGTGCGCTGACGCACTTATCAGATAATCAGGTCCTTTATTATGTTTTGCAGCACTTATGCAACAAATGCTGCCGGTTCCCCGTTTGAAATGAAAAGCGAAAAGTCACTGTAACCTATACTGTCTGTTACAGAGCGCTTAAGGACTTATGAGTATTTAACTGGGAATCAATTTAAACAATTCTTTATGAAAACCTTAAACAACCTCTTGTTTGTGGCGGGAGTATCTATCCTTGTACTCCTCACCGAAGCCACTGCATGTGCAATGGGGCAACAGTCATCCCGAATCTTCATCGTTGACCGTCTTGTGCAGGACGCCGCCGGGAACATTGGTAACACAAATGCAACCGATGAAATCTTTATTCTTCCGGATACCGGGAACCCCATCTCAATTATTTTGGAAAAACTAAAACAGAAAAACTGGTCTGAGGTTCATCTCTTCCTTCTTACCAAACCCGGATCCATGATTTTTGATGAACTGACAATCCTGACAGATAATATAGAGGATAACAGTTCATATTTCAGGGAGTGGCGAAAATACCTTTCTCCAGGGGCAAAGATCATTATTCATTCCGAAACCCTCACTTCCATACCTGAAGGGTCCAGCCTGGTTGAAAAAATCACTGAACTGACGGGAGCAACAGTGCTGGTTCAAAACTAACCATGAAAGATACGACCATGAGATACATTTATCTGACCATATTGCTGTCATGCCTGGGAATGCTGACAGCAAATGCCCAGGTAGCCGAGACTACCTATCCGGGCACCATTGTTTATGAAGGTTACTATGATGACGGTTCCTGGGGGCCGCTAAACATCGGATTCACATTCACATTCTACGGTAATAATTACACGCAGTTTCATGTTTCCTCAAATGGGCTTGTAATGTTCGGCTCCGGCTCCGGTGACTATACCGAGGATCCGATACCAAGTACCGGTACACCGAACAATTTAATATCCGCCTTCTGGGATGATATTGTAATTGACCCTTCGGGCAAGATACTGTATACTACCATCGGAGCGGCACCCAACAGAAAGTGCATAATCCAGTGGACCAATATGGGATTCTATTCCAGTACCGTGTTGATGGGAACCTTTGCGGTTATTCTGTATGAAGGGACCAATAACATCCAGATTCAGTACCGGAGTATTATTGACAACACTTCTGCCAGGGCACACGGACAGTCAGCCACTATCGGGATTGAGAACTCAGGTGGCACCGCGGGAATACAGTATGCCTATCACAACTCCTCGGCGATTCAATCCAAACAAGCAATTCTCTTTACTCCTTCAGGGACAACATATACAGTGAATTCATCTGCGATCTATGACGGAGTTTATCTTACAAAAAACATGAGTCTGCCGGAACCCGGCATCCCCTCCCTTGTCAGTCCTGCATACGATGCCGTGGTGGGATCAACCCAGACCTTTGAATGGACGGAAGCCTCCAATGCAAGCTCGTATACTCTGAAAATTTCCTCCAACTCGGACATAAGCAACTCGGCAAACTACGATGCAGGGACAGCTACCTCCTATGAGATCTCAGGGCTTTCAACCGACGCGACATACTACTGGGCCGTTTTTGCTTCCAACTCAACCGGCACAACCTGGTCAGAGATATACCGGTTCGCCACGAGTGAAAATCCTCCTCTTTCAGCAGTGCCCCAGACAGTGTACGTTGAGCAGAATGAGGAGAGGCCGGTCAGGCTGCAGTTTAACGGCGGAGATGCCAGTGCCAAAACAGCAATAATAACAACACTCCCAACTGCAGGCTCCCTGTACCAGTATGTCGGAGGATTGTCAGGAGCTCCCATTGCCTCTGTACCGGCAACAGTTACTGACAGCCAGATGAACCTTATCTATGTCGCCAGTGGCGGAACAGGCAACGGAGCAGGTAATTTCGATTTTATAATACGTGACAATACGGGAGATTCACCTTCTGCAACGATCACCGTAAATGTGAACCCTCCGGGTATCCCGAACTTTCTTGTTGCAGCCAGGGCAGGCAACATAGAGATCCAGTTTGATAAGCCTATGGCTGATCCGTCAGGAAAACAGGGTCAGTTTACAGTAAAGGTAAACGGCGTTTCGGTTCCTGTTTCTTCAGTCAATTTAAAGGATGGTGACCCATACTCAATTATAGTGAATCTTGCCACTCCTCTCACAGGAAGCGAAACCGTGCTGATTTCCTATACACAGGGTGATGTCATGTCGGAAGCCGGCGGGCTGCTTCCATCATTCGTTGATCAGCCTGTTAACTTCCTTATACAGACTATAACCTTTGCTGACCTGCCGGTTATGACCTACGGCGACCCGGCCGTCACAATGTCTGCATCTGCTTCCAGCGGGGCTTCGGTAACATTCACAAGCTCCAACACCTCAGTAGCTAGTGTCAACGGAACGTTACTTACACCCAACTCCCCTGGTACTGCGGAGATTACTGCATACCAGGGCGGCAGCGGCACATACGCTCCGGCAAGGTATATCAGGACCCTTACTGTCGGCAAGGCAACCCAGACCATCTCCTTCCCCTCAATCTCCGGAAAAATATTCGGTGATTCAGATTTCAATCCCGGTGCCACCGCATCCTCAGGACTGCAGGTAACTTACAGCAGCAGCAACACGGATGTGGCAACCATAGTTTCCGGAAACATTCATATCACTGGTACGGGCACCGCCGTAATCACAGCATCACAGACCGGGAACAGCTTTTACAATGAAGCATTGAACGTTACTGCAAACCTTACTGTATCAAAAGCGGATCAGTCAATCACATTTAATGCACTGCCGTCAAAAATCGTTGGTGATCCGGATTTCAATCCCGGAGCCACAGCTTCTTCAGGACTGGTTGTAGCTTACTCCAGCAGCAACAGCGATGTTGCCACCATAGTGGCCGGCCAGATTCATATTGTAGTTGCCGGTACTGCGGTAATTACAGCATCACAGCCAGGCAACTCCAACTATAACGCTGCCTCTGCCGTTCAACAGACACTGACTGTTACCAAAAGCAGTCAGTCAATTACATTCCCTGTAATTGCACCTGTGACTTACGGAAGTGCAGATATTAATCCCGGTGCAACAGCCAGTTCCGGACTGACAGTAACATATTCTTCTGACAATGCGGATGTGGCAACAGTTGTCGGCGGTCTTATACATATAATCGGGGCCGGCACCGCGGTTATCACCGCATCCCAGGCCGGAAATGCAGACTACGATGCTGCAGTGAATGTACAACGGACTCTCACTGTCAACAAAGCGACGCAGACAATTTCATTCGGGCCGGTATCATCACATACATTCGGAGATCCCGACTTTACCATTGAAGCTACCGCTTCATCGGGTCTGGCAGTAAGCTTTTCCGGAAACAATGACGGAGTGGCATCACTGTCAGGAAACACAGTGCAAATCAACGGCGCAGGCACGGTTGTCATTACTGCAAAACAGGCTGGAAATGTAAACTACATGGCTGCACCTGATGTACAACAGACGCTCGTGATAAACAGGGCAACCCAGACAATAACGTTCCCCGAATTGCCGGCGGCTGTTTTCGGTGATCCGGAAATCAATCCCGGGGCTGTCTCATCATCAGGTTTGCCAGTTACCTTCTCAAGCAGCAACACCTCTGTTGCTGTGATCTCAGGAGGACTTATACAAATCACCGGGGCAGGTTCAGCGGTAATCACCGCCTCACAGTCAGGGGATGATGATTATGAGCCGGCAACTGCAGTGACCAGGACACTTGTTGTCACAAAGGCAGATCAGTCTGTCACCTTCACTGCTCTGACAGCAGTCACCTATGGCGATCCGGCGGTGACACCGGAGGCTACAGCCTCCTCGGGACTCCCTGTGGTTTATTCAAGCAGTGACCCGTCTGTCGCATCGGTTTCGGGCAGCACTATTGTTATAAATTCCGCCGGCACAGCCATTATTACTGCCAGCCAGCCGGGGAATGAAAATTACAATGCTGCAGCTGATCAGACTCAGGTTCTTACAATAAACAAAGCCAGCCAGGTTATCACATTCAATGAACTAGCCGGTTCGGTTTACGGTGATCCTGATTTCGAACTTTCAGCGGCTTCAACATCCGGATTACCTGTAGCTTATACAAGCGGCAATGAGAGCGTTGCAACAGTTGACGGCATTTCAGTTCACATTACAGGTGCAGGATCGGCAGTTATAACCGTTTCGCAGGACGGAAATGAGAACTACCTGCCTGCCATGGATGTCTCTCGTACCCTTGTGGTCGAAAAAGCAACACAGACAATTGAATTTGTTCCGATCGCAGTGCAGACCTACGGCGATCCGGATTTCGACCCCATAGCAGCTGCTTCGTCAGGCCTGACCATCTCTTATACGAGCAGCAACACCGATGTGGCTGTTGTATCCGGCGGCATGATCATGATAATAGGGGCCGGCTCGTCTGATATTACTGCTTCCCAGGCAGGTGACGACAACTACAATGCCGCCATGGATGTGGTTCAGGTACTGACGGTGGAGAAAGCTGATCAGTCTGTAACCTTTACTGCAATTGACCCGGTTTTGTATGGTGCAACACCGTTTATTCCGGATGCTGTGGCCTCATCATCCCTCCCGGTAACGTTCTCAAGTGACAACACAGCAGTGGCAGAGATCATCAGCGGCTACCTTACTGTACGCAGCGCCGGTACTGCCGTAATAACAGCAAGTCAGGCCGGTGACGTCAACTATAATCCTGCAGAGGATACACAGGTTACCCTGACTGTTGGAAAAGCAATCCTGACTGTCACTGCTGATGATAAAACCAGGGCCTACCTGGAGCAGAATCCCACATTTACATTCACATGTGAAGGATTCGTCAACGGAGACAATATATCGGCACTTGACAACGCCCCTGCACCTTCTACCCAGGCAACATCTGCATCACCCGTAGGGACCTATTCAATCATCCTGACCGGCGGAGATGACAATAACTATGACCTTGTCCTCGAAGAAGGTGTACTGACCGTGACCAGGATTACTCAGACTGTCACTTTCACATCATGGCCCGAAGAACTCCTTGTCACAAAAACAGGAGAGCTTCAGGCAACTGCATCGTCCGGATTACAGGTGCTTTTTGAAAGTACCAATGAGAGCCTTGCAACAGTTTCCGGCTCAACCCTCACCGGGGTAGGCAGGGGCACTGTAGTGGTCAGGGCTTACCAGGCCGGTGACATTAATTACAGTCCTGCAGAGGCGACAGTTACTATTGAGATCATTTCATCGCACAGTAATATCATGAACCTGTTCACCCCCAACAATGACGGTTACAATGACCACTGGGAGATCGCCGGGATTGACTCTTTCGGCACCTATGACATCAGGGTATTCAACCGCTGGGGAAAACTTGTCTTCTCCTCAACCAGCTATGAAAACGACTGGGCTGGCACCAGTGACGGAGTCGCACTCCCGTCGGCAGCGTACTATTATGTCATCAAAACGGAAAATGCAGGAACAATCACAGGTACTGTCAATATTGTCAGATAATTCAGATCCACAGTAAAATGAAAAAGATACTAATTGCAGCATTCGTTCTCATCCCGGGCCTTATCCTTGCACAGCAGATGCCTGTTTCAGAGAACTACTTCATGGATAAGTATTCCCTTTCTTCCTCATATGCAGGCCATTCCAATCCTGGCAATTTCTTCACCAGCTTCAGGACTGACTGGACAGGCATTGAAGGAGGACCGAAAACGATCCGTGCTTCCTACAGTGATCTGCTAATGACAAATGCAGCCTACGGAGGCAAAATCATCTATGATAAAGCCGGTATCTTCAACCAGCTATACATTATGGGAACCTATAGCTACAGCCTGAAGGTTACAGGTGATCACAGGGTACTTCTGGCTCTCTCGGCAGGCCTTTACCATAACAGGATGAATTTCTCAGAGTACTACAATGATCCCAATTATGATCTCGATCCGGTCTTGACGCAGGGCGATGTCTCGTCAAATTTGAAACTCATGACGGATTTCTCAGCGCTTTACCTGTTCAAGGGTATCGAAGCCGGGATAATGTTCGCCAATATCAGTTTCGGCGATGCGAAATATGATGAGGTTGATGTCACCTACAGGCCACTGGCTAACTTCCAGGCCCACACTACATACCTCCACAGGTTCAATGACCGGTGGAGCGTCAACCCGATAGCATACATCAGGGGAGGCCGGTACATTAAAAGCCAGGTCGGGCTGGCAACAAGGGTTACCTATCAGGACAGGATATGGGGAAGCGTTTCATTCCGTGACCCTGGTATCTGGGGTGCCGGATTCGGGGCTGAAATAACAAAGGCAATACAGATCTCGTACAGTTTCAATTTTGCATCATCAATCACACTTGATGTATTCAACACCCATGAGATGGGACTGGGGCTGAATGTCGGAAAACTGATCAGTAAAGGGGAATAAATTATTCCCCCGGAGAAGGAAGATCGCCCTCCCGCAGACTGGGAGGGCGGTTTTTGTATATGTACGTATCCCGGAAAAAAAGTATTGAGATTCACTGCATGAATTATCAAACCCAGATCACCGGACGGGGCAGCATATTATGCTCAACCTCATTTCCTGTTAAGACGGAACAGTCGTAGTAAACATACTCCGGGCAGAATTATTAACTTTATCCGGATTTTATGTTATGGAAAAACTGAACCTCTTTTTTGCACAGATAAAGGATATAGGCTTCTGGCAGAGGCTTTTCCACTGGAGAAAGATCAGGAATCTCAGCTTCGACGCTTACGAGGAATTCCGGGCTCTTGCACGGGAGACGGAAGCAATTCGTGAGACCACCGGCAGGCTGCAGAACCGCATCACCGAACTCTCCGGACGCAATGAAAACCTCTCCCAGAGGGTACGCGAGATGGAGGTGCAGTCGGCCCGCAAGGATGCAAACATCGAGGAGCTCAACGGACGCCTTAGGGAAAACTCAGCCGGCATACAGGAGCTCACGAAAAAAGTGGCCGGCTTTGAAGCAACCAGGGAAGACAACATCAAAAACTACAACGAGAACATCGCACGGCTGAACCAGACAAAAGACAGCCTCGAGGCCGAGCGACGGAGACTGAACGAGGAAAAACTGCAGGCGGCAGCTGACAGGCTGGAAACTATGAAAAAGCAATGGTCAGAACACGAAACTGACGTGAAGAACTCAATCATCCGCATCTGCGACGTCAACCATGTCAACTACGTCGAAAAGGTCCCCTTCAGGGGCAATCCCGACAATACAATAGAGATAAGCGGTGAGTATATTATCTTTGACGCCAAGAGCCCTGCAAACGATGATCTCTCCAACTTCCCGACATATATTAAAGCACAGGCTGACAACCTGAAGAAATACGCCAGCCAGGAGAGTGTGAAGAAGTCGATGTTCCTGGTAGTGCCAACCAATACTATCAACAGGATAAAACAGCTTACCTACAGGCTTGGCGATTATGATGTCTTTGTCATAACCAAGGATTCTTTGGAACCGGTGATATTGTCGCTGAAAAAGATCGAGGAGTATGACCTGGCGGAGAAACTGAGCCCCGAGGACCGTGACAGCATCTGCCGTATAATCGGCAAGTTCGCCCATACCGCCAAGCGACGCATACAGGTCGATCAGTTCTTTTCGGAAGAGTTCATTGACATAGTCCTTAAAAGTCAGAAGGATCTGCCTGAAGACCTCAGGAAACAGGTAATTGAATTTGAAAAGTCCGAAAAACTCAATCCACCTACAGAAAAGCGGGCCAAGATTATCTCAATTGACGAATTGCAGAAAAAGAGTGAGGAGATTGAGGCAGAGGCACAGTCGAGGAAACTCTCACCTCCCGTTTCCGGGGATGAAAAATAATATCGCCATGCGCCGTGAAAAAGATTTCATAGGAGAAAAGGAACTGGAGGACGGTGTACTGTACGGTATTCACTCAGCCAGGGCTCGCGGGAATTTCCCCGATGAGGGGCGGTTCTGTGCGGAGTGGTACAGGGCTATGGCAGTGACTAAGCGGGCATGCTATCTTACGGCAGCATCCTTTTTTGCAGAAGCGGCAAAACAGTATGACCTGGCGGCCATGAATGTCAGGGTTGTAACCTCTGAAAAGCTCGATGCTCTCTCTGCAGCGGCAGAGGAATGCGAAGCCGGAAAACACTTTGAGCATTTCATTGTACCTGCGATTTCGGGCGGCGCTGGCACCAGCATCAATATGAATGTCAACGAGATAATCGCCAACCGTGCCCTGCAGTTACTCGGAAGGAAACCGGGGGATTATGATTTCATTGATCCGATTGAAGACGCCAATATATTCCAGTCGACCAACGATGTAGTGCCCACAGCCCTGCGTATTGCAGCCATGAACCTGTTGACAGAGCTTGAAGAATCCATCAATGAGCTGAGGAAAAAGGCTGAGGACCTGGAAAAGAGATATCGCAATACGCTTCGCATTGCTTACACCCAGATGCAGGAGGCAGTGCCATCCACCTACGGCAGGCTCTTCAGCAGTTACAGCGATGCCCTCTCCCGCGACTGGTGGAGAGTCTCGAAATGCCTTGAACGGATAAAGGTGGTTAACCTCGGAGGTTCGGCAATAGGTACCTCCATCACTGTCCCGAAATTTTTCGTGGCCGAAGTGGTTCCACGGTTGCAGCAGTTGACAGGTCTTCCCGTCACCAGGGGCGAGAACCTCTCAGATGCCACATCGAACCTTGACCCGATAGTTGAGGTGCATGGCATCATAAAATCTCATGCGGTAACAATGGAGAAGATGGCCGCTGACATACGTTTGCTGGCATCTGATCTGCACGGGAACAATTCACTGTCATTCCCTAAGAAGCAGACCGGCAGTTCCATCATGCCCGGAAAGGTTAATCCTGTCATTCCCGAATTCGTCATAAGCTGCTCTCACCGCGTCTACAGCAATGACCAGCTTGTCACCGGGCTGTCGGCGCAGGGATGCCTTGAACTGAACGCCTATCTTCCCTTAATCGGTCATGCCCTGCTGGAAAGCCTGAAGCTGCTTATCAGCGCTGACAAGACTGCAGCGGTCAACCTACTTGAAGGCCTGGAGATCGATACTTCGGCTGCTGAAAGAAATGCCTTTTCAAGTCCCGCCGTTACAACCGCCCTACTGCCATTCATCGGTTATAAAAAGGCTTCGGAGATAGCAGGTGTAATGAGGACTGAGGGATTGAATATTATTGAGGCAAATGAAAAAATGGGATACCTGCAACCTGGTAAGCTCATCGAGATACTGAAGCCTGAAAACCTGGTGCAGGGAGGCTACCGGCTGAAAGATCTTGAAGACTGATGAAGCAATGAGTTCAAGAGGAAGAGACACAAAACCCCATGTGGGCATATTCGGCCGAAGGAATGTGGGTAAAAGCTCACTTATCAATGCACTTGTGGGACAGGATATTGCAATTGTATCGGATGTGGCCGGTACCACCACTGACCCGGTAAAGAAGAGTATCGAAGTGCACGGACTGGGCCCCCTGATATTTATTGACACAGCCGGAATTGATGATACAGGAGACCTGGGAGAGCTACGGATTAAAAAATCAATGGCTGCCCTCAAGCTGATTGACCTGGCCATCCTGGTTCTTTCAGAAAACAGGTTTGAAGAACACGAGGTCAGACTGACGAAGGAGCTCAACAAGCTTGATGTTCCGTATGTGGTTGTGCACAACAAAAGTGATCTCACCCCGGTAACCCCGGAACTCCGCGAAAAGGTCAGAAGTCTGACAGGAAAGGAGGTTGCGGAATACTCGGCCATGCACCCCGGGAAATACAACCCCGCGCTGCTGAGGATGATTAAGGAGACCATGCCTCCGACAGCCATAAAGAGCCGCGGACTGATAGGAGACCTTGTCAAGCCGGGCGACACGGTGCTGCTGATAACGCCAATAGATATCGAAGCTCCCGAGGGAAGGCTGATTCTGCCACAGGTGCAGGTAATACGCGACATCCTGGACAATGACTGCACTGCCATCGTCCTCAAGGAGAGAGAAGTGGATGCCTTCCTGCGCAGGACGCGGATCAGACCGGCTCTTGTCATAACCGACAGCCAGGTATTCCTCAAGGCTGACGCATCCATCCCGCGAGACATACCGCTTACAAGTTTCAGCATCGTCCTCGCCAGGCAGAAGGGTGACTTCGCAGAATACCTTCGCGGTACGCTAAAAATAGGAGAACTGAAGGACAGCGACAGGATCCTGCTGCTGGAATCCTGCACCCACAATGTAACATGTGATGATATCGGAAGAGTGAAGATACCCCGGTGGCTGGCCAGCTTCACCGGGAAGAAACTCGAGTTTGACACGGTGGCAGGGCTTGACAGTTTTCCGCGCCCTATAGAAGATTATGCCCTGGTGATTCAGTGCGGCGGTTGCATGGTGACTCACCGGCAGCTTGTCAACAGGTTAAGGGACCCAAAAAAGCACAGCATCCCGGTCACAAATTACGGGATGGCCATTGCTTACGTTCACGGGATATTCAACCGTGCTACCGAACCCTTCACCGGCAAGAAAGAAAAAGCCGGGGATCTGCTCTGAACACCAGCTTTAACTATCCGGTTCGTTGTACCCTAGAATGCGGAGACAAATCCCAGGCTTGCCTTAGCATAAGGTGTTCCGGAGAAGATATAGGTGCCTTCTGCCACCAGGCGCACATTTCTGCGCATAAGATAACCGAAGTGAAGCGTGGCTGACTGATAATCAAACTGATCGAGCTCTGATTCAACAAGATTCACGAGACCTGTCAGGTAGTACTTGCTCATATCTCCTTTGGGAGCATATATTACCTCGGCAAAGCCCCCATGTGTTTTAACGTCAGTCATGTGAACCTCTCCGTCAGCATCGAAAATATCCGAATCTGTTCTCCACAGGTACTGCATGTTGATCATAAGCTTACCGACAATGTCAATAGCCACATCAGGTCCGTACATCTTCATCTCACTCACGTAAGGGTCAGGGGAATTGTCAGTAATCACCTCCTTGCCCGTGTACCCGAAGAAACCCAGTGATACACTGTTCCCTATGGCCTGGTTTAATCTCAGCATGAAATTCTTGTACTTGTCCTTGTCAAAGAGGTAGCCCTCGCTTGCTTGACCCAAAGCGCTGCCGTTGACAATCTCACCCACTATCGTTGTCCCGGTCGAGAATCCTTTATCAAACATTATCCCCCTGTCATATTTCAGATCAACGGAGGAGTTGGCAGGTTTTACCCCATAGATCTTGTAGGGTTCGAGGGTAAGACGCAACTCCCCTTTGAACAGAGGATCTGATGTCTGGAACTGACCAATGTAAAAGTTGATGCCGGTATTAAATGCATCGGCATACATAAGGAATGCGTCTTCAAGACCTGCGATATGACCGCGCTCATTCATCAGGAAATAGAAATAGTATGACAGCTTGTCTGAAAGTTCTCCTCCTGACAATACTTTAACAACAAAGGGAGCACCAAAATCAGCAGTACCTTCATTATTAAAGTTGACAGTGGCAAAGCCGTCGATCCTGATAGCCAGTGGCATCTCCCTGAAGAGTGAGAGCCTGTCGTCACCGGTATTAATAAAATATCTCGGCGATTCATAATCGGTCATCCTGAAACCGGCTCCAGCAAACTCATCTCCAAAAGCTTTCAGCGTTGGCATTGCCGGAGAGTGGCACACCTGGCAGCTGATCTGGTATTTGCGGGCAAAGGCCGGTATTGCATCGGCCTTTCTGGCAGGAACGATCAGCAAAACCATTGCAGCCAGTATAATTATCCCGGTAAATGTTGACTTTTTCATATTGCTGTTTTTTTAGGTTTCAGGTTATCAGGGAAGAATTTCAACTCTGGTGGAATGGTCATTCACCATTAGTATTGCCGACTCATCAGAGGGAACTTTCAGATAATCGGCTACCGGTTTGACCAGCAGCTGGTAATTCAATACCGCATGCACTGTCATTGCCCCGGGAGCGGCCTCATAAGGTATTCTGAATGTGAACTTTTCAACCTTTGTCTCCCTGGGTCCGATCCGGTAATCGACGCCCTGTGAAAAGGTGTTCCACTGCATAATGGTCATATTACCCTGCTCGTCGAAGTAAGGCATGCGGAATATCCTGTTTCCAAACGGAATGCCGTCACGCTGAACACCTTTGAAATCCTTGATCTTCAGAGGTATTCCCATATCCTGATAGGCAAGATAATCGCCTGATATTGTATACTCTTCCCCTTCAAAACCCTTCTTGTCCACATTAAGGTGATACTTGTTACCCTTTGCATCCGTTGCTTCGACGTCAAGCCAGGCAATGCGGTCTTCCACTGAACCCGTCGGGAATTTATGTCCTGTCTTCTGGTTGAACAGTGCCACGGTGAAGACTATTGTTTCTCCCGGCTCTGCGAGGCGCATATCCGGTTCAATCCTGACTTCTATTGTGCCCCTGACTTTGCCCGGGTCATGTGCACCATGGAAGAGATGCAGCCGTGCATCATCATAAGTTTTTCCCATAAGCGCCAGCTGGTACTGACCCTTGGGCATGTGACAATCCTGACACCGAACTCCCTCCGCAGCATATGGGCCCTCCTTCCACTCCATCTGAGTGCTCTTGACCCATATCCCGTATGGATTCTGTTCATTGTGACAGTTACCGCAAAACTCGGTGGTCCTGTGGAAATCACTCTGTACAATTTTGTGTGCAGGAGACTGAATCTCAGGGCTGCGGCCGCTGTACTTGGTCTGACCTGGCACAATGTAGTAACTGAAATTAAACGGCGGATCAGTCTGGGCTCGCTGTGTAAGGTGACACACCTCGCACGAAACCGACTCGTTGGCCATACTTTTTTCCGATGGACGCGGCGGAGGCATAGTGCCCTCCATGTAGCCCATCGGTGTATGACAGCCATTGCAGCCGTCAACCGGACCCTTGAGTGCAGGATTGACCTCGGCATGAGGGACAGCCAGATCAAAATACTCGATCTCGTCCCAGTGATGAGTGTACGCCTGTGACATCATCGCCTGTGACCACTGTTCGTAGATGCCCGGGTGGCATGAGCGGCACTTGAGTGCTGACTCGAAATCCTTGTACTTGTATTTACCCTTGAGATCTTCCTGAGGAAACGATCTCATGAGCGTGAAAGCAGTGAGTGTGAACATGATGGCCGCCGGAATGATCACCAGCTGCACGAAAGGAGTTATCCTGCGTCTCATAGGCTTTTCAATTGGACCTAAAATGTATGAAAAAAAACAATACGATTGACAAGATATGATTATTCAGATTCAAAAAAGTTCCGCTACCGGCAAACGTCACTTGGCGGTTTCAATTCTTTTCATATATTTGATGCTGTAAATCTGCATCATGACACGCAGCTGGACACTGGAATACCAGATCAAAATCAACCGTACCGGGTTGTATTGAAATCCTGCCAGGCGACGCATCTTCAAGCCGTCGCCCATCAACCCTTTTTTACATTCCAGTAATAACCAGTATTTCAATCTGAATAATTCTAAAAACAATGGATACTTTAATCATTACCGGTTCAGGACTTACCGTAAAGGACGTTGTCAATGTGGCACGTCACGGACAGAAGGTGGAACTTCACCCTGACGCACGCAAGAGGATTCTCGAATGCCGTGCAATGCTTGAGAAAAAAATAGACGCCCATGAAATCATGTACGGTGTCAACACCGGAATCGGCGAGTTCTCTGAGATGGTGCTCAATGATGACCAGATCAAGGACTTTCAGAAATATCTTGTTTACAACCATGCCGCCGGTATTGGAGATCCTGCATCGGAAGAGATTGTCCGCGGAGCTATGCTTGGCCGTATCAATGTCCACGCCCACGGCAACTCGGGCTGCCGTCTCGAGATCACCGAAACCTATGT
This sequence comes from Bacteroidales bacterium UBA4070, assembly GCA_002383485.1. GTDB lineage: Bacteria > Bacteroidota > Bacteroidia > Bacteroidales > VadinHA17 > SR-FBR-E99. Next base: position 25,887 of record DFYY01000005.1, on the reverse strand, counting down.
GGAGATGCTGAACAAGGGTGTCACACCCTTTGCATGCCAGAAAGGTTCCGTTGGCGCCTGCGGTGACCTGGCTCCCATGTCACAGATAGCCCTCCTTCTTATGGGAGAAGGCAAAGCCTATTATAAGGGTGAGCTCCTGGCTGGCGCCGAAGCGATGAAAAGGGCAGGAATAAATGTTCCCGGACTGATGGCCCGTGACGGACTGGCAGCAATCAACGGTTCCAATATGCTCACCGCGATGAGCGCCATCTGGCTCGTCGATGCCAACAACTGGCTCAAACAAGCTGAGATAGCCGCTGCGATGTCGCTCGAGGCATTGAAGGCCAATATGAAACCCTACGCTCCGCTTCTGCATGAGGCAAGAGGATTCAAAGGCGCCATCCGCAGCGCCAATGCAATAAACATGTGCGTGTCGGGAGGCGACCTGAAGGAAGGGCGTGTCAAATCAAAGGTACAGGATGCTTACTCAATGAGATCAACACCGCAGGTGATAGGCTCAGCCCATGATATGCTGAACTATGCCCGCAGCCAGGTGGAGATAGAGCTGAACGGGGTAGGTGACAACCCGATATTCTTCCCTGAGAAAAACCTTCAGCTCTCCGGGGCCAACTTCCAGGGCTCACCGGTAGCCGTGCCGATGGATATGGCAGGTGCGTGCGTAACTATGGTGTCCGTCATGTCGGAACGCAGGATGAACCGACTCAATAATCCGGCCCTCAGCGTAGGACTGCCTGACTTCCTCACCAAGGGTGCCGGTATGTTCTCCGGGATGATGCTCAGCCAGTATACCGCTGACATGCTGATAGTTGAACAGCGTATCCTCTCGATGCCCGCTTCAATACAGTCGATACCCGCTGCAGCCGACCAGGAGGACTTCGTATCCATGGGCATGAACACCGCCATCAAGAACAACCAGATCCTTGACAATGCCTATGGCATACTGGGGATCGAGTTCATGGCAGCAGCCCAGGCGCTCGATTTCAGGAAGAGCGAGTACAACTTCGGAACGGGTGTGCAGAAAGCCAAGGAGGTGATCCGTAAACACGTCGAATTCCTTGATATCGACCGTCCGCTCTATGCTGACCACACCACAATGAAGGAGCTCGTGAAGTCATGCGAGATACTGCATGAAGTGGAGAAGACCGTGGGAAGTCTGGAATAAAAGTTCAGAGTGAGTTCCGCCGAAGCGTACATCTGCCGGAGCCGGGGTTGTCAGTTTTCTTCAGGGAGGTCTGTCTTCCCGTCCATAAGATCTTGGAGTGTGACTGATCTGAAGTAAGTCAGGATAAGGTTATTAAGATTGCGCCAGAAACCTTGTGTCTGGCATTGCTCAGAATAATCACACTTGAAATCCTTTCCGATACAGTCGACTACGCAAATGCCTGGCTCAAAAGCGCGATGAATGTCATAGATGGTAATCTCACCCGGTGAACGGGTCAGCACATACCCGCTCTTCCGACCCCTGGCATTGGCAATCAGACGGGCTGTTTTGAGAGCATGTATTATATGATCAAGGTATTTGAGCGAAAGGTTTTGATTAAAAGCAATATCCTTCTGGAATACACCAACCGGCTCTTTCGCCCTGGCAATTTCCAGCATGGTCCTTACGCCATACCGTGTTCTTGTACTTATTTTCACTGCAAAAGACGGGATCTGTGTTAATCAGTAAAGTTAACAATAAACCCAAATCTTACTTTGATTTCATTCTCAACCTTCACGATTCCACTTAACCTGACAGGAGGAATCAGTCCAAAATCTGTCAGCCTGACTGTCTGCATTCCGTTAAGTACCAAATCTTCATTGCAGTGTACCAGCGCACAGTCTACAGTGTATTCCCTCGTAACGCCGGCAATTGTCACAGCAATCCTTTCATTGCGGGATATGCCTGACTTTCTATCCCCGGAGAAATTTCCAGTCAGGAGACTGATCATTATATAGGGGTACTCCTTCGCCTTCAAAAGGGAGAGAAAATCATCATACATCCTGGGATTGCCCGGCTTAAACTGGTGAACGGGAATCTTAAAGTCAATCCTTTCGTACTCAGCCCCCTTACTGACGTCATCACCTCTGGTCAGAACAGGGGTCATATATGAGAAACTGAACTTATTGATATTGGATTCGCCGTTAATGACCAGGAAATTTACGCAGCCGGTACCCCGCGGATCATCTTTCGGCAATCCACCCGAAAACAATGGATTGCCTATACATCCGCAGAGAACCAGTGCGCTGGCAAAAAACAATATTTTTGTCGTTCGTTTCACTTTCAGAATGAAATTGCCGCCTCGAACATTACACCTTTGAACCCGGCTTCCGGACCATAGCTTGAAATAAATTCGGTGTAATCCTGGTTGACGTATTCAAGCTTAATGACTATGGATTCGGTCATAAACCAGCCTGCAACCGCCTGAAAACGTGATACTGACTGATCAAGACCATTCCATGCATTGTTATACCTTGCTCCGCCAAAAAACTGCTCTGTACTGCCCAGGCGGTAAATCAGTTCAGCGGCATACTGACTGAATTCAGATTCTGCGCCGGAAAGAAGGGTTCCGTTGAATTTTTCATATGTGCCAAAGAATTCCAAACCTTTATACTTAGTGAAGAGATTTAGCATCAATGAATTGGTTTTATCCGTTATACCCGGACCCCAGTTACCGCTTAGATGGTTCTTGGTAATGTCAACATCAGCCGCATTATTGGTTATCCTGTTCATCACCAGATAGTATCTTGATCCGGTTCGGTCTCCGTAATAGAGTGAGCCGAAATGATGCTGCGGGCTGTGATAACCAGAGAGTGTCAGACGCAGTCTCAGATCGTCGTTAATCTGTTTATCATAACCTGCCTTCCAGTACCAGGCAAGCTCCTTGTGAGTATCATAGGCCGTATAACCTGATGAAGCACTGTATCCTGTCAGAGAGGGTTTCAGCGTGCCGTTGGAGACCGCACCCATGAGCAAAACACCATTTCGGCGGAATAAAAATTCAGCAGCGAACTGAGTAGTGAATGCATCAATAATGTAATTACCCACAAATGGATTATGAATGACATTCCCATTATCAGACCGGCGATAGTGAGCATCACCATAGTCGACCTCCATGTCACCGACCTTGATTGTCAGATTTTTCATGATACGGTCAGCAACATCTGACTTTAAGAAGGGCAATGCATCAATAAGAAGGTAACCACCCTTGACCCATGCTTCATTATGATGACGGGCAGAGAGGTAAGTGACAAGGTTAACCTTTATGCCAGGCGCAAGAATTGCCTCAGTAATAAGGTTTGCAGTAGGCAGGTTGAAACCCTTGCCCAAAGGTATTAATGAACTGTCAGCATAATGATTTAATAACTGGTACTGCATCGCAAAGTCAGCACCCACGCGTACCTTGATTTTTTCAAAATCGGCAGGATCAAGTTTCGGTTCTTCAAACTGCGCGTGAATAGCCAGCGAGAATATGAAGCCGGACAGAATTAGTAAGAATTTTCTTTTCATTGTATCTATTTGTTATAAATATGTCTATCAATTACTGCCGGTGTTATCGCCGGGAATGAGGAAACTTAGCCGGAGCTCAACGGTGACCTTTTCTCCTGTCTTAAGGGTGCCCATTAATGCTGTAGGAGGCTTAATGCCATAATCAGCCATATTTACCTCCTCAGACCCCGAGATAAGGATCCTGTCACCTTTGATATTACCGGAAAATCCGATATCAATTGATTTGGAAACACCTCCGAGGCTGAGCTTTCCTTTAAGGGTACCGCTGATTTTCCCGTCATTCAGCAGTACATTTTCTGCTCCGTCAGAGATAAAGACTATTTCAGGATGTTCCCTGACCATCAGAGCATCACGCGCCTTGCCGGTCATTATGTTGTTTTCACTTGTTACCGAAGCTCCTGCAAACACTGCTTTTACATTGCTGATTGACATTTTGCCGTTGTCAGAATTCCTGAATGAAAATTCAACATCATATTTTTCAATTGCGACCTCCCATTCATGCATGGATGAGGTACCCCGCACATAGACCCTGCTATCAGGCAGATTAAGCTTCGCTATTACCTGCGAGCTGGATACAAGAGGAAATAATACTGCCAGGATTGCTGTTAACCATGTTGTAATTAAAATCTTCTTCATTACATTTTTATGCTATTTATCCTATTACTTTACTAGTACAAACTAAATGATTTTTTTTGATATTTATTACTTTGCCGTTGATATTTATTTTACCTGGCAGCACAGAAAGGGACCAGGCCTGGCTCGGTTCGTCCGGCAGCCGGCATCAGCAGGTATTATCCCAGGCTATAAAGAATTGCAGTACAACGGGTAACATCGTCAGGGATGCTTCAGGAGCATGAAGAATTATAACCGGACAAGGGCAATATTTCTCCATGATACGTGTTCTGTATTATTGAAACACTTATTTCTGTCCTCAATGAAGAAGTACCTCATCCTGCCCCTTATAGCCGCAGCATTTGTCTCCTGTGCAACACAGGAACTTTACCTGAATGTGACGCAGCCGGCGCCCGTGACCATTGCTCCGGAGATAAAGACAGTGGGGATAATTGACCGCTCCACCCCCACCGACCAGACAAAATCGCTTGATAACCTGGATAAGCTCCTCTCACTCGAGGGTGCAAACCTTGACTCCATAGGCACCCTGGAAGCAATAAATGGTGTCACCCGGGAACTTACAGATAATGACCGTTTCAATGACGTAAAGCTCCTCAGTGGCCTGAAATTCAGGACCAGCGGTCTCGGGGGAATGCCTGCACCTCTGACCTGGGAGCAGGTAGAGGGCATCTGTACCGAGAATGGTACCCAGGCGCTGTTCGCCCTGGAGATTTACGATACTGACACAAGGGTAAACTATTCCACGGAGCCAACAAAAATCAAGACTCCGCTAGGGGCAATCCCCGCATTGCTTCATAAAGCCTCAATGGAAACACTGGTTAAAACCGGCTGGAGATTGTACTCACCTTCAGACCGCGCTATTCTTGATGAATATATCGTAGCCGAATCTATAGTCTTCGGGGGACAGGGCATCAATCCGGTAGCAGCAGTGGCCGACATGGTCAACCGGAAAGAGGCAGTGAAGGAGGTGAGCCGGAAGGCAGGCCATATCTATGCTCTCCGCCTCATACCCTACCGTCTCAGGGTAACTCGTGATTACTTCGTCAAAGGAACTGACAATTTCAAAATTGCAAAACGCCGAGCGCAACTTGGCAAATGGGTCGATGCAGCAGAATTATGGAAGAAGGAAACCACCAATCCGAAGATGAAAGTCGCCGGCAGGGCTCATTATAATATGGCCATTATCAGTGAGATAAACGGTGACCTTGATGCAGCAACCTCGTGGGCACAGAAAGCATACTCGGATTACGGTAACAAGCAAGGTCTCAGATACGTGCGCATCCTCGAAAACAGGAGGTACAACGAAGATGTCCTGAAATACCAGGAACAGCGATAAAAACCGTCTGATTGTAACCGGCCTCGCCCCGTCATCATTCCTGATTCTTATCTTTACGTCTGTAAACAGACGAGATATGATCAGGATTCTTTCATCCATTTTCATACTGAACCTGGCCTCAGCCTTCTGCTCCGGTCAGGATACAGATCCTTTAAAGTATGTTAATCCCTTCATTGGCACGGACAGGATGGGACACACCTACCCCGGCGCCTCGGTGCCCTTCGGAATGGTGCAGCTCTCTCCCGACACTGACACACTGCCATATGAGGTGAACGGCAGCTACAACAGGGATGTGTATAAGTATTGTGCCGGATACCAGTATGCTGACAGCACAATAGTCGGCTTCTCGCATACACATTTCAGCGGCACAGGGCACTCTGACCTTGGTGATATACTTCTGATGCCGACAACCGGGGCGCTGCAATTTAATCCGGGCACCTCCGACGCTCCTGAAAAAGGGTACCGCTCACTGTTCTCACACACTCAGGAGAAGGCCTCACCCGGATATTATTCGGTACTCCTGAAAGATCATGATATCCTTGCTGAACTGACTGCCACTACCCGAACCGGTGTGCACCGGTACACTTTTAATAAGGGCGGCGAAGCGCACATAATCCTCGATATGGCTCACGGAATATATAATGATGCAGATAAGAATGTCTGGACCTTCATCAGGGTGGAGAATGACACCCTGATCACCGGCTACCGGCAGACGAGCGGATGGGCAAGGACGAGAACATTGTACTTTGCCATTGCTTTTTCCGGGCCATTCACCTCATATGGATTCAGGGACGACTCGCCAGCCAGGGTCTACAGGGGTTTCTGGCGCCGCTTTGATCAGAAGACAAACTTCCCCGAGGCTGCAGGCAGAAACATCAGAGGTCATTTCGACTTCCCTGCTACACCCGGTGAACAGATTACGGTAAGAGTGGCTTTATCACCTGTTAGTACGGCAGGTGCTGTGGCCAATATGATATCTGAAGCTCCACGGTCTGATTTTGACGCTTCCAGGAAACAGGCCGAAGAAATGTGGAGATCAGAACTCGGAAAAGTCAGTGTGACCATGATGAACGAAGGGCAGATGACCAGTTTCTACACCTCGCTCTACCATACCTTCCTCTCCCCTACCATCTACATGGATTCCGACGGAAGCTACAGGGGGCTTGATCAGAATATCCATAAGGCGGAGGACTTTACAAACTACACAACCTTCTCACTATGGGATACATACCGTGCGCTGCACCCGCTCTTTACGATCCTGCAGCAGCGCAGTACCTCCGACATGGTCAACTCAATGCTTGCACACTATGACCAGAGCGTTCATAAGATGCTTCCCGTCTGGTCTCATCATGCAAATGAAAACTGGTGCATGATCGGATACCATGCTGTACCCGTGATAGCTGACGCCATAGTCAAAAACGTTGCAGGATTTGATTATACACGTGCAACAGAAGCATGTATCACCACTGCCCGCAACGGCTGGTATGACGGACTTAATGATTATATGGAATTTGGTTATGTTCCCGACGAACGAACGGGTTCCTCAGTTTCAGTAACGCTCGAATATGCTTATGACGACTGGTGCATAGCGCAAATTGCCGGCACGGAAGAGCTTCGCCGGGAGTTCACGGACAGGTCCCGTAATTACCTCAACCTCTGGGATCCTGCCACCGGCTTCATGCGCCCGAGGAAAGCCGACGGCAGCTTCAGGCAGGAGTTCGATGTACTGAGCACCCACGGACAGGGGTTCATCGAAGGAAATGCCTGGAATTACAGCCTGTATGTCCCTCATGACCCGGATGCACTTATTAAGCTTCACGGCGGAAACAAGAGATTTACTCAGCACCTCGACTCGCTCTTCACGATGTATCTCCCTGACAGTTTCTTTGCAGAGACCGAGGATATTACCCGCGAGGGCATCATAGGTAATTACGTTCACGGGAACGAACCCTCTCACCATGTTCCTTACCTGTATAATTACGCAGGTGCGCCGCGAAAGACTCATTATTGCGTCAGACATATCATGGACAGCAAGTACCTGCCGGCTCCTGACGGACTGAGCGGTAACGATGATTGCGGACAGATGAGCGCATGGTATATCTTCAGTGCACTCGGTTTTTACCCCGTGGCTCCCGGCTCAGACCGGTATGACCTGGGCAGTCCGCTGGTTAAGGAAGCCACCCTCAGTCTGGAGAACGGAAAAACGTTTACAGTCAGCGCTGTGAATCAGGGACCGCTGAACTTATACGTAAAAAAGGCAGAACTTAACGGCACGAGGCTCGACCGCCTTTACATCACCCACGCTGAGATAATGCAGGGCGGCCGCCTTGTCTTCTATATGGGAAGATAAAACTAGCGTTTCAGCACCGGCTTGATCCAGTCGGCAGGTTTTTCCGTCTTGAACAAGAAAGTGAAACCAGATCAATGAACAGACCCGGCTCTGTTGCTAAGAAGTTATCTGCCTTTTAAAGGTCCCGGGTCCATCGACTGACCAGGCTCTGACGTAAAGATATTTTCTACCTGTTTCTGTACGCTTCCGCTCCCCTGTCGAGCCAGTCAATGTATGCCTGGATGTCAAAGTCCGTTCCGCGGGTTTCTATCAGCGGCTTGCCAGAAGGGTCAACAATGGCATACAAAGGAAGTGTATTAGTATTGAACATCGAGATTTCAATGTCCTCATTCTTTTTGCCAATTGTCTTTTTCTCCCTTCCGTCTACCTTTGAGACAAACACCTCGTTCTCAGGCAGCTTTGTGCGGTCATCCACATACAGGGCCACCAGCACGAAATTGTCTCTCAGTCTCTGCTGCACGCCCGGGTCGGACCATACGCGTGCATCCATCTCCTTGCAGTTGGCGCAGGCGTGGCCTTTGAAGTCGATCAGCACCGGCTTGCCCAGTTTCCCGGCGCATGCCAGTCCCTGTTCCAGGTCGAAATAACCCTCCATCCCGTACTCAAAATGCAGGAAATCTGCATATTTAGGTTCCTCGCAGAGTGCTGATCCGGCAGCAGACAACGCATCGGGTCCAAATACGTCCGGCACTGCCATTCCCGGCGAAGCCACAGTTCTGTTTTCACTGATAGCCTTGAGCAGGTTGAACCCTGAGGTCTCCCTGGGGGGCAGCAGTGCGGAGATCCTTGTAAGCGGGGCTCCGAAGAGACCCGGCAGAAGGTAGAGTGCGAAGGTAAACGAAGCGATTATAAGTACCAGCCTGAAGATCCCGATATGAGGCACGTCACTGTCATGCGAGAACTTGATCTTGCCCATAAGGTAGATCCCCAGTAGCACAAACAGTACTATCCATATTGCCAGGTAAATGTCTCTTGAGAGTATCCCGAGGTTATAGACTGTATCTATTGTTGATGCGAACTTGAGGCTGAATGCAAGCATGATGAATCCCAGCACCACCTTGACCGAGTTGAGCCATCCGCCAGACTTGGGCATCTTGTTCAGCCATGACGGGAAGAGTGCAAATAGTGTAAATGGCAGTGCAAAGGCAAGCCCGAACCCGAACATGCCTATTGTGGGACGAAGCACATCGCCCGAGGCAGCCTCGACCAGCAGCGCACCCACTATCGGGCCGGTGCAGGAGAAGGAAACAAGGACGGTTGTCAGTCCCAGGAAGAAGGCAGCCAGGGCGCCGCCCCTGTCTACCTTCGAGTCCGTTGAACTAACCCATTTCGAAGGCAGCACTATCTCGAATGCGCCGAAGAATGAAGCAGCAAACACCAGGAAGAGTGTGAAGAACAGCAGGTTCGGGATCCAGTGTGTGCTGAGTGTATTTGCAAAGCCGGCGCCTGCGCTGGTGAGTGATACAATTATGCCGAGTGACGAGTAAAGAAGTACTATTGAAAGTCCGAATATGAGTGCCTTGCCTATTGCCGAACCCTTTGACCCGCTACCCTGGGAGAAGAAAGCAACGGTCATAGGTATCATCGGGAAGACGCAAGGGGTGAGTATCCCGGCCAGGCCAGCCAGCATTGAGAGCAGGAAGAACTTCAGAAATCCCTTGCCGGATTTTTGGGCCGGAGTATCAGTCACAGCACCTCCGTCTGCACCGGCAGCAAGTGTACCGAAGGCAGTATCAATCGCCGGGACGGCATCACCACCTATAACCACCGAGAACTCAACATCACGTGGCGGGAGACACTGCGAATCATCACACGACATGAATGTTACGATTCCACTGACCGTGACAGGCAACTCCTTCACTGCAATCTTTTGTCTGAATTCAGTGGTGCCGCTGTGCATCCCGATGTCCATCCCGAAGCTGTTGTCGAACTTTACCACCGGTTCATTGACGGCAAACGGCTTACCATCAAGGGTATAAAACTCCGAGGGATCAAACGTAAAACTGGTTGCAATAGGGCCTCCTTCAGGAATGTCCATTGCATAGAGATGCCACGTGTCATCAATTGCCGCCGTCATGATTATTTCATAGCCAGTGTCACTCTTCTTCTCGCTCTTGAAGGTCCAGTTGACCGGTTCAAGAACCTGCGCGCTCACTATTGACATGGATATCAGCAGAAATGCTGAAAATGTAAGTGATTTCAGTCTGGTCATATTATTATTTTTCAGGCCACAAAAATACGATAAATATATAACTCAGCTACTTGACATCGCCTTTCCGATGGCCTACCTTTGATTGTAACAACAATCGCCTAAAAAAGTTACCCCATGAACAAGCTGGTTGTCAGGTTCCCTGAAACAGGTCTCGATGCAGATGCGCTTCTTTCGGAGATAACCGCGAAAATGTGGATGAGATAATGCGTAACGTACTGGACAGACTCTGGTATGTTTAGCGTAATAAATAAACAGATGCATTGACTGGCTTCTGATCGCTTTTTGCTTAAATTTTATTTTGTTTTCTGATTTAATTGTCTTATATTTGTTCATTCCTTGTTAGGAATTATTCTTAGATGATGAAAATTGAAGATTACAGGATAGAGCTTAAGAAGAATGGTCTCAGGGTGACACCACAGCGACTTGCAGTTTGCGAGGCAGTGGATATGCTTCATGATCATCCCACTGCCGAGGAGGTCAGTCAGTTCATAAGGAAAAAGCACCCTGATATAGCAACCGGGACAGTCTATAAAACACTTGACACGCTTGTTGAAAAGGATATCATCCGGAGGGTGAAGACTGACAGCGGTCTCCTGCGCTATGATGCGGTTAAGGATACTCATCATCATATTTACTGCACCCACTGTGACCGGATTGAGGATTATTATGATGACGAACTGACGGAGATGATATACAACTACTTTGAAAAGAAACAGATTCCGGACTTCATCATCGGGGAGGTCAAGCTGCAGATCTCCGGAAAGTTCACTGACAACAGGGAGTTGGTCAAAAAAAGATGATCAGGCTCTTGCTCATATCAGGCGGAACAATCTCCCTTGTTCTGGGCTTCATCGGGATCTTCCTCCCCGTTCTGCCCACAACTCCTTTTGTGCTGCTCTCCGCAGGCCTCTTCCTCAGAAGTTCGCCGGCCCTGTACAGCAAGGTTGTGACGGGACGGATCACCGCGAAGTACATGACCCGTAAATCAGGCCGGAGGGCAGGGTTTTCAGCACTGATAATAATGTGGTCCATGATCCTGCTGACAGTCTTTTTTGCAGCTGACAAACCATGGATCAAAATACTCCTGTTGGCTGCCGGCATAACAGGAACGGCATTTAAACTCTGGTACTTTTTCGGTAAAAACAATAAACAGATAACAGAGAAGCATTAAAACTCAACAAAATGGCAAAGAAGAAACTCACCACAGCAGCTGGCAGGCCCTTCTTCGAGAACGAAGACAGCATGACCGCAGGTCCGAGGGGTCCGGTACTGCTTCAGGATTATCATCTCCATGAGAAGCTGGCGCACTTCAACCGTGAACGAATACCGGAGAGGGTAGTACATGCAAAGGGAACAGGTGCCTTCGGAACCTTTACCGTTACAGGTAACATTACAAAATACACAAAGGCCAAACTATTCAGCAAGGTGGGAAACAGATGCAGGGTCCTGGCACGGTTCTCTACCGTGGGAGGAGAGAAGGGCAGCGCCGATACCGAACGTGACCCCAGGGGGTTCGCCATAAAGTTCTACACTGAAGACGGAAACTGGGACCTCGTGGGGAACAACACCCCCGTCTTCTTCATAAAGGATGCGAAGAAATTTCCCGACTTTATTCACACCCAGAAACGTGATCCGAAGACCAATCTCAAGAGTCCGACCATGATGTGGGATTACTGGAGCCTCAACCCTGAGAGCCTGCACCAGGTAATGATACTCTTCAGCGACAGGGGTACACCCGACGGCTACAGGTTCATGAACGGCTACGGCAGCCACACGTTCTCAATGTATAATAAGAAGAACGAACGGGTATGGGTGAAGTTCCACTTCAAGACACAGCAGGGCAACAAGACCCTCACGGGCCCGCAGGCCGAGGAACTGAGAGGGAAAGACCCCGATTACTCGCAGCGTGACCTCGTTGAAGCCATCGCAAAAAAGGATTTCCCGAAATGGACGCTTAAGATCCAGGTGATGACTGAAGCACAGGCGAAGAAGTTCAGGTGGAATCCCTTCGACCTTACCAAAGTATGGCCCCATAAAGAGTTCCCCCTCATTGAAGCCGGTGTGATGGAGCTGAATGAGATACCTGCAAACTATTTTGCTGAGGTAGAGCAGGCTGCCTTTGCTCCTTCGAACACTGTTCCCGGCATTGGTCTGTCTCCTGATAAAATGCTGCAGGGACGCATACTGGCCTACCCGGATGCACACCGTTACAGGCTCGGCGCAAACTATGAGCAGCTGCCGGTTAACCGGCCAATTGTTCCGGTCCACAACCACCAGAGAGACGGCTTCATGGCTCTCGACGGCAACGGAGGGTCAGCGCCCAACTACTTCCCGAACAGCTTTGACGACATAGTGGCCGATAAGGAGTACAAGGAACCTCCAATGAGCATCGAATCAGATGTTGCTGACACATGGGACCGCAACAGGAATGACAATGACCACTATTCCCAGGCCGGAGCACTCTTCAGAAAGGTGATGACAGACCAGGAGAGGGCCAACACCGTTTCGAACTTCGTGGGAGCACTCATGGGTGTCTCAGGCCCGAAGAAGAAGGAGATCCTGATGCGCCAGCTTGATCATTTCAATAAGGCTGACAAGGAACTGGCGATGCTGGTAGCCAAAGGGCTCGGAATAAAGTACCCGGCAAAATAACCCGTAACCAAAATTCTAAAAACAGATTAATATGGCACAAATCGGAAGATCAATTGTGAAAATGGACGTTGATAAACTCCTCAACCTCCTCAACAAGGCTCTGGCAGACGAATGGCTGGCTTATTACCAGTACTGGATAGGCGCAAAGATGGTCAAGGGTCCGATGAAGGATGCCGTGATCGCTGAGCTTGATCTTCATGCAACGGAAGAGCTGTCGCATGCAGTGTTACTTACAACAAGGATCGTTCAGCTCGGGGGCACACCCGTGCTTTCTCCCGCTGAATGGATGAAAATCACGAACTGCGGCTATGACGCACCAACGGACCCCTATGTGGAAAAAGTTCTGGAGCAGAACATAAAGGGTGAACAATGCGCGATCAAGGTTTATAGCCATCTTCTGGATCTGACCCGCGAAGGTGACCCGGTGACCTACAACATCATCCTTACAATACTGTCTCAGGAGGTGGAGCATGAGGAGGACCTGGATGCACTCAGGGAGGACCTTGAGCTGATGCTTGCCAGAAGGAAATGAGGAATTAAGGATTAAAAGATAAGAATTAAGGATTTTAATCAACTAATTTGTTATCAATCAATTAAATAAGTAATATGGAAAACACACAGGTAAATGCAATGCCGCGCATAGGCGACAAGGCACCGGAATTCAAGGCAGTAACAACACAGGGCGAGATTAACTTCCCGGCCGACTACTCAGGCAGCTGGGTGATTCTCTTCAGCCATCCGGCTGATTTCACCCCGGTCTGCACAAGCGAATTTATGACATTTGCCTCCATGGAGGATAAATTTGCAAAAGCCAACACCAAACTTGTCGGGCTGTCCGTTGACGGACTTTACAGCCACATTGCATGGCTGCGCACCATCAAGGAGAAAATCGAGTACAAGGGTATGAAGAATGTAGAGGTGAACTTTCCCCTGATAGAGGATATCACAATGTCAGTGGCTACAAAATACGGCATGATGATGCCGGGAGAGAGCAGCACCAAGGCTGTGAGGGCTGTATTCTTCATTGATCCCAAGGGAATCATCCGTACCATTATCTATTATCCGCTGAGCCTCGGTCGCAACTTTGACGAGCTCTACAGGGTGGTGATAGGTCTCCAGACCGCTGACGCTTTCTCCGTTTCCCTTCCTGCCGACTGGCAGCCGGGTGACGATGTGATCGTTCCCACGGCCGGTTCATGCGGTGTTGCCAAGCAGCGTATGGAGAGCAAGGAAGAGATGACCTGCTACGACTGGTTCTTCTGCACGAAGAA
>DFYY01000005.1:0-11918 GCA_002383485.1 Bacteroidales bacterium UBA4070 | reverse complement strand
CCTGCCGCTCCTGCATGGTTAATATGATTTTACGTGCACATTGCGTACGGCGCGGCCAGAGGGTTCGTTCTGATTCCTGAACGACTCATCCCATGCCAGCGCCTCTGCCGTGCTGCAGGCTATGGAGGGTACTGAAGGGACCGTCATGGCAGCCGCCTCCGAGGGGAAGTGCTCCGCAAAGATGGAGCGGTAATGATACTCCTCCTTCGTCATGGGAGTGTTGACAGGAAACCGGTACCTGGCTGTTGTCATCATGGCATCAGTCACCTGTTGTGAGGCCAGCTCCCTGAGAGTGTCAATCCAGTTGTAACCCACCCCGTCGGAGAATTGCTCCTTCTGGCGCCATGCAATGTCATGAGGAAGATAATCCTCAAAGGCCTTCCTGAGTAACCACTTCTCCATCCTGCCGTTGCCTGCCATCTTGTCTGCCGGGTTCAGGCGCATCGCCACATCCAGAAACTCTTTGTCCAGGAAGGGCACCCTCCCTTCCACACCCCAGGCTGCCAGCGACTTGTTTGCCCGCAGGCAGTCGTAGAGATGGAGCTTGCTTAATTTTCGCACCGTCTCCTCGTGAAACTCGCGTGGCCCGGGAGCCCTGTGAAAATATAGGTATCCACCAAATATCTCGTCGGCACCCTCGCCTGAAAGCACCATCTTCACTCCCATCGATTTTATCACCCTTGCCATGAGGTACATCGGCGTCGATGCCCTGACGGTGGTGACGTCATAGGTCTCGAGGTAATAAATTACATCGCGAACCGCATCGAGGCCCTCCTGGACTGTTATGTGTATCTCATGGTGGACGGTACCAATATGATCAGCCACTTTTCGTGCGGCGACCAGGTCCGGTGATCCCTCAAGCCCGATGGCAAAAGAGTGCAGCTGCGGCCACCAGGCCTCAGCCGTGTCATCGGTCTCAATGCGGCGTGCCGCATACTTCTTTGCAATGGCTGATATTACGGAACTGTCAAGACCACCGGAGAGCAGCACCCCATATGGAACATCAGACATCAGCTGCCGGTGTACCGCCTTCTCCAGTGCATCACGCAGCTGATCAATGTCAGTGCTGTTTCCTGCTACTGCTTCATAGGAACTCCAGTCACGGCTATACCATTGCATGAAATTCCCGTCCTTGCTATAGTAATATTTACCCGGCGGAAAAAGCTCAATTGTTTTGCATATCCCCTCCAGCGCCTTCAGCTCGGATGAGAAGTACAGGTTGCCATGAATGTCCCACCCCATGTAAAACGGGATGATCCCTATATGATCACGTGCCGCCAGGTAGCAGTCGTTAACCTCGTCATAAAGCACAAAGGCAAAAATTCCGTTGAGCTCATCCAGAAAGTCACAGCCGCGGTCGGCATAAAGGGCAAGTATTACCTCACAGTCCGATTTGGTTGTGAAATCATAGGTGTCCCTGTACCTCTCCCTTATCTCACGGTGATTATATATCTCGCCGTTTACCCCAAGGATCAACCGGCGGTCACGACTGTAAAGCGGCTGACCGCCTGACTGCGGGTCAACTATCGACAGCCTCTCGTGGGCAATGATGGCCTTCTCACCGCAATAGATACCAGACCAGTCCGGACCGCGATGCCGCAGTTTCTTAGACATCTCAAGAACCTGCGGCCGCAGCTCCTCCGCCCTCATTTTCAGATCAAATACACCAACAACACCACACATGGAATAATGAATTAAGAGTTAAATGGAGCAAAAGTAACTATTTTTATTGTTTGTGGTGCGTTT
The DNA here is from genome assembly GCA_002383485.1 of Bacteroidales bacterium UBA4070. Taxonomy (GTDB): domain Bacteria; phylum Bacteroidota; class Bacteroidia; order Bacteroidales; family VadinHA17; genus SR-FBR-E99. Next base: position 10,172 of record DFYY01000005.1, on the reverse strand, counting down.
TAATTATGTTTTATAACCTTTTTGTATGTATTAATTGATTTTATATACTGCTTGCAGATGAATTGTATTCAAACAATTCGCAATTCGCAAATACTTCAGGGCCTATTGCCTGGAGTAGAAATCATTTCCCTTATCGTCAGTCAGGATGAATGCCGGCATGTTTTTCACCACTATCTTGCGCACTGCCTCCATACCCAGCTCCGCGAAATCCACCACCTCAACGGATACTATATTTTCAGCAGCAAGAATGGCGGCCGGGCCTCCTACTGAACCAAGGTAAAATCCCCCGTGCTTCCTGCAGGCATCAATAACCTGCTGCGACCGGTTACCCTTGGCCAGCATCACCATAGATCCGCCAAGACTCTGGAAAAGATCAACATATGTATCCATACGTCCGGCGGTTGTCGGCCCGAAGGACCCTGAAGCCATCCCCACCGGAGTCTTTGCCGGCCCGGCATAGTAAACCGGGTGTTTTTTGAAGTATTCAGGCATCGGCTTGCCCTCATCGAGCATCTGTTTTATACGAGCGTGGGCCATATCACGTGCCACTATGAGGGTTCCGCTCAGGCTCAGTCGCGTCTTCACCGGATATCTGGAAAGCTCTGCCAGTATCTCCTTCATGGGACGCTCCAGGTCTATCTCCACCGGCTTGTCCAGTTCGGGTGCCTTCTCCGGCATGAACCTCTCCGGCTCTGTCTCGAGCTGTTCAATGAAAACACCTTCGGCAGTGATCTTGCCCTTGATGTTGCGGTCGGCACTGCAGCTCACCCCCAGCCCTACCGGGCATGAAGCAGCATGGCGCGGCAGACGGATGACCCTGACATCATGCACAAAATACTTTCCGCCAAACTGGGCGCCAACGCCGTACTCCTCGCAAATCTTCCCGATCTTCTCTTCCCACTCCAGGTCGCGGAAGGCCCTGCCTGCATCATTACCCGAGGTTGGCAGATCATCAAGGTATCCCGCCGAGGCAAGCTTAACCGTCTTTAATGTCATCTCAGCCGATGTCCCGCCAATGACCAGTGCAAGATGGTATGGCGGACAGGCAGAGGTGCCCAGGTCGCCAATCTTCTCACTGATAAACTTCCGGAGCGAGGCCTCGTTCAGGAGCGACTTCGACTGCTGGTAAAGAAAGGTCTTGTTGGCCGAACCACCGCCCTTGGCGATAAAGAGAAACCTGTACTCGTCGCCCTGGCAGGATGCAATGTCAATCTGCGCCGGCAGGTTGCTGCCGGTGTTCTTCTCAGTGAACATGGAAGAAGGCACTATCTGCGAATAGCGAAGGTTCTTTTCATTGTAAGTCTCCCAGATACCCCTGCTGAGATGAAGGGCATCATCGGTGCCGGTGAAGACATCCTCACCCTTCCATGCCATAGTTATGGCCGTTCCTGTATCCTGGCACCAGGGTAGCTTGCCCTCCGCCGAGATAACCGTGTTGCGAAGCATCACCCATGCCACAAACTTATCATTGTCAGTGGCTTCCGGGTCATCAAGAATCTTCGCGAGCTTCTCAAGATGAGAAGTTCGAAGGTAAAAATTGACGTCGATAAATGCCTGTCTGGCAAGCATTTTCAGTGCCTCCGGCTGAACATGCAGGATCTTTCTGCCGCAGCATTCAGTCATCCTGACATGATCTATGGTAAGAAGGCGGTATTTTGTCTCATCCTTCCCGTGCTGGAAAGGTTTTTCATAAATGAATTCACCCATGGCTCTGGTCTGTTTTGGGATTTACTCTCTCAAAGATAGGAAGGCAAGAGGCAGTAGGCAAGAGGCAATAGTGAAATATGTTATTTATAATACGTCTAAATAAACCGGAATACATAAAATTATTCGTCAAGCCGAAAACGTTTGAAATAACTGATACAACGCAAGCGCCCGAAAAATCAGCGTTTAGAAGCCTCTCACCACTATTGCGGAACCGGATTTTCAACTAATTTTGAATAGGTTAACGGAACAGGGTAACAAAATTAACTTCAAACATACCATGAATGTGATCTACAGACGCAAGCCGAGGCTCTCCCGGTGGCAGATTTGGAACATGAGTTTTGGTTTTCTGGGCATCCAGTTTGGTTTTGCCCTGCAGAACGGCAATGTGAGCCGTATCTTTCAGACCCTGGGAGCCGAGATTGACAACATCCCCATTCTCTGGATTGCGGCGCCGGTCACCGGCCTGCTCGTGCAGCCGATAGTCGGGCACATGAGTGACCGCACATGGAACCGTCTTGGCCGCCGGCGTCCCTATTTCCTCACCGGTGCCATACTGGCCTCAATGGCACTGGCCATCATCACAAATTCTCCCTCGTGGATCTTTGCCACAGTGATGTTATGGATCATGGATGCCTCTATAAACATCTCGATGGAGCCATTCCGTGCGTTTGTGGGTGACATGCTCTCATCCGAGCAGCGAACGTCGGGGTTTGCCATGCAGAGTTTTTTCATTGGCATAGGTGCCGTTATCGGTAGTTTCCTGCCGTGGATTCTTGCAAACTGGTTCAATGTGCCTGAAGTACCCGCCGAGGGCAAGCTGATACCATTCAACCTGAAGCTCTCGTTCTATATTGGAGCTGCTGTGCTCCTACTGGCGGTGCTGTGGACCATAATCCGCACAAAGGAGTATTCACCCGCTGAGCTTGAAGAGTTTGAAAAAGGGGAAAGGATTGCCCGCGGTGAACTCCCGGAAGATAAACCAGCTCCTGCGACAGCACCGGAGGCAGGCCAGACCGGCCATGTTTCGTCCGCTGAATCCGGGAAGGAGGTCAATTTCTACCGTCCTGGTATCATATGGCTGTCTGTTGGCGTTGTACTCACCTTCATCCTCTCAAGGACCAACCTGGAGAAGGAGCTCTATGTCGTTACCGGCGGTGTCTCCATCTTCGGACTGCTGCAAATCATAGCAGGCTGGCTGAAATCGGCCGGTAAAGGCAGTAACGGCCTGAACAGTATACTCACCGATCTCAGGCACATGCCCTCAACAATGGGGCAGCTGGCTGTGGTGCAGTTCTTTACATGGTTTGCCCTCTTCTCGCTCTGGATATACACGACCTCAGCAGTGACCTCAAAAATTTACGGAACCTCTGATACCACCTCGCTGGCATACAACGAGGGCGCCAACTGGGTGGGAGTGCTCTTCGGAGTCTATAACGGCTTTGCGGCTCTGGTAGCCTTCCTGCTGCCGGTACTGGCAAAGTACACCTCCCGCAAGCTGACCCACACAATCTGTCTACTTATCGGCGGACTGAGCCTTATGTCAATCAGTCTTATTCAGACACCGGGCATGCTGATCCTCCCGATGCTGGGCATAGGGCTTGCATGGGCAAGCATACTCTCAATGCCCTATGCTATCCTTACCGGCTCTCTGCCGCATAACAAGATGGGAATATACATGGGCATCTTCAACTTCTTCATCGTTATCCCGCAGATACTTGCAGCCAGCATTTTGGGCAGCATGGTAAAGCATCTCTTCGGAGGCAATACGATGCTGGCACTGGTGACCGGAGGCGTCTCGATGATTATCGCCGCGCTTGCCGTGAAATTCGTTAATGACGTCGACGACAGGAGGTAAGCATGGATCTGAAGGGATGTATCTTCGACCTCGACGGGGTCATCGTTGACACTGCAAAATATCACTTCATGGCCTGGCGTCGCCTTGCGAAAGAGCTGGGCTTCGTCTTCAGCCTCGAGGACAATGAGGCACTGAAGGGAGTAAGCCGGATGGCTTCACTGGAGATACTCCTGGCCAAAGGCGGTGTTCATGCTACCGAAAAAGAGAAGGAGGAGATGGCGGCCCGCAAGAACGGCTGGTACGTCGAGTTCATCTCCGGCATGACCCCTGATGAGATCCTCCCGGGCAGCGTAAAACTGCTGAAGGCCCTCAGAAAGGAAGGAATACTCACAGCCATAGGGTCGGCCAGCAAAAACGCCGGAACCATACTTGACGGCATCAGACTCCGCAGCATGTTCGACGTGATAGTCGATGGCAACAAGATCCACAAAGCCAAGCCCGATCCGGAGGTTTTCCTGAAGGGTGCGGAGGAGATGAAGCTACTGCCTTCAGAATGCATAGTATTCGAGGACGCGCAGGCGGGGATTGAAGCTGCAATAGCCGGAGGAATGAAATGTATCGGTGTGGGAAGCCCCGAGCTGCTCGGCAGAGCAGACCTGGTGATCCCCGACCTGAGAAAAATTACTATCAAACAACTGAGAAACCTATAGTTCAAAATGACTGATACACGATTTCAGTCCGATGAATGGAAGATCATCGAGACCAGATTCGAGCCCGGGCGAGGCCGTGACTCCGAGAGCATCTTTGCACTCGGCAACGGCATGATGGGACAGCGGGCCAACTTTGAGGAGACCTACACCGGGGACACACTTCAGGGCTCTTACGTAGCCGGGGTGTACTACCCCGACAAAACCGTCGTGGGCTGGTGGAAAGTGGGCTACCCCGAATATTTTGCCAAGGTGCCGAACGCTCCCTCGTGGACCGGCATAATAGTCCGCATAGACAGAGAGGAGCTTGACCTCGCAAAATGCGAAGTAAGGAGCTTCCACAGGGAACTCGATATGAGGCAGGGCCTGCTGACCCGCACCTTCACGGCAGTGATGTCCTCGGGAAGGGTGGCAGAAGTTGTCGCAGAGCGATTCCTCTCAATGCATGAACCTGAAAAAGCGGCTATAAGATATTCCGTCAGGATAACCGGTGGAGGTGGCAATCTGGAGCTCATCCCATGGCTCAACGCCGATGTCTTCAATGAGGACGCCAACTATGACGAGAAGTTCTGGGAAAACGAATCCTCGGCCAGCGACGGCAAGAGGGCAGTCGTGGTTGCACAGACACGCAAGACTGAATTCGTTGTTGCCACCGCCATGGAAAATGCCTTTGCACTGAACGGCAAACCGGCGAAAGGCACAACGAAAATAACCACGACAGATAAAACGGCTCACTGCGCATTCAATTCTGCCTACGATGACGGGGACACTTTTACAATCATCAAATACGCAGCAGTACTTTCCTCATTTAACCATCCGGCTGAAGGCCTGGCTGATAAAGCAATGAGCACAGCCGGCGATGCGGCCGCAAAGGGTTTCGATGCAATGCTTGCAGATCATCGCGGAGCATGGGAGAAGAAGTGGGAACACGGTGACATTGTCATTAAAGGTGACATCGCTGCCCAGCAGGGCATCCGCTTCAACATCTTCCATCTCAACCAGACCTATACAGGCGAGGATCCCCGCCTCAACATCGGACCCAAGGGATTCACGGGAGAGAAATACGGCGGCAGCACCTACTGGGATACCGAAGCCTTCGCATTCCCCTTCTATCTCAGCACCGCTGACACGCACGTTGCACGTAATCTGCTCATATACAGATACAAGCACCTCGAAAAAGCCATCGAGAACGCCCGCAAGCTCGGATTTACAAATGGGGCAGCGCTCTATCCCATGGTCACCATGAACGGCGAAGAGTGCCACAACGAGTGGGAGATAACCTTCGAGGAGATTCACCGTAACGGCGCAATAGCATTTGCCATCTTCAACTATGTCAGGCACACCGGCGACCAGAATTACCTCGCGGAGTATGGTCTTGAGGTGCTTATTGCAATATCAAGATTCTGGGCACAGCGCAGCAGCTTCTCACAGGAGAAGAACCAGTATGTCATCCTGGGAGTCACGGGTCCGAACGAGTACGAAAACAACGTCAACAATAACTGGTACACCAATACACTGGCGCACTGGACCCTGAAGTATACCTCCGATACACTTGAATGGCTGAAGTCGACCAGCCTGGTGAAGTACAACTCGGTTGTCACCCGCACCCGCCTCGATACACAGTGCGAACTGAGCCTCTGGAAGGAGATCATTAATAACATGTACTTTCCGGTGCATCATGACCTTGGCATCTTCCTGCAGCAGGACGGCTTCATGGATAAGGTTCAGCAGACAGTGAAAGACCTTGACCAGGCTGAGAGGCCTCTCAACCAGCACTGGTCGTGGGACCGCATTCTCCGTTCTGTGTTCATCAAGCAGGCAGACGTGCTCCAGGGCATCTACTTCTTCGAGGATGAATTCACCGAGGAGACGATCAGGCGCAACTTCGACTTCTATGAGCCCCGATGCGTGCATGAGTCATCCCTCTCAGCCAGCATCCATTCAGTACTGGCTGCACGGCTCCATGACACCCAAAGTGCCTATAGACTCTACCTGCGCACTGCAAGGCTTGATCTTGACGACTACAACCGGGAGGTCAAGGACGGACTGCACATTACCAGCATGGCCGGCACATGGCTTGCCATTGTGGAGGGTTTCGGCGGTATGCGGATACGCAATGACAGAGTATGCTTCAACCCGGTCATCCCCGCCGCATGGCAGTCATACTCATTCATAATCAGGTACAGAAACAACCCCCTCAGGGTGGACGTCAACGGCGCCAAAGTCAACGTGGTCAACCTGTCCCAGGCTGCCATTCCGCTGGCTGTTTACGGAGAGCAGATGACATTGCAGCCCGGGGAAGAAAAAAGATTCGACAAATAATGAAAAGAACAATCCAGACACTGGTTTTACTGATGCTCGCGGCACAGCTGCCGTTACATGCACAGGTGATTGAGCGGATCGATCCCCCCTCATGGTTCACAGGCATGAAGAACGATGCCCTGCAGTTGATGGTTTACGGTAAAGAGATCGGTTCATACGATGTGAAGACAGATTATACGGGCGTGGAGGTGAAGACCCTTGTCCGCACCGAAAACCCGAACTATCTCTTTGTGAATCTCAATATCTCGGACGATGCTGCTCCCGGTACGGTAACACTGACATTCACCAGCGGAAAGAAGACGCTGACACACAGTTATCCTCTCCTGGCCAGGCCGGCCGGTCCCGCGAGGGGGCTCAACTCTTCCGATGTGATCTACCTGCTGATGCCTGACCGCTTCGCCAACGGCGATACTGCCAATGACAATGTCGCAGGCATGACAGAGCAGTTAAACCGTTCCAATCCCGGCGGCAGGCACGGCGGAGACCTGAAGGGAATCATCAGTCACCTTGACTACCTGAACTCCCTGGGGGTAACGGGGATTTGGCTCAATCCCTTCCTCGAGAACAACCAACACCACTCATCATACCACGGCTACTCAACCACTGATTATTACAAATCCGATCCGCGCTACGGAACAAATGATGAGTTTAAAGAGTTGGTGGCCGAAGCACACAAAAGGGGAATGAAGGTGGTCATGGACATGATTTTCAATCATATAGGATCATTTCACTGGTGGATGAAGGAGCTCCCGTCGAAAGACTGGATCCACCAGTTCGATAAGTTCACCCGCACCAACTACCGGGCATCCACATACATGGACCCCTATGCATCGGAGATCGACAAAATGCTGATGGAGAAGGGGTGGTTCGATATTACAATGCCTGACCTGAACCAGAGCAACCCGCTGGTTGAGACATACCTCATCCAGACCAGCCTCTGGTGGATCGCCTTCAGCGACCTCGACGGCATCCGGATGGATACCCACCCCTATCCGCAGCCTGACATGATGGCAAGATGGGCCAAACGGGTCGAGGAGGAGTTCCCGGGATTCTTTATTGTCGGGGAGGTCTGGTATGATGACCCCGCACTTTCCTCATACTGGGCGCTGAACAAGGTAAATCCTGACGGGTACAGGTCCAACCTGCCCTCGCTGACAGACCTGCCGTTGTGCTTTGCCACACACAGGGCTTTCGAGGGCAAGCTAAATCCAACTGACGCACTGTCGAGGCTGTACAACCTGCTCTCACAGGACTTTCTCTACCCCGAACCGCTCAGAAATGTCATATTCCTTGACAATCACGATATGACAAGGTTTTACACCCAGACAGGCAAAAGCCTGGATGCATACAAAATGGGCCTCAGCTTCATAATGACCACGAGAGGCATACCCCAGCTCTATTACGGCAGCGAGATCGTCATGGAGGGTGACAAAAGCAGGGGTGACGGATGGCTCAGGGAGGATTTCCCGGGAGGATGGCCGGGTGACACGAAGAGCGTTATCGCCGGGACAGGTCTCTCAGAGCAGGAGAAGGAGGCGCTTGAATTTACAAAACGGATACTGAACTGGCGCAAGGCGAAGGAGGTTATCCATACCGGCAAGCTTAAGCACTACATCCCGAATGACGGTCTGTACGTCTACTTCAGGTACAACTGCAAGGAGAGTGTTATGGTGATCATTAACCTTAATGACACGGAAAGCAAGACGGTCCCCGGCGGAAAATACGCTGAATCACTCGAAGGATTCACGGCCGGGAAGGAGATCATCTCCGGGAAGGAGATCGAAAGCCTGGATTCATTCACAATCGCCCCGAAAACAGCAATGATTATTGAACTAAAATAACCTTACCACTATGAAAGAGCACATTTTCAAGATTATTCTCCTGTTCGTCGGCGCAGCCACCCTGATGGTCGCATGCCGGCCCAAACCGGCGGCTGTAATAGAGCCGCTGAAGACAACGGTTGTCCATGCTGACTGGACCCGCAATATGGTCCTTTACGAGATCAATGTAAGGCAGTTCTCCCCTGAGGGAACCTTTGCCGGTGTCGACAGCGCGCTGCCACGCCTGAAGGAACTGGGTGTCAACGTGCTGTGGTTCATGCCTATATATCCTATCGGCGAGCTGAACCGCAAGGGCGAACTGGGCAGCTACTACTCCATAAAGGATTATAAGGGTGTCAATCCGGAGTTCGGCACCCTTGATGATTTCAAAGCTCTGGTTGCCAGGGCGCATGACATGGGATTCCGTGTCATCCTCGACTGGGTGGGCAACCACTCTTCATGGGATAATCCACTTGCCACCGAATTCCCTGAATGGTATGAGAAGGATTCACTCGGCAATTTTATTTCGCCCTTTGACTGGACCGATGTGATTCAGTTCGACTACACCGCCGAGCCGCTTTGGGATTACATGGCTGGTGCAATGAAGTACTGGGTTGAGGAGGTTGGCGTTGACGGCTACCGCTGCGATTTCCCGGGTCTCGTGCCCGAGGAGTTCTGGTTCAGGGCTACAACTGAGCTCAATGCAGTCAAGCCGGTGCTGATGCTTGCAGAGGATGAGGAGCATTCGTACCTGCTGGAGCGTGCCTTTGACATGAACTACGGCTGGGCGCACCATCATCTGATGAATGCAGTTGCCGGAGGGCACCGTGCACCTGCATCCCTTGACAGCATCATGCAGTATGAACTGAAGCGTTATGCTCCCGAATCGTACAGGCTTCGTTTCATGACCAACCACGACGAGAACTCATGGAACGGTACAATTGATGAGAAGATGGGTGATGCACAGAAGGCATTTGCATGCTACCTCTTCACAGTCCCCGGTGTGCCCCTGCTATACAACGGGCAGGAGGCTGACCTCGACAAGAGGCTTGAGTTCTTCAAGCGTGACCCGATAGAGTGGAAGGAGACAGAGCTTACCCCCTTCTACACGAAACTGGTGCACCTTCGTACCTCCCACCCCGCACTGCGTCATGGAATTGAGGGCGGTTCGTACGATGTGCTGAAGACAAACCAGAAGAGTGTCGTTGCCTACAAAAGGGTGAAGGGCGAGAACGAAGTTTTAACCATCCTCAACATGAGCAGCAAGCCTGTCACGGTGGCGCTGAAGGATGGCAGCACCGCAGGGACATACAAGGACATATTCACGGATGCCGGTGTAGAGATCGCCCAGGGCCGCAAGATGCAGCTGGAGCCATGGGGATATATGGTTCTGGTGAAATAGTTTATGAGGTTTATTGCATGAAAAACCCGGGTGTTGATACCGGGTTTTTTCAATTCTTAATGATCGACGATCAATGATATATATGTAGTCCTTTGGTTTACAATGCCTTATGTGCAACACGCAATGATTCCCCGCAGGGGATGAAGAATTGTAGGAGACAGATCAACAACAGGTTAGTTGGCCGCAGGCCATCCAGCATTGTAACACGCGGCTACCGCCTCACCAACTTCCTGACCGATGACAACCTCCCCTCGGTAATCCTAAGATAATAAACTCCCGTGGGCAGGTCCCCACCTTCCAGTGAAACCTCCCTCATGCCTGCCGGAATCGCCATCGTGCGTATCCTGGCCCCGTCAACTGAGAATAGCTCCAGGGTGCGCGGCCTGAATCCGCCTTCCCCAGTGAACCTGACTGTTGCC
>DFYY01000034.1 GCA_002383485.1 Bacteroidales bacterium UBA4070 | reverse complement strand
CCTGTATACATTGCCAGGGCAGGGTGTGATCATCCCGGCAAGCTCCATCTGGAGCAGCGTGGTCGAGAGTCTGTATACCGGTATCTCAAGCATCCGTGACAGGATGTCAATTGTCAGACCCCCTTCGCTCCTAAGAGCATCACAGACCTTTTTCTCATTTTCAGTTATGGCCGTGAAGAGTGTGGGCTGCACCGGGGCCGTCAGTGCGGCCGGCTTCCATCCGAGCATGTATTCGATATCACCGGGCTTCTCGACAAGAGCAGCCTTGTTGCATCTTATCAGCGCATTGCACCCGGCAGACCATTCATCGCCGGGACGGCCCGGAACGGCCATCACATCGCGATTGTAGGATGCAGCGATGTCAGCTGTTATGAGAGCGCCTCCTTTAATTCCGGATTCCACTATCAATGTGGCATCCGAGATGCCTGCAATAATGCGGTTACGCCTGATGAAGTTGTTTCTTTCCGGAAGGGTAGCCGAGGAGAAATCAGTTATCAGTCCGCCTCCTTCCAGCATCGCCCTGGCAGTGCCGGCATGCACGGAGGGATAGAGCGTTTTAAGGCCGTGACCCAGCACTGCCACGGTGGGGAGACCTGCATCGAGCGCCGCACGGTGGGCCGTTATATCCACACCGTAAGCCAGTCCGCTGACTATGATCAGGTCAGGAAAGTGTTCCGCCAGCCCTGCCACCATCTTCTGGCACAGCTCGCGGCCCCGCAGTGTGGCATGGCGTGTCCCGACGATGCTGAGGATCATCGGTGCATCGAGGTCTGCAGTGCCGCGCATGTAGAACGTAACGGGCGAGTCCTCGCACTGGCGAAGACGCAGCGGGTAGTCGTCATCCTGGTAAAAGAATACCCTGATCTTGTTTCTTTCGACAAAATCCGCCTCCCGCTCTGCGGCAGGAAGGTATTCATGTCCGGCGACAACTGAGGCAATGGCCTCCCCTATGCCCGGGATCCGCATCAGGTTGCGGAATGATTCGTTAAAGACAGCCTCCACGCTGCCTGTGTATGATACCAGCTTCCTGGCGGTAATGTCGCCTACCCCCGGTATCATGCCAAGCGCAATCTTGTAAACAAGTGGCATTGATGACATTGTGCAATAATTTAGCGAGACAGGTCTAAGTTAGGCAAAATTCAGTTCGGACGCTCTTAGAGCGTCAGAAATTGCAGAAGGCGGGTTCCCACCCACCCCACCCCCTTTTGTCCGGGTTGGCCTGCTGCCGATTGCCTGAAAATATCTACTTTTGCCCCATGCAGCTTATTGACACCCATAACCATATATATCTTCCCGGGTTTGACGGTGACCGCGACGAGGTGATACAGAGATCCATGGCCGCCGGAGTCCGCAGAATCATGATGCCAAACATTGACTCCACCTCAGTGGCACCCATGATGGCTGCCGGGGAACGCTACCCGGGGATATGCCTGCCGATGATGGGACTCCATCCAACATCGGTGAAGGAGAATTACAGGGATGAGCTTGCCATTGTCGAAACTGCACTCCGGGAACATAAATATTATGGTATCGGGGAAACGGGGATCGATCTTTACCATGACAGGACCTTCGTGAAGGAACAGACCATCGCCTTCAGGCGCCACCTGGAACTGGCTGAGGAGCATGGACTGCCGGTGATCATACATGCACGGGAATCACTTGACCTGATCATCGAAGTGATCCGCTCCTTCGGGCCCGGCAGGGTGAACGGTATCTTTCATGCTTTCCCGGGCACGGCCGAAGAGGCGATAACGGTCATAAAACTGGGATTCATGCTCGGCATCGGAGGGGTGGTGACCTTCAAAAACGGGAGACAGGCAGAAGCAGCCATAGCAGCTGGCGTGAACAATATCGTGCTTGAGACTGACGCCCCTTACCTTGCTCCCGTGCCGTACCGGGGCAAGCGGAATGAATCCGCCTACCTGGTTCATGTAACAGATAAGCTGTCGGAAGTTCTGGCAATAACGCCGGTGGAGGTAGCTGACAGAACAACGGAAAATGCAATGAGGCTGTTCAGGCTGTAGATTTATGGAAACAACCAGGTCTATACTGATTATCTATACCGGAGGCACCATCGGGATGGTCAACGATCCGGTAACAGGCTCTCTGGTGCCGATCGATTTCAGGCATATCTCCGGTCAGGTTCCTGAACTGCGCCGTTTCGGATTCACCCTGGAGACGGTGACCTTTGATCCCGTGATCGACTCGTCAGAGGTAAATCCTGACACATGGCACAGAATTGCATCTGCAATTGAGGAGAACTACAACAGATTCGACGGTTTCGTGGTGTTGCACGGGACCGACACGATGGCATACTCTGCCTCGGCGCTCAGCTTCATGCTGCAGGGGCTTGAGAAGCCCGTCATCTTCACCGGGGCTCAGTTGCCAATAGGTGTGCTTCGCACCGACGGCAAGGAGAATCTTATTACGGCCATTGAGATTGCCGCAGCCCGTGAGAATGGGCTGCCGGTTGTGCCTGAGGTATGCATCTACTTTGAAAACAAGCTGTTGCGTGGCAACAGGACTATAAAATACAGTGCCGAGCATTTCAACGCGTTTGTTTCACCTAATCTGCCTCCCCTGGCGGAGGCCGGGATTCAGATCCGGTACAACAGGAATATAATAAGGTACCCCACGGTCCGCAGGCCTTTGACGGTCTCCGGAAATTTTGAGACCGCTGTAGCTGTTCTGCAGCTTTTCCCGGGCATAAGGCAGGAGACGGTTCATGCCATTCTGGCAACGGCCGGGATTAAAGGGCTCATTCTCGAGACCTACGGCACGGGCAATGCGCCAACGGTTTCATGGTTCCTCGACGAACTGAAAGTGTTCATTAAGGGAGGCGGCATGGTTCTGAACGTCACCCAGTGTCAGGCCGGCAGTGTGGAGATGGGATTGTATGAGACCTCGGCGGGACTGATCAGTGCCGGTGTCATCAGCGGCAGGGATATCACCACTGAGGCCGCCGTGACGAAGATGATGATCCTGCTTGGCAGCGGGCTTCCCCCGGAAAGAGTGGCATCAGGCCTTTCCAGGCCACTCTGCGGTGAAATGAGCTGAACCGGTTGAGGTAAGAAAAAATTGTGTAAATTGCGCCGTTTTTGGAGAGATGCAGGAGTGGTTGAACTGGCTCGCCTGGAAAGCTAGTATACCTCTAAAGGGTATCGGGGGTTCGAATCCCCCTCTCTCCGCAAAGATTAAATGAATCCCGCCCCCGGCGGGATCATTTGTTTTACCGAGGAACCGAAGAGAGCTTGCTCTCTGAAGGCTCCGAGGGAAAAGAAATGAGGACCCGGAGGGTTCATTTAATCTTTGCAGGTATCCACAGCAAGGGATCACCGCAGGTAATCCCACGCAAGTGCAGGCATTCATGATCTTTGCAGGATATCCCGCAAGGGATCACCGCAGGTAATCCCCTACACCCGGAGGGTTCCCCCCGCAAGGGATCACCGCAGGTAATCCCCCCTTCCCCTTAAATTTTATTAAAATCCTGCCGTCGTTGCACACTTTCCTTTTTTTTATATTTTTGTCGTAATATTCCGATAAACAATCTAACATGATGAAAAGAGTTCTTGTATTTATGGCATTTGCAGCCCTGCTTCTTATCGGCACGGCACAGACATCACAGGCTCAGACCGATCAGGCTGCTACAACCCAACAACTTACCGAACAGACACAGTCAACATCTCCTGCAACCGGTGAAACGGTACTACACAAGGAGATCAAACGCCTCTTCATCGAAGGTGGCGCAGGCTTCATGGGCGTTGTACTCCTCTGTCTCATCCTCGGTCTGGCAATAGCAATTGAAAGAATCATCTACCTTAACCTGGCTACAACAAACACCGAGAAACTCCTCGCAAAGGTTGACAAAGCCCTCAGGGAAGAAGGTATTGATGCTGCCAAGGAGATCTGCCGGAATACCCGCGGACCGGTGGCCAGTATTTTCTACCAGGGTCTTGACCGGGCACATGAAGGTGTTGAGATGGCTGAAAAATCAGTCGTTGCCTACGGTGGTGTACAGATGGGACTCCTCGAGAAAAACCTTTCCTGGATATCTCTTTTCATCGCTATCGCCCCGATGCTCGGGTTCCTCGGAACGGTTATCGGTATGATCGCTGCATTCGACGCCATTGAGCAGGCAGGAACAGTATCAGCAACCATTGTTGCAGGCGGTATCAAGGTGGCCCTTATAACCACAGTATTCGGCCTTGTTGTGGCTATCATCCTCCAGGTGTTCTACAACTACCTGCTGTCAAAGATAGATGGCATATCAAACCAGATGGAAGACTCATCGATCACACTCATTGATATGCTGGCTAAATACAATCAAAAATAACCAGCCATGTCAGAAAGAATCACAAAGCTATCATCGATCCTGCTGTGGGTCTTGATGGGCCTGACAGTGCTCTTCGCCATACTCTTTTATGTAGGCGGAGTAGTACCCGGCACTGAAGGTACACGGTACGAAGAACCCAGGGTGACCAACTCTTTCATCGTATTTGCATATATTTTGCTTGCAGTCACTCTGCTTATGCTGGCCTTCTTCGCATTGCGAAACTACGTTATGAATCCCAAGGGACTCAAGGGCATGCTCATCGCGCTGGGAATCCTCGCCGTACTGATCGGCCTTGCAGCCCTGCTTGCTGACAACACGGTGCTGGACCTGCCTCATTACAAAGGTTCGGATAACGTCCCGCGCACTCTGTTCTGGACTGATATCGGCCTCTATGTGGCATATTTTCTCCTTGCCGGTGCGTTCCTGACGATTATCTACTCAGTTGTATCAAAGTATTTTAAGAAATAATTGAACGTCCGCCCTGCGGCGGAGTAAATTTTTACCAAATGGCAAGAAGGTCAACACCGGAAATAAATGCAGGCTCAATGGCTGACATTGCGTTCCTCCTTCTTATTTTCTTCCTGGCCGCCACCACGATGGACTCTGACACGGGACTGATGCGTCAGTTGCCCGCTATCCCCGATCCAAACGTCCCGCAGGATGTCAATAAGATCAATGACAGAAACATCCTCGAGGTGAAGGTTAATAAGGATAACCTGTTGCTGGTTGAGGGACAGCTGACCGAGTTCAGCCAGCTCCGGGAGATTGCGTACGATTTTATCCTCAACGCCAATGATGAGCCAAATAAACCTGAAAAGGAGGTTGTAAACATCCCCTTCTTTGGCAATGTACCGGTCACAAAGGCGGTCATCTCACTGCAAAATGACATTGGCACAAAATACGGTGTCTATATCGCTGTGCAGAACGAACTGATAGCCGCGAGGGCAAAGTTACGTGACAACCTGGCCAGACAGGAGTTCGGCATACCTTATGAAAGACTTGATGA
This sequence comes from Bacteroidales bacterium UBA4070, assembly GCA_002383485.1. Taxonomy (GTDB): domain Bacteria; phylum Bacteroidota; class Bacteroidia; order Bacteroidales; family VadinHA17; genus SR-FBR-E99. The sequence goes on along the minus strand of DFYY01000034.1, from coordinate 5,187 downwards.
AGACCGCAAGGGAGCCATTGACGATTTCTTTCAGGTACCCATCTCGGAAGCCGAACCAAAAAGGATAGGAGGAAACCAGTAATGGCAAAGTTCATCAAAACCGGAGGAAAATCAGTCAAGGCACTGAACACCTCTTCGCTGCCTGATATCGTCTTCATGATACTCTTCTTTTTCATGGCCGTTACAACGATGCGCGAGACCGATGTGATGGTCACCGTCCGTATACCCGAAGCCACTGAAGGAAAAATACTCGAGAAGAAATCGCTCGCCAGCTTTATCTATATCGGCGAACCCCTCGAGGCATTCCAGGGAATGTATGGCACTGAGCCAAAAATTCAGCTGAATGACACCTTCAAGGAACTTGCTGACATACAGGACTTTATCGCGCAGGAGCGCGAACAGCTTAACGAGGCAGACAAGACCAAGATGCTGGTAGTGCTCAAGATCGACCGTGACACCAGGATGGGGGTGGTGACAGATGTGAAGCAGGCGCTCCGCCGCGCCAGCGCACTGAAGATCATGTACGCCAATACCAACGTAGACAAGATTACACACATTTACTAGATACCCGGTTATCTGGTCACATATACGGTAGCGGCAGGGCTCAGACCNNCCTGCCGCTTTTGCATATAATAGCCAATACCCGCCAGGTGAAACACAAACGGCGCCCGAATTAGGGCGCCGTTGTCTTGTGATCCCGGGGCGACTCGAATTCAGGAAATCAAGGTTAATCTCACTTAATTCGCAATTTATCCCTAACGCCCATATATTCAGCATTTGCGTATCTTGACTATTAACCTTGGAAAACCAAGGTATATCGAAAATTAACTTTTCTTGCCCCCCAATAAGTCCCCCATTTTGATTTATTATTACTTTTATCAGGTAGAAAATTCATGCTTATGGCAACTACCACTTTTTACCTGAATACCAATAAAGCTGACAAGAAAGGCCGGGCGCCAATTATTCTTCAATGCGATCACAGAGGCCAACGCTTCAAATATTTCACCGGAGAGAAGATTGACCCCAGGTATTGGAGTAAGTCAAAGACATCCTATGTCAAACCATCCTACAATGATGATGAAACACTTGACAACTACCTCAAGAGTCTTGTTTCAAAGGTTGAGAAAATTGTCCGGGACGCTAAGACCGATGACAAGACGTTAACCATTGACTATATTCACAGGAAGTTTCTTGAAACCTCCAATCAGAAACCTGACACAAGCTTTCTTGGCCTGTTTGATAAATACATCGCAGTTTCAAAGATTACCAAGACCGCCGGAACAATAAAAAATTACGAGAATGTCAAAAACGCCCTTAAGGATTTCCATTCCGAAAAGGGGGCAGTTCTTGAATTTGAGCTTATCAATAATTCATTCAATGAACAATACGTTGATTTTCTGTTAACAGTCAAGAAGTTTTCTAATAATACAGTTGGTAAACACGTCAAAACCCTGAAATCATTCCTAACCTGGGCAACTGAAAACAATTATAACCGGAACCTGGAATACAAGAAGTTTAAGGTTGCCCGTGAAGCCATTGAGATAGTATACCTAACCAGTCAGGAGCTGGATTCACTATACAAAATGAAGTTGGAAGATAAAACGCTTGACCAGGCTAGGGATTTGTTCTGTTTTGGCTGCTTCACCGGCTTGCGTTTCAGCGACATTGCAACCATTGAAAAGAACAATATTTCTAGGGACAAGATTAAGGTTCGCACACAAAAGACCAAGGACATAATTGTAATTCCGCTCATTCCTAAAGCGGCGGCTATTCTCAAAAAATACAGCAACAAACTTCCCGTATTTTCAAATCAGAAATTAAATCTGCATCTCAAAACACTCGCTGAAAATGCAAAGATCAATCAGAAGGTTGCCATTCAACGGTACAGGGGAGCAAAAAGAGAGGATTCAATGTCGCCTAAACATGAGCTTATTACAAGCCATACTGCCAGAAGAACTTTTATAACTTTATCGCTTGAGAAGGGTATCCGGCCGGAAGTGGTAATGGCAATTACCGGGCACAAAGACTATAAGACCTTTAAGGCATATATCAAGATTACGGATGAAGTAAAGAAGAATGAGCTGTTAAAGGCATGGAAATAGCAATTCTTAGCATCCATATCTAACTGGCATCCTTACAAGCTGTTAAATAGGATTCATACAGAAGCCCTCAGATTAACACTTTTCCCTTTCGGTCTCATTCTCTTGTAAATACGAGTAAACTATACTTGCTTTTTCATAAATTACGAATTTGCTTTTTTTTCATTCCCGGCTATTTTAGTCCCCATATCAATTAAAAAGCGAGTATATGGAGAATTTAATTTTAATGCCTTTGAGGATCGAGGATCTTCTTGGCATGATCAAGGCTAGCGTCAAAGACGCACTTACAGTTCTTCCTCAGGAGAACAGCAAGGAAGATATCCCTGAGGATTTATTATCTATTGAAGATATTCAGAAGGTCTTCAAAGTCTCAAAAGTTACCATTCACAAATGGAAGAAAAAGGGATTACTCCCCTTCTATAAAATGAATCGTAAAGTCTACTTCAAGAAGTCCGAAGTAATCGATGCCATGCAACACAAGAAAAGAAAGATGGAGGTGTGAGCTATGGTAGATACAATCATTATCAGGGTACATGATCTTAGGAAGCATCGTGATCTTATAAATTTTGTCAACATAAATTTCAAAGGGAGCTCCAAGCATACAGCTATTGTCCCTATTGAGGATGCTGAGGAACTCAGAAAGTCACCACTTATGGATGACAAATTAATGGTCGATTATTTCAGGAATACAAAAACCGGAACACATCTTGTAAGGTATAAGTCCCAGGATCGTCTTAATACGTCCGGGCACTATTACTTCCATGCATTTGAGAACAGGGACAAGGATTATCTGGAATTCAATTTCTCTGTGCCCAAATACAAGTGGGGAACAAATATTCTGGTATTCGCCAGGCATATGTGGGATAAAGAGTTCGTATTCTATCATCATTCATCACTTGAGTATAACCTGAATGAATCTTACGATCTCATTATTTCATTCATCAAGAGTTTCTTCTTAAAAGAATTTTCCGATCAATGCATTATCGATTATAGTTGTGTAGAAATCAATAGAATAGACCTGGCATACAATCAGGTATTTCATTGCAGGGAAAATGCACTTGAATATCTTGAGTATCAGAAGAAGATCAGGAAAAAGCATTCCCGGTCTGATATCAGAAATTTCCGGGAGTATGAAACCTCATTAATGTATGTTACCAAAAGGTACTCCCTTAAAATTTATCACAAAGGTTCTGAGTATGCCAAAACAGATAAGAGAGAACATCAAAAGATAAATAAAGTCAAAGGTTACGAGCATTTTAAGATTGATGAACTGCAATCACTCGCAGACAGAATTCTGAGGTATGAAGTCACAATCAGGTCATCTATGTTATCATATTTATACAACAATAGCCTTTTCAGAAGGAAATGCCCTGTACACAAGGCCAGGTACGAAGTCTATACGAAGGTAGAGTCTATCGAAGCCAAAAATATGCGTATTACAGAGAGGATCAGTCTAATAAACGATCAAACCAAGAAGGATGTGTATCGTAAATCTCACCCCTATCTTACAATCGATCCCACAGAAAGACGAATACATAAAAGCGTCAAGAAGCTTATATCCAAAGAACGCCAGTTCATGATAAAGATTGATGAAGAGGTGGAAAGATTCAATACCGAATCAGGTAAGTATCCGCACTTTGAGCCAAGGGCAAAGTTTTCAAAAGGGCTGTTTAAGGAATGCTCAAAGTTATTCCTTGAGTTTATTAAGGAGTTTCAAATAACAGAAAAGCCATCCTTGTCGTGTGTCTCTGACCGGCTTGACGATTATAATAATAGCCATTATAAAAAATTGCCAAAAAAGGCCATGATGAAATTCTATGAGCTTCTGCAGAACAACTCATTTGAGGAAATCAAAAAAAAGAATCTCTATTCAAGGGCGACATACTACCGGTACCTGAATAGGTTTGAGGAAATTGGCGTTACAAAGAATAACGTTATAATTCTTGACCATATAAGTGTCCCTGCGGATTTGAGACAATATCATACGACTATTTTCAATAAAAGTAACTTTTTAAGAAGCGCCTAACGGGAGATTTTGACATCTCCAGGATGTCAATTTTGGCCTTTAAACTGCATTGAGATGCGAGAAATTTAAGATTTATCCGTATTCCATTGAAATACACTTAAATGAGGCATATTAAGCCTCAGTGCACGGTATCACCGTGAGACAACTTGTACTATGTTATAATACGTACAAGTTGTTTCTTTTTAGGGCTTTTAAGAGTGTGTCTCTGAAGGGTCGTGCGAATGAATTCGCCCGGTGCGTGGAACCTCATGCTCGTCCGCTTTTGCCAGCAAAGATTTTTGTTTTCGCTCCGGCGCCGCAGGCTGCAAGAACATTGGCACCACAAAATCGTTACCCCCGACCTGAGGTCGGGGCCCCACCATTTTGTTAAAAAAAGTCGTTACCCCCAGCCTGTGGCCGGGGCCCCACCACTTTTTTCAGCCAAGATCTTGCCTACCGGTAGCGAAAACAAAGTGCTGGTCGCTAACAAAAGCGCGAGCGCGAGCTGTGAGCCGACAAGAGGTTCTTTGAAATGGTGAGAATAGGCAAATAGAGCCCTCAGCAAATACTTTGCGGGTCAATTGGCCGGGGACTGCCCGGCCCCAAAAGCCCCGCAAAGCAAGCCGGAGGACTATTAAAGCCTGACCCGCTCCTGGGGAGCAATAAGGAGGATACAGAAATATTTCATTGATCTCTTAATTCAACAAAAACATGAAAACAATAGTAAATCCAAATACGCTAACAGATGCCGTACTTCTAAGCATGATCCTGGGAGGCAGAAACGCCCTCAGCAGATCAGAATACATCCTGCAAAATCTTTCGATTGACAGAATTTTGGAAACTCAGCCGGAAGAATTGACCACCCTTTACAGCCTGTCATACACCCAGGCGCAGAACCTTGAAAACTTCAAATCATTCCGGAAGAGGGCGATGATCGAGTAGGAGGAAAATGAAATAGGTTTCCTCCTATTTCATTTTCCGACCTCTCACACCACCGTACGTACGGGTCTCGTATACGGCGGTTCCCTAAGATACAACTTTCACCTTACTGTAGAAGTCCGAGAAGAAAACGTAACCGGCAAG
>DFYY01000026.1 GCA_002383485.1 Bacteroidales bacterium UBA4070 | reverse complement strand
TATGAAAGAATGGGGTCTGATACGAGCAGTAGGAATCAAGTCCTAGTAGAGCATCTAGTTCACCCCATTCTTTCTCATAAAAATAAAAAAATAAATCTGGATGCTAATCTAAAGGTAGAGCATTGAGAACTGGTGTGCCGGGCTGAAAAACAAAAATCCTCGTAGAGGATTAAGAATTGTAAAAGATTATTTCCTGAGATTGCTCCCCGTGAAGCTCAGCGGCATCAGCGCCTGGCTGCTCTCCAGGACATAAACGGCGGAACTGCCGGCCAGGATTACCTTTATATGACTGTCGCTCCTCTGTTCCTCCTCGACAAGCATCTGCCGGCAGTTGCCGCATGGCGGAACCGGTTCCTCAGTCATCCTGTCTTCCGTCATCGCTGCGATGGCAATCGCCATGACCCTTCTGGTGCCGTAATTTGCCACCATATATGACAATGCTGTCTTCTCCGCGCAACTGCCGGAGGGGAAAGCCGCGTTTTCAACATTTGCGCCCCTGATCACGGTCCCGTCATCAAGCAGCAGGGCAGCTCCGACCATAAAATGCGAATAGGGAGCATATGCCCCGGATGCTGCCGCAACAGCCTCCTCAACGAGATCCTTTTCCGCGGCAGGCAGTTCACTGATGTTGCCGTACTCCAGGTATGAGATGCTCACTTCTTTCTTCTTCATTGGCGATAGCAGTGGTTTATAGACCGATAAAAGTAATAATATTTTCACCTCGGGCGCAAGGATTTGGCGGGGCTGACTACATTTTTATATTTTTGCCAAAACGGTTCTGATGAAAAAACTGGCGCCATATACTTTCCTGATCATTGTTATACTGCTTAATTCATGCAGTCCTGCACGCAGAGCATCGCGAAGCAGTGCAACTTCAGGTTCTCCATCGGCCTATGCCACCGAATACCTCAATACATACAGTGCTCTGGCTGTCAGCGAGATGAAACGGACGGGCATCCCTGCCAGCATCACTCTCGCCCAGGGAATGCTTGAATCGAACTACGGGCGCAGCAGGCTTGCCACACAGGGCAATAACCATTTTGGTATAAAATGTCACAGCAGCTGGACGGGGAATAAGATCTATCATGATGATAACCGCAAGGGCGAATGCTTCAGGGCATACCCTTCAGTAGCGGAGTCATACAGGGATCACTCTGATTTCCTTGTCAGCGGCTCGCGGTACAGGGATCTGTTCAGGCTGGGCAGCACTGATTACAAGGGGTGGGCTCACGGGCTGAAGAGGGCCGGCTATGCCACTGACCCTAATTATGCTGGCCTGCTGATACGCAAGATAGAGGAGTACCGTCTCTGGGTTTACGATACCGGCGCGGCAGTCCCGGCAGTAACTGTACAGCCTGCAGTCAGCACCGGTACTGCAACAGCCGGTACTGCCACAACCGGCACGACTGCCACGCCTGGCAAGACGACCACTCCACGGCCCGCCACTGTCCGGCCGGGAAGGAGCTCCGGCACCTCCACTGCCGGTACACCGGCTACAGGAACCGGTACCGAAACACCTGCAGTGCCTGTGGTGTCACAGCCTGACACCAGCAAACCGGATTCCTCAGCTGTTCAGAGGGATCCTCAGATTTCAGCCGGGACATCCGGACTAAATGATGCAGACGATCCGATCAAGGTGATCACACTGAGCACCGGCGAAAAGGTAATGGAGAATAATAATGTTGAGTATATTATTGTAGAAGAGGGAGATACCTTTGAGTCACTGGCCAGGCGTCATCAGTTGCTTGCCTGGGAGATCACCCGCTACAACGAGCTTCAACCCGGTGCACAACTGAAGCCCGGACAGGTGATCTACCTTCAGCCCAAACGTTCCGGTGCAGCAAGGGGACTGTCAATACATACTGTTGAGACTGGCGAGACCATGTACAGTATTTCGCAAAAATACGCCATCAAACTATCCTCACTTTATAAAATGAACCTGATGGATGAGGGCACGGAATGCCGCCCGGGCCAGAAGCTGAGATTAAGATAAGCAGGAATTCAGTCGATTTTCCAGCCTTCAATGTCAAAACCGCGCAGGAATTCAGCGGCAGTCATTCTTTTTCTGCCTTCCGGAACAAGCGAAAGAATTTCTATTCCCCCTGACAGGCACGAGACCAGAAGATGGTCTCTGTCAGCAACCGAGACGGTACCCGGAATATCACTGATGTCATTTCTGAGCATTCCCTCCAGAATCTTCAGCCTGAAACTTCTGTTACCTTTGTGCAGGATGGTCATCGCACCGGGGCAGGGTGAGAGTCCCCTTATGAAGTTGTGAACCTTTACGGCCGACTCTTTCCAATGGATGACAGCATCGGCTGGGAAGATCCTCGGAGCGGTTCTGAGTGTATCCCCCGGGGGTATTGACTGAGGGGAGGGCTTCAGTCTGCCGGCATATAATCCCGCAGCGGTTTCCACTGCCAGAGCGGCTCCTATCTCCATAAGCCTGTCGTGCAGGCTGCCTGCTGTCTCGTCAGGGGCTATATCCGTACTACGCGAGAGGAGCACCATCCCGGTGTCTATCTCTTTGTCTATCAGGAATGTAGTGACACCGGTTCTGGTCTCGCCGTTAATGATGGCGTGATTGATGGGTGCGGCACCACGGTACTGCGGCAGGAGAGAGGCATGAAGATTAAAGGTGCCCAGCGGAGGCAGGCTCCAGACTGCTTCAGGCAGCATGCGGAATGCCACCACGACGAACATGTCGGCATTAAGGTCCCTCAGTGAGTCAATAAAGACAGGATCCCTCAGCTTCTCTGGCTGGAGAAGGGTAAACTGGTGCTCTATTGCATACTCCTTTACCGGGCTGAAGGTTAGCTTCCGTCCCCGTCCGGCAGGCCTGTCAGGAACGGTAACCACGGCTGCAACATCGCATCCTGCCTGATGAAGGGCGCGGAGGCTGGCAACAGCAAACTTCGGTGTCCCCATGAATATTATCCGTGGCAGCGTCTCAGTCATTTTCGCCCTTTGTTGGCGATTTATAGCATGCCAGTGTGTGTCCCATCTTGACAGCCTTGGTCTCGAGATAGAAGGAGTTGAATTGGTTTGGCGGAATCTCGAGGGGGATTGTCTCCACGATGGAGATACCGTAACCCTCAAGTCCTGCACGTTTTACCGGGTTGTTTGAAATTAGCCTCACCTTGCCCAGCCCGATGCCTCTCATTATGTTGGCACCGATGCCGTAATCGCGCTCATCTTCCCTGAACCCCAGCTCAATATTTGCCTCTACCGTGTCGCGTCCCTGTTCCTGGAGCTTGTAGGTTCTTATCTTGTTGATCAAGCCTATGCCACGTCCCTCCTGGCTGAGATATATGATAGCACCCTTGCCCTCAGCCTCAACCATCTGCATGGCCTTATGCAGCTGCGGCCCGCAGTCGCACCTCTTGGAGGCGAAGATGTCACCCGTGAAGCACGATGAGTGAACACGAACCATAACGGGTTCGTCCTTTGTCCAGGTCCCTTTAACCAGAGCGGCATGCTCCATACCGTTGCTAACCTGGCGGAAAGGAATGAAGTCAAAGTCGCCGTATTCGGTCGGCAGTCTGACCTGTTCGCCCATTTCCACGATTGATTCAATTCCGAGGCGATAGCGGATCAGGTCTCTGATTGAGATGATTTTGATTCCGAACCGGTCCGAGAGTTTAAGCAGGTCAGGAAGACGTGCCATCGATCCGTCCTCATTCATTATCTCAACAAGTGCTCCTCCTGGCTGCAAACCCGCGAGCCGGGTCAGGTCCACTGCGGCTTCGGTATGGCCTGCCCTGCGGAGTACGCCTTTGGTACGGGCCTTAAGCGGGAAGATATGACCAGGCCTGCCCAGCTGGTATGGTTTGGTGGCGGGATCTACAAGTGCCTTGATTGTAAGTGCTCTGTCCTTCGCGGATATTCCGGTAGTGGTTTCAGGGCTCAGAAGGTCCACCGAGACTGTAAAGGGGGTCTCATGAAGGGAGGTATTGTGTCCGACCATCATGTTGAGTTCCATCTCCTCGCACCGCTCTTCCGGCAGCGGTACGCAGATGAGTCCGCGGCCGTGAGTGGCCATGAAGTTTACAATCTCAGGTGTTATCAGCTCGGCCGCACAGATGAAGTCACCCTCATTTTCCCTGTCTTCATCGTCTACAACTATCACAACCCTGCCGGCCCTGATCTCCTCGATGGCCTCTATGACGGTATTAATTCTGGTATCTTCTGTCATTTTACACTCGTTTGGTGGGTTCCCATATTCCGGTTTCAATCCCTCTCAGTGCCTTCACAAACCCTGCTGCCAGCGCTACATTCATCAGCAGGAACTGGGTTACGAATCTCTGTATCCTGATTCTTTTCCCTCTCCTCTCCAGCACAATATCAAGAGCTGACAAAATTATGAAAATCAGCTGAAATGCTGTAAGCCAAAGATAGAAATCTGAGCGGCCTGAAAGAATGATTGTTGTCATGAAAAAGAGGAGCAGGAACAGAGGTGTTAACCACCTCATTATCTTATGTGAGAAGAAGGCGAAGCAGGCGCTGAATCTGCTCCCGGGGCATAGTCCGAAGCGAAACAGGTTCTGGAAGGATCCGGCAGCAATTCTGGTGCGTCTCCTGAACTGTGCCGCCATGTCCGGCAGGGTGTCTTCGAATACGGTAGCCTCCGGTGCATTCACCGACCTGAAATTCTGTTTCAGAACAGTCAGCCCGACATATAGATCGTCAACAAGTGTATTCTCAGGGAGTTTTGGAAAGAGTTCTCTTCGCACTGCGTAACAGCCACCGTAAGGGCCCGGCATGGAACCCCGGAGATCTCCTTCCGCCCGTTTCAGAGCTGCCTCGAACCTGCTGTAAAGGTTTTCCTGCCTCACAATACCGTTGTTGCCTGTAGTTGTAAGAGAAACAGTGGCGTCACACAGACCGGTTAGCGGATTTGAGAAAGCTTCTGCCAGTTTTCTGACGGTGTTTCTGGTGAACATCACGTTGGCATCTGTCAAAATCAGGATCTCACCAGTGGCTTCTGATACCAGGTCATTAAGCATTGCGGCCTTGCCTCTTCGCTCTGCGCGAATCATGCAGCGGATACAATGGTTTTTGGCTGCCATAGCACTCAGAAGGGTATTGGTGCCGTCAGAGGAGCCATCTGAGCCAATAACGAAGTCCAGCAGTTCAGCAGGATAATCAGAGTCCAGCATGCTTTCTATCTTCTCCGCCACGACTTTCTTTTCATTATAGAGCGACATTACAACCGTGACCGACGGAAGCGGCATCTGCAGATGACCGGATTTACTCTCCGGCTTCGCCCGGAGCTTCATTTTGGTTGCCAGGATCACTGCAGCCGGGTAGATCAGGTAGGTCCACGCCAGAAGGGAGGCTGAGATTATCAGGATTATTTCAGCTGTCATGGGTCATACCCTTGTAGAATTCAAGAATGCAGGCTGTATTGGTGGTGTTGTCATACCTCTGCTTCACCAGCGCCACGGCTGCGGTACCCATAGCTTCGCGCCTTCCGGGATCATGAAGCAGTGAGAAGAGGGCTGAGCAGAATGATGGAGCATCGCTGGCAACAGAAAGCTCTCTGCCGTTTGCGGCATGAAGACCTTCAACAGCCACGGGTGTGGCAACCACAGGGCGTCCTGCAGACATGGCATCGATGATCTTTATGCGCAACCCGCTTCCGGCAAAGAGCGGGGCGATTATGACATGGCATGAAGCCATGAAGGCTCTGGCATCATCAGTCTCGCCGGCAATGACAATATTCTTACCGGGGGGAAGAGGATTCTTGCCCTGCCCCAGTCCTCTCCCTGCAATTTGCAGTTTTGCTGACGGCATCTTTTCCAGGATGCAGGGCCAGACACTGTTTATAAACCACTTTACTCCTTCGACATTCGGATGCCAGTTCATGGAACCTATAAATCCCACACGCTGGTCAGCATCAGGAGGTTCAGGCATACGGGCGGCCTCTTCTGCACCGGTTTCTGAAAGGCAGACTGGCTTTCCTTTTGCTGCTTCGGTGAACCATCTGAGATCAGGCTCACTTATAGGCACCACGGCATCAAAGTTATTGGCAGCCTGTTTCTCGAATGCAAGGAGTCTTCGGGAGAGGTTTGACAGGTAGGCTTTTCGCAGGGGTGACAACTCTTCTGCTGCCATCATCTTCCTGATTTTATGTTCCAGGTTATGAGCGCGCAGAATCACCGGCGAGGCGGTAAGCTTTTTTATCTCCTCCAGGTAGATAGCCATAGTGAGTCCCTCGCACTGGATGATATCAAAATGGCCGTTCTTCAGCAGGGCGCGCAGTGCCCGGGAATATGCCGGTGACCTGAAACGTGCGATATCGTAAGGTTCGGATGAGAAGAGAAGATTATGTGCCATGGCTGCCTGCCTGATGCGGGTATCCACTGAAACAGTGCTGTATGCAGACAGATATGGAGGCATTTTTAAGTCCGGGGAGTTGCCGGCTTCAGGATGTTTCTCTGTTTTCACGGAGAGGAGAGAGATCTCTGCACCTGCTGAAGCCAGTCCACGGATACACCTGGCCGTGGCCACCGTACCGCCGTCGTGTTCGGGCCGGAGAGGCCTAGGCGAGAGTACCAGTATCTTCATTATCCTTTTCGGGCTTGATACCGGTCAGGAAGGCTCCTATCTTCCTGAAGAAGAGGATATATGTCTCGGCATTCATGATGGCTGCATCGGTGGTTGCCTTATATGTCAGGAAGATCCCGATTGGCAGGAGGATGATTGTAGAGGCAAGCATGCCAAGCGGAACGCTGATAATGAGTTCTTTGGCGAATTTCTCGCCTGAGAGGGAGATCACATAATAAATGACGAAGAACAGTACGGATATGACTGCCGGCGTACCCAGTCCTCCCTTCCTGATGATGGCTCCCAGAGGTGCTCCGATAAAGAAAAAGACCAGGCAGGCCAGGGGCAGTGTGAATCTCTTATATCTCTCGGCCTCGTATCTTCTGAGATTTTTGGCTTCGGCAACAAGCGCCTCGCTCTTTTCGGTCATAAAGGCTGTGCCTTCGCGGGCGAAACTGAGTGCGCGGCTGACGGTGGTGTTCTTGTCCATGAAGTTCAGCGTATCGAAGGCATCCCGGGCATTAAACTTCTGAGACCGCCAGACTGCGTTGCTGTCAGCTTCTTTCTTGAAAGCAGGGTTCCTGAAAGGACTAGGGGTGAAGAGCCTTGTCTGGCTGAACTCGGTGAAATAGGTTTCGGTTCTGCCGTTGAATCTTGTTGAGAGCGAGTCTATATAAAAAGTCAGATCGGATGTATTGAGCATCGCGTAATTGGATCGGTAGATATCCATTCCAGACCGGTTCAGGCCAAAGCCTTCCAGTTCGATCACCATGGTCTGTTCGGTGAAACGGTCGCGGCGGAAAGGGAATGTCCGCTTTTCCTGAGGCACGTTCTTTTCTTCTATGTCCTTGTAGGCATAACCGTTATAGAGTGTCAGGATTAGGCCGCTTTCGTCAGGTGTAACATTCATGTAGCCTGAATCGGCGTGAATAACCGCGGTGTTTCCGATACCTTCCCTGTGGTCGTATATGTAGATTCCGTCCAGACGGTTTGTCTCGGGGTCCTTGTCTGTTATCTTGATGCTGAATCCGTCTATCCCGTTATAAAATGTCCCTGCCTGAATGTTTAATTCCGGCCTCATACGGCGTATGTCTGTAAGGAGTGTTCTTGCCTTGCGGGTAGAGATGGGGAGGACATAGTCAGCGAAGAGGAATGAAGCAACTGCGAGGAAAGATGCGAATATGAAGAGGGGCATCATGATTCGCTGGAGTGGTATGCCTGAGGATTTAAGGGCGGTCAGTTCGAGGAACTCGCCGAGGTTTCCGAAGGTCATCAATGAAGCGAGGAGTATGGCCAGCGGGAGGGAGAGGGGGACGAAGGTAAGGGAGAACTGGAAGAGTAGTTCGGAGAGGACCTTTGGTTCAAGTCCTTTGCCGGCGAGGTCATCCACATACATCCAGAGGAACTGGAGGATGAAGATTATGAGCACGATAAAAAACGTCAGGATCAGAGGTCCTATAAACGATCTTATCATGAACAGATCGATCTTCTTCATTGTCTCGGGTGTGGTGCAAACGTACGTTATTTTTGAGAAAGATGCAAAGCTCTTTCATTCAGGGAGGCCGAGCACCTTCCTCAGGTATGATATCTGGGTGTGCCAGAGGTCTCGTGCATCATCCAGTTCTTCCTCTTCGGCGTGGTCGGTAATGATGAGTGCAACGTCGTTTGTCAGTTCATGGATAATTATTCGGAACTCGAAGAAGTTTGATTCGGTATCTGCGAAGTCAAGCCAGTCAAATCTTACGGCTTTGTTTTCCCTGGCATATACGAGTCGTGCCCGTGCCTCTACCTTATCCCAGCGAAAAGTAAAGATATCTCCGTCAACGGTAACGTTATCCGCGAACCATTCTGAGAGGCCTTCGGGTGTGCTGAGCCTGTCAAACAGGACCCGTACCGGTGAGTTGAGGGTATATTCGATTTCGTACCTGGATTTCATTTGCAGGGGTGAGTGTCATGCAATATAAAAATAATAGATGAAAAGAAAAAGTTTGCCGGGCAAAATGAAAAAATATTTATATTTGCAGCCTCAAAAAATCCGTCTTATGAAGGCAGGAAGGTCCTCCTTCTCCGCCGGCAGGCTGATACGGAAGACGAGGCGAGATAGCTCAGTTGGTTAGAGCGCATGATTCATAATCATGAGGGCGAGAGTTCAATTCTCTCTCTCGCTACAATTGAAAATCAGCGGTTTACATGATTCAAAAATGTAAGCCGCTTTTATTTTTTATACACGCTTTTAAACACAAGGATTGAATTTTGCCCTAGATCAGAAAAAAAATAATTTCTTTTTAGGCCGTCACTTCCGTCACCTTTGACACTAATCACCATTTTTGATAGCGTAGTGAGGGATTCTCACATCGCTGCGAACCTATGGAATATTTCCGCAGCTTATCCGAGACGGCCAGCGCAGGGGAGAGATAGCAAAACAGGATGACGGATATAATAAGTATGGTGTACCCGACAGGAACACCATCAAAACTCTCTCCGACATCGGCATCAGCAGGAAGGAGAGCGCATAAAAAACCCCTGGAGCCATTCCCCAGGGGTGCACTACAAATCAGATTAACGACAGAAGAAAAAAACTATACTTTTAAAAAGATCTCAATCAATGTTTCTGCTCCCGCCTCACTTGCAGCGACAACCGTAAGGTCTGAGGTGTGCGGCAACTCTTTATATAACCGCATGGGTACCGTCGTTGCTCTTATTTGCTCATTGATCTCCCGGGGTGTCTTCTTGCTGGTAAGTATCCATTTAAGGTCAGGTGTGCCGTCAATGTATATCTTCAGCGTGTGCGGTTTCTCCGGCGTCAGTAGCCGGTGAATCTTATCCAATAGTAGTCTCTTTGCCATCTTCAGGTACATGATATAAGATTTGTAATGTCTCTTCCGGGAATGTCTGTTGCTCGTATGCCTTTCTTTGCTCGGGCGTAAACTTGCCATGCTTCCAGCTTCCCCAGGCGAAGGGCTTCCCCGTCTCATCTTTGTTGATGATAATAATGTCGGTTATACCCGTCTCATCCGGTTCACCGGTTATCAGTCGTTCAATTCTGGCCTTTAGTTGTGCTTTGCTCATCTTTTCTCTTTTTTTCTAAGTATGAAATAATCTGTTCCATCTGCTCTTCTGTAAGCCGTTCAGGATTCAGGGCCGGCGGGGTCACGTGCTTGGCCAAATTGATGAGAAGGGTTGCCCGCTCCTTTGGTTTCATTACTCCAAAGTCCTCACTCAATTTATCCATGTGTTCATCCAGCAGGCGGAGGAGGGCTTTTTGCAGTTGTATTGTCGTCCGTGAACGAGTGCCCCTTCTCTTGCCTGCCGGATTACCTGACTGCCCCTTCTTGAAAGCCATTGTTATTTATTGCTATTTTCAACCTTACGGCTAGTTTCACGGAACGGAGCCCTCCCCTGCGTTGCCTTCAGTGCCTTCACCTGGTTCCTGAGATCCTTCATCGTCTTGCGGATGCTGTCTGCTATCTCCTCGGCTGTGGGCTCAATGATTTTCTTGACAACGCCCTGCTTGATGACCAGCTTCCTGCCATCCGGCATGGTAAATTCGCCGTCAGCAAGTGCCCCGGAATCCAGCTTCACACCGCTTGTGCCAACCTGAATCTGTGAGGCCTCTTGTATCTCATCCCCAAAGTTCAGATTAACGTCGTCGGCAGTTTTCAACATGAGGTCCTGAATGATTCCCGCCTCCTTTAGGGCAGAAACAATGCTTGCCTCCAGCTTCTCAAAGTGGGAATCAATGATTTTTAAGCCCTCTGCCTTGGTTAAATGTGATTTTGTGTTCATTACTTTATCTTATTGGTTATTAATTGTTTAAACCATGTTAATACTGTCACGAAAAGTGTTTTTTTACTCTCTACCGCGGGTGGTGCCTCGGCCTGTTCTGCTTTCGCCCGCTGTAGTTTTGCTGTTCTGTAGGGCCGGTTCATGTGAGGCGAACCCGCTGCAAGTCCGATAAGCATCTTATTTGTTTGTTAATTAGTTATTACAATTCTCCCGCTTTCTTTACCTTGATCGATGTGTCCTGCACAACCTGAAACTCTTCCAGCACGAGGACCGGAGGAGTAACGACAATGGTACCCGTCGGTGAAGATGACGCGGGCACCGTGCCATCTGATGCGCTTTGTCCTGCACCGGGGAGAGTGGCCACTCCTGCCGCTGCACCCTCGGCACTGCCTTCTGTCTTCAGGATGTTTCTCACGGCTGCTGCTCCTGTGGCCACTGCGGTGGCTGCTGCCAGGGACTTGATAATGATTCCCCCCGGCGTTTCTGCGAAGGCTGACATAGCTCCTTTATAGGTATTGATCACTGTCTGAACTATAGCCGCTGCCTTGGCTGCTGCTGATTCCTTCTTGAGTAGCCCAGAGATAGCCCCGGCGAATCCGGCTGTTATATCCAGCTTGGCCATCTGCTTCTCGCGTTCTATAACCTTCTCGATTGCCGCGTATTTCTTGTTAATAAGTGAGACGCTGGCACCAGTGGTGAGGGCTGCCTGTATCTCAGCGTCCTGCTCCCTCTTCAGAGCGTCGAGTTCAGCCTGGTATCTGTCATTGAGCCTGACCTCACGAGCGATGCGTTCATTCTCTGCGTCGAGCAGAGCCTTCTCTATCCTGAAGGCTGACAGATCATCTTCCCATTGCTTCGCTTTCTCGGCCTCCTCAGTCCTGATGCGTTCCTTCTCTGCGGCCTTTTGCTTCTCGAGCTCTACCTCTGCCAGCATTTCCGCTTCTGCCATTGCTATCTGAGCGTTATAATAATTCCCCAGGGCGGTATTATAGTCCTCGAGTTCCTTCTCGCGCTCTGTCATTTCAGCCTTGACAAGTCCCGAGATTGTCGAAGTGGTGCGCCGCTTTTCTGTGGCTGCGTCCTCCTCGAGTCCTATGTATTGAGCGATGAGGTCATTGGTCCTTTTACGATCTTCATTGGTGGCATTGCCGAGGCCGATCTCATCGAGAGTAATCTGTTTACCGTCTTCCCGTACCTGGTTAAGACGCTCCTGCACCTTCACCAGGTCTGTGGTGCCGAGTTCGTTTGCTATCTTAGTAAGAAGCAACTCCTGTTGTCCCTTGGTCTCTTCATCGATTAGCTGCTGTGCCTGCCTTAACAGAGATATCTTTTCACTCTCGGTCTTATTTGCGTCTGCTGCAGCTTCCTTAAGTTTATCAATCTGAGCTTTACGCTGTGCCGAGACAGTGATCATATCAATCTCCCGATCCTCAAGGCGATCCATCATATCGGCCAGCTCTCCCGCGAGCTTCACCTCTCTCTGTATTTCATCTCCCATACCTGCGAAGGTACCCTTGAGGTCTCTGAGCTTGGCCTCACCTGAGAAGACCTTGGCCAGTCCTGTTGTGAAGTTTTCAATCCTCTCCCATAGCACACCGGTAACAGCAGCGATCTGATCAAAGAGTTTCTTTATACGGTCTCCTCCGTCTTCCGTACCCTTAAAGGCTTTCGTCAGCGCGGTGAAGGCTCCGACAATAGCAGCAATCACTATTGCCAGCGGGTTCATGATAAACGCCTTGGCTGCTTGTGTCATACCCTGAATACCTTTCACACTCTGCCCCAGGGGACCGGGAAGGCCCTCGAGAGCACTCTTATAATTGCCGATATTCATCTTCTGCTGAACATAGGCATCGGAGTTGGTCTTGATGAAGTCAGTGTTTTTGTTGAGCTCATCGACGTACTCCTTCTGTAGCGTCATGCCATCCGCCGTATCAAGGTTTAAGCCCTGTAACATGGTCCGCAGTTCTTTGTTCCGTGCGTAGAGCTTTTCAAGGGTACCGGCGTTGTCGTTATTTGCAGTAGTCATCGAGGCCAGAATACTCTGCCCGTTTTTGTACTCCTGGCTAAGCCCGGCAACGGAAGTTTTATTGAGCTCGATCTGCCTTGCGTTCTCTTTGTAGGCATCACTGCTGGTCTTCCCTTCGTCGCGGAGGGCCTTCTGCGCGGCCTCGAGACTGGCTGTCTCTTCTTTGGTTTCGCGGATGCTCTCCCGCAGTTTTGCCTGTGCCTCGAGTAGATCCTTAACTTCGATCTCGAGCTCAGCGATTTT
>DFYY01000053.1:149795-174128 GCA_002383485.1 Bacteroidales bacterium UBA4070 | reverse complement strand
TAGTGTTATGTTAAATATAAAATGGCGTAATATTAAAATATATTTGTATATTTGGGGAAAATATACAAATGATACGATATAACATTAAATTAACCAAACCCGAAGTAGAAGAGCTAATGAGGATAATCAATAAAGGTTCACATACTTCACAGACATTCCGGACAGCCTACATTCTGTTAAATTGCGATGAAGGCAATTACTCACAGAAAGTGACTAATGAGCAGGTGAGCAAAGTTCTCAAGGTTGGCATGAGGACAATAGACAGAGTAAAGAAGAAGTTCATTGAAGAAGGCCTTGAAGCGAGTCTTGAGAGGCGCCCAACCAGCCGGATTTATGATAGAAAAACAGATGGGGATTTAGAAGCCAAATTGGTAACTCTCTGTTGCAGTGAGCCACCAAAGGGATATTCAAAATGGTCCTTGAGATTATTGGCCGACAAGATGGTAGAATTAAAATATGTGGAAAGCATTTCTCACGTGACAGTGAGAAGCGTTTTAAAAAAAACGAACTTAAGCCTTGGAAAATAAAAGGCTGGGTTATTCCACCGGAACAAAGTGGTGAGTTTGTGGCAAATATGGAACGTGTACTGGATGTTTATAAAAGACCGTACGATAAAGATTACCCAGTTGTCTGCATGGATGAATCTCCAAAGCAGTTAATAGAAGAAGCACAACCCTCACTTGCAATGAAGCCAGGTCAGGAAGCAAGGGTAGATTATGAGTACATACGAAACGGTGTGGTAAATATATTCATGGCAAATGAACCACTGAAAGGGAAGCGTTTTGTTGAAGTTACAGAATATAAGACCAGGAAAGACTGGGCAATGTTCATAAAGGAAATTGCAGATGAGCATTACCCCCAAGCAAAGCGGATAACATTAGTGATGGATAATTATAATACTCATGGCGCTTCGGCTTTATATGAAACATTCAGACCAGAAGAAGCAAAAAAGTTGTGGGACAGGTTTGAATTTGTGTATACACCCAAACATGGAAGTTGGCTTAATATGGCTGAGATAGAGCTGCATGTACTAAACGGTCAGTGTTTAAATCGACATATTTCCACAGTGGAAAAAATTAAGGAGGAAGTAGCGGCTTGGGAGAACAACAGGAATAACAAAGAGTGTAAAATAAACTGGCAGTTCACAAATAAGCAAGCAAGGGTGAAACTAAAAAGACTATATCCGTCAATTTACAATTAACATAACACTAGCTGGTTCAAGTTAGTATATCATTTCAAATTAAATGTATCAGCTGGCCAATTGAATCTCATATTAAAACCATCCTCGGTTTCGACAGTATCGTGTATATTAATATTCATTACATGATACTTGGATTCTTTATCCTTAAAATGAAACCCAATTAGTATATCCACTATGCATCCGAAGTAAACTGAACTATCAATTCTGATTTGGACACTATCATAATCATGTAATATGTAATCTCTTTCAGGATATGAGGGAGCTCTCCATTTAGAAGCGGACAACCATAGCAATTCCCCAAAGCGCGGCGTTCGGGATTGTCTGTGCCTCGGTGGTCATCAGAGAACTGACCGGACCTGCTGCAGTATTATAGTATTAACTATCTGACCATCACTCCATTCAGCACCGGGAGATCATAACCCGGGGGTGTGCTCTGCCTGATTCTCACCCTGGCCGTATCACCTTCGAAAGTGCAAGTAATTTTTAAGTGATGAGGGCTCTCGATATATCTGAGTATAAGCACCAGGGTAGAGTCATCCTCCCATGTGCATGCTCCCGCCACCAGGTTTGAGGATGAGGCACCCGGCCTGCGGAGTATGCCCGGTCCCGCCATTTCCGTCATGGAAGTGATCCACTCACCTCTGCCAAAGGGTATAGTGCGTACGGTCTCGCCGTTACCGAGTGACAGACTGCAGCTGTCTCCCGCAAAATCAAGTGTGAGATATTTGAGTTTCAGGTTGTTCTCCTCCAGCAGGAATCTCTTGTTCCGGATTGTTTCTGCTAACGGGGAGTCTTCTGTTTTTGCCGGGACTGGCAATGCCAGTGAGGCAAGAGTTGTCTTTAGTTTTTCTGCTGCTGACTGGTTATCCGGCAGCGTTTCCTCTTTCATTGCAGGCAGTATGTGGTTCCAGACCATATTCATTACATCCTGCATGTCAGGTGATTCAGAAGTAATTGCAATCACGGCATCCTTCTCAGGTATTACCATTATGTACTGGCCAAAGGCGCCGTCAGCCCTGTAGCTGTTGTTACGGCTGCGCCAGAACTGGTAGCAGTATCCCTGCACCCAGTCGTTGCCGGCTCTTATCTCCGGCGTGGCATCAGGTGCCTGGTCAATCTTGAACGAAGTGGCTTCCTCTACCCAGGCTGCCGGGATTATCTGTTTACCGTTCCACATTCCCTTCTGCAGGTACAGCAGTCCGAATTTGGCCATATCCTCCGTTTTTACCCGCAGACCCCATCCTCCGGCGTTAATACCTTCCGGACTCGATTCCCAGTCTATCCCTTTAATACCCAGCGGTCCGAACAGGCGAGGCTGAAGGTAATCGGCCACCTTTTCTCCGGTAACTTTCTGTACAATGGCTGACAGCATGAATGTGGCCATGGAATTGTAAAGGAACCTGCTTCCCGGATCGTCTACAACTGGAAGGCTCAGAAATGCCGGTATCCAGTTGCTGCCCGAGGAGGTAATTTCATTGGACGGATCGGGATTCTGGCCGGCGGTCATTGTCAGGAGATCCCTGACCGTCATGTCTGCCAGGAAGGGTGACACCGTATCCGGAAGCTGATCAGGAAAGAATGACACTACTCTGTCATCGGTGCTGAGCAGTTTTTCCGTTACGGCAAAGCCAACAGCGGTAGATGTGAAGCTCTTGCTCACGGAGTAAAGGGTATGCCTCAGCTCCGGACCGTAGGGATTCCACCATCCCTCGGCTATCACCTTCCCGTGACGGAGTATCATTATGCTGTGAAACTCGTGAATTCCGGTTGCAGCTGAATCAAGAAAAGTCAGCAGCTCTTCAGACGATACCCCTTCGGCCTCCGGCGTACTGCGGGGCAGAGAAGTATCTACGGGTGCCGGATTATTACATCCTCCTGAAAGGATAAGGAGAGTCAACGCTGCAATAAATGGAGTAATGTACAAGAGTTTCATTGGGTATCTGTTACAGGTTACGGATTTTCTGTTGATACCCAAAAGTAAAGCTTTACTGCCGGTTTTCCTGCTGTGTCCCCTCTTCTTTTTTCTTTTCTGTAGCCTCTTTCGCGGTGTATCCCAGTTTCTCGATTGCTCTCTTAAGCAGTTCAGGGGTGGTCTTCCCATCCTGGTACTGAACGGCGACTTCCTTTGTGCTGAGATCGCATTTTACATCCTTGACTCCCTTGATAAACGGGATATTCTTCATGATTGTGTTTACACAGTTCTCACAATCGATGCTGGTTTCAAATCTGACCGTCTGAAGTTCCTTTTTATTTTTCTCCTGCGCATTCAGTGTCACCGAGGTGACCATAAGCAGAAGAAGTGCGGTTATTAAACAGTTCTTGTTCATTGTATTGGTTTTGAAATTTATGTTTCAATTTTGCGGGCGGTCCAGTGCGAACCTGAATCCTGCATACAGTTTCCTGCCGTGTACCGGGCCCCATATCATGGCCCCGTCAAAATAAGGGCCAAAAGGATCTTCCGGTGCAATGAGAGCATCATGCTGTCTCGAACCGGTTATGTTCTCTGCGCCTATATAGATGCTCCATTTTCTGAAGTACTTTGTCACCTGGGCATTCATTACCGGGTAGGCGCTAAAGCTTTCATGCCTCCTGTAAGGCTCCGGATTGGCCATGGTTGAGGGTATCCTGCCCGGACCGTTGTACTGCAGGGTATAGTCCACCTGCCATTTTCTCATCCTGGTTGTATATGAGGCTGTCAGCAGTCCCTTGTAGCGTGAGGCAAGAGGCTTTTCGCGAAGCTCTCCTCCGATGGTCTGCCATACATCGTTCCATCTCCAGGCAGCAGTGATATCAAGTCCGGTCACAGGCTGCAGCTGTGCTTCAAGCTGGAATACATTTGACCATGATCTGCCATCGAGGTTATAAAAGAGCACACGGTCAATATCCGTGTCGAAATCCGTCACTATCTGCTTTATGAAGCTGGTGCGGTATGCCTCGCCTGTCAGCCGCAGTTCGCGTCCGCCCAGGGGGATGTAACCCGTCAGGTTGATACCTGCATTCCATGCCTCTTCGATATCAAGGTCACCGGCGATGACCATCTCCCTGCTGCTGGCCAGGAAGTACATGTTTTCAGCCAGGACATGCACGGTTCTGAATCCCTTGCCGGCTGATGCCCTGAGGGTCACCTTCGGGAGGATCTCATAGCGCAGGTGAACACGGGGAGTGAACTGTGCCCCATGATTACTGTAGAAGTCATAACGAACCCCTGCCAGGAGGGTCACCTTCGCTGAATCAGTGTATGTGTACTGAAGGAAGACTCCGGGTACTGACTCAACGGTCTCCGCATCAAGGCCCGCAACCGTCTCTCCGATAAGGGGTCTGTAAATGGCCTGCAATTCATCATAATGGTCATAGCGATAGCTGACACCCGCGTCAACTGTGTGTTTCTCTGCCGGGAAGTACTGGTAAAGCAGGTTGGTGTAATAGCTCCTCTGGGTAGCATCATACTTATTAAAGCCAAGCCATGATCTCATATCATGGAAGCTCATGCTCTGGATCCAGCCGACAGACATCTTGTCTGAGGGGCCGAAAACGCCACCGAGCTTGGTGAAGGCTTCAGCCCTCTCCGTTCCGATGTTTATTCCGTAGCCGCTGTCCCATGTGTTGTTGTCACTGCGCTCATAATCGAACTCGCCTCCGATCCGCTCTTCCTGCATGTATTTTATACCGGCGCGGAAGGTGAGGTTGTTGCTCAGGTAATCCCAGCGGTTCATGAAGCTGTATTGCCTGACGTCCGGCTCGTCGCGGAACCCGTCGTGGTTATGATCACTGGCGCCCGACTGTGTCTCGCCATGTCCCAGTATCATCGTGCTCCAGTAGTCGTTGAGCCTTACCGAGGTGTTTGCGTTGGTCTCTATCTTGCCGGCATCGCTCACAAAGCCGTTCACAAAGACTATCTCGCTGGTGGCGGGTTTCTTGTACTCGACGTTGATCTGTCCGGTGATTGACTCGTTGCCGTTGCGAACCGAGGAGGTTCCCTTGGATACCTGGATTGACTCCATCCAGGGGCCTGGAACATAGCTGAGGCCGTATGCTGCTCCCAGACCGTACATGGACGGTATGTTTTCGGTAAGTATCTGTACGTACGATCCGGCAAGTCCCAGAAGCTGTATCTGCTTTGCCCCGGTGGCGGCGTCAGCGTAGTTGACGTCGACGGAGGGGTTGGTGACAAAACTTTCCGAAAGGTTGCAGCAGGCGGCCTTGCATAGCTCTGCAGCCGTTATTTTCACTGTGGCGATTGTTGCATCCCGGTCTATATGTGCTCCTGTGGCACGGCCGATTACAGTGACTTCTCCAATCATGCTGCTCTCTTTAAGGAAGATCTCGATGTATTCGGTATCAGGGTCAATTGTGACAGTATCGGTGTTATAGCCGACAAAGCTGGCCACGAGAAGGTTGTGCCCCCTGGCTCTTTTGAGTGTAAAATATCCGGCAGCATTGGCGGATGTGCCGGTGGTGGTTCCCGCCCAGACTACGTTTGCTCCGGGAAGGATATCAGTGCCGCCTGATCCGTTCCCGCCTGCAACCATGATCTTGCCTTCAATGCGCCCCTGTGAAAAGGCGATGGAAGGAGCGAGAACCAGTATCAGTATTATTATCAGATGTTTCATAGGGAATAAATTAAATGATTATTGAATGCCTGTGTCTGCCACGGGGTGTTTGCCCGGAGCCAGCGCACAACAGTTGCAACATAATCAGAGGTGTCGGATAAGAGTCCTTAACCCGGTTATGTTGTGTCCCTATGAAAAAATCAGGATTGGAGCCTGCAAAGAATGGTTGTCAGGTCACGTCCGCGGTAAGCCGGTTTGTCAGAAGCAAAGGAATGTATTTCTCTGACCGGTTGGTCACCTATGACGGCGACTACCGTAGCTGCGACAAAGTAGGGTATTATCTCATTCTGCACCTCGGAACGAACCAGTTCGTCGGTCACGATCCTCTCCGTCTCATGGGTGCAGCAGTCGTCGGAGAGTATCATCTCGGAGGTACTGTGCTGATGAAGCACGTCACACTCCCCGTGGCTGCAGGCAGCGCCTTTATGGTGTCCGCAGCAGTTATCCCCTATCGGGTCACCGGTCAGGGTTGCTATTGTCTCATCAGTACCGCAATGGAAACATGTGTGATGAATAAGGGTAAAGCCGAAACTACCCGCCAGCATGAGCGTGATCAGGAAGAGTGAGATAACGGGTGATATGGTGCGAATTCTCTTCACGGCTGCAAATATAACAACAAAAATGGTCGATTGTTGTATTGTAGAACAGCAGCGACGGGTCTCAGACCCGCCGCTGCCTCCTGTCATGCTGTAATTTTTTCTATGTAAGCGGAGGAATGACAAGGACCTGTCTGGGATAGATGAGATCAGGATCCTTTAGCATTGGTTTGTTGGCTTCAAATATTACCGGGTATTTCTTTGCGTCACCGTAAACCTCCCTGGCGATCTTCGAGAGGTAATCACCCTTCTTGACAGTGTAGAACTGTTTCTCAGGCGCAGGTGGTGCAACAGGTTCAGGAACTGTCACCAGCAGGTGATCCTCAACCATTGATATCTCTTCCACGTTGCCGGCGGTAACGATTATCTTATTTTTATTGAGCTGTGTGTCAACGGATCCGGTAAGTATCACCTTCTCGCCATCAACAGCAACCTTAACTTTGCTTACATCAAACCCGAACTTTTTTATGTACTCAAGAATGAGATTGGCTTTTTCCACTTCACGCTTCTCTTCAGACTTGAAGATTTTTGCGCCTGCATTTTTAATGAAAGAGATTAATCCCATTTTTTTTGATTTTTAAATTACTTCGAAACTTATTTTAACATTGACCCGGTATTCGGTGATTTTGTTCTTAACCACCACCGCACTCTGCTCCTTTACATAAATTGAGCGTATCTCCTTGACTGTCTTCCCCGCTGTCTTGACTGCGGAGGCTGCAGCATCTTCCCAGCTGACCGGGGATGATGCAAGAATTTCAATTACTTTCAGTACTGCCATGATTTTTGGTTTTAATGGATTAATATCTAATAAGATAAACGACTGCGAACTGCTTTTGTTTAATAATGTGTAAGTTAATTAAAAAAAACGGCCTGGTCAAACTTTGGAAGACAAAACTAAATCCTGTGCACTAAAATATTTATGTATTACATTTTCGTATATTTGGTAATCATTTACCTGGTTGGATTTCTAACTTAAACACTTGCAGATTATGGGAATTGTAAAAGAATTCAAGGAGTTTGCCGTAAAAGGCAATATGCTTGACATGGCCGTTGGTATAATTATTGGCGGTGCATTCGGCAAGATCATCACCTCCCTGGTGAATGACATCCTTATGCCGCCGATAGGCATGGCGCTGGGCAAGGTTGATTTCACAAACCTGAAAGCAGTACTGCAGAAAGGGCAGGATGCTGTGATGGACGGGGCAACAGTGATTCAGCCTGCAGTAAGCGAGGTTGCTATTAATTACGGCTCTTTCATCCAGAATATAATTGACTTTCTTATTGTTGCCCTTTGCATCTTCTTCGTCATCAAGGCTATGAACAGCCTGAAGAAGAAGGAAGAAGCCGCTCTTGCCACGCCGCCGCCGCCGAGTGACGAGGTTGTGCTGCTGCAAGAGATTCGTGACCTTTTGAAAAAATAGAGGCAGACACAATAATCCATAAGGAAAATTGTTTGCATATTTGCACGCAATTGAGTTATGGCAAGAATAAGAAAATATTTCTGGTGGCGCAGGTTCTTTCCTGACAGGGGTTAACCCGCATACCACAACCAGTAAAAATCAGGGCTGCACTCTTCGGACTGCGGCCTTTTCTATTTAATCATGCCTTTTCCCGGATCAGGGAAGTCCGGGCTCAGTGATTGAATCCGGTCAGATACCTGTAAAGATCACTGTCAGTAGACAGTATGATTGTGGTGGTTGAATCGAATGTCAGCCTGAAGGTCTCCATTGACTTCATGAAACCGTAGAGGCTGCGGGCGGCAGCTGACTGGTCGTATGCTCCTGCGTATATTGCAGCTGCCCTTGCGTCGGCCTTTCCGCGTATCTCTTCAGCCTTGCGGTATGCTTCTGACTGGATAGTCTTCAGGTCGCGTTCCTTCTCACCATTGATCTTAGAGGCTTCTCCCTGGCCTTCCGACCTGAACCTCTCGGCTATGCGGTAGCGCTCGCTCTTCATTCGCTCATAGATCTGCGTTCTTACCTCTTCCACGTAATTCAGTCGCTTGATCCGCACGTCAAGAATAACTATACCAAGATCCTTCGCCTTGTCATTGGCTGAGATCAGAATCATATCCTCAATCTTCTGTCTTCCGGTAATGATATTATTCAGGGAGTCTCCGGTCTCTTCGCCTATCAGGCCTGATGAAACGGGGGTCCTGTTGACAGATCTTACTATCTCTTCAAGGTTATGACTCGCAATATGATCGCGGGTTTCACCGTCAAGGATATCTGCCAGCCTTGACTGTGCACCTCTCTCGTCGGTCAGTCGCTTGAAGAACTGAAGGGGATCGGTAATCTGCCAGCGGGCGTATGTGTCCACAAAGATGAACTTCTTATCCTTGGTAGGCACCTGGTTGGGATCACCGTCCCATTCCATGTATCTCTTTTCAAAGTAGTTGGTACGCTGGATGAAGGGCATCTTGAGCTTGAGGCCGGGAGTGACTTTCGCTTTTCCGACCGGTTTTCCGAACTGTGTTACAACCACCTGTTCGGTTTCCTTCACTTTGAACACACACTCAAGTATGAGCAGAAGCGTCACCAGGAGCACGGAGATCATTACTATCAGTTTTGTGTTATTTGTGCGCATGGTTTACTTCTTTGGTGTTAGCTGCATCTGAAGCAGAGGCAACAGGTTATTGCCGCTCTCGTCAGTTATGATCTTGTTTCCGGCGCGCGGCAGGATCTCCTCCATTGTCTCGAGGTATATCCGTCGTTTGGTGACTTCGGGAGCCTTGATATATTCGAGGTAAAGTGCGTTGAAGCGGGATGCTTCTCCGAGAGCGTTATTTACTCTCTCGGCGGCATATCCTTCAGCACGCTGTATCGTCTCTTCAGCCTGCCCCTTTGCCCTGGGTACAACCTTGTTATATTCCGAACGGGCCTGGTTGATAAGGGTCTCACGCTCCTGCTGTGCCTGGTTGACATCATTGAATGCATCCTTTACCGGATCAGGGGGATTGACATCCTGCAGCACCACCTGTTCAATCCTTATTCCGAGGGAGTACTCCGCGCACAGTTCCTGTATCTTCTGCTGGACGCTGGAAGCTATCTCTGCCCTTCCCACGGTCAGGACCTCGTTTACTGTCCGGTCGCCAACAATCTCGCGCATTGAAGCCTCCGAGATATCACGGAGTGCAACCACAGGCTCCCTGACCCTGAAGAGAAAGCTGTAGGGATCTTCAATCCTGTATTGCACCACCCATTCCACATCGGCAAGGTTGAGGTCACCAGTCAGCATGAGCGACTCGTCAACGGTACCTTCCTTGGTGTACTCTGACCTTATGCCGGGTGCCGTGGTACGGAATCCGAACTCCTCCTTCTGCTGCCGCTCGACGGCTACCTTGTAGAGTTTCTCAATTATCGGGACTTTCATGTTGAGACCTGACTCAACCTTTCTGACATATTTCCCGAAGCGTGTGATTATCCCAACCTCCTCAGGCTGGATCTGAAACAGGGTGGTGGCAAGCAGGATTAGCGCCAATACTGCAATGATACCGTATTTCAGGTAGAGCCCGTTTTTGTCCATCCAGGCTCTGTAGCCTGATTTTCCGTAGGTCTGGTCTGCCAATTTGAGTCAGTTTATTCAGATACAATTTTAATATATTTCCCTGCCGGAACCGGCTTATTGAGTTCGATATTGTTCAGCAGCGCCAGTTCCTCCATCATGGACTGAGGCATATTGTAATAGCTGAGTGCACTGGCGAGTGTCCCGGCACGTTGTACCTTCTTAACGTATACTCTTTTCGGCTTGACATTGATCCTTGAAAGGTCGGTGAGTTTTGCAAAGGTTTTCATTGATGCCTCCATCGCAGGAGCATAATTTGCAAAGTCAGCTTCGGAGGAGACACCGTGGAAAAGATAAATCAGACCACCGTACTCAACGAAGTAGGAGATGACGGCATTGGAGCTCGTGGTGCCGGTTGACTGGTTCTGTGCCTGTTGTTTGGAGAGGGTGACAATTGCCGGCAACCCGTTGACTGTCCTTCTCTCAGCTCTCTGGAGTGTCAGGCCGTACATTGCCATTGTGCTGTCAACGGCTGACTCAAGAGATTTCTGGTTGGAGAGGGTGAAGAGCATAAGCGCTTTGCTGTCGGAAGGCTGAACGGTGACCTGTGTAGGGGCATTGGTGAGTTCCCACCCGAGGGGATAGGAGAACTTGAATTTCATCTCGGGATGATAGAAGGTATTATCCAATGTATATCCCTGTTTGGGATCTTCTCCGTAGATCATTCCGTTGATCATCTGAAGATAAGGGTCGGCGTTTACCTTGTAGGAGGGCAGCCCGAGACTGTCCTGCCAGAGTTTTGAATCCCTCAGAACCGCATTGTAGCGGTCACCCGGATCGGGATGGGTGGAGAGGAATGTTGGAACGCCTCCCTCAGCTTCAGAGAGATTCATCTTGATGAGTACCTTGTAAAAATCAGCCATTTTGGATGCGTCATATCCTGTCCTGGATGCATACTCAACGCCGAGCTGATCAGCCTGGCGTTCATCGTCGCGGCTGAAGCTGAGGAACAACAGCTGCATTCCCTGCATGGCAGCCTCGGCATAGTTGGCGAACTTCTCTGAAGCAATCATCCCTCCGATGAGAAGCAGGTTGCCAAGCTGCTGTTTGGTCTGCTGGCTTACGGAGTGGCGGGCTGCTATGTGACCCATTTCGTGACCTAGGACACCCATAAATTCAGCCTCATTATTGAGGTTGGCCATAATGCCCCTTGTAAGATAAATGTAGCCTCCCGGAACAGCAAAGGCATTCACTACCGGTGAATCAACCACCCTGACATGATATTCCAGGTTAGGCCGGTGAGAGAGTTTCCCCATCTCCGTACCTTTTGCCTGGACGAACGCCTGCAACGCGGGATCAGCATACTCTCCGAAAGTTGCCATCACCTGGGGGTGATAGGATAATCCCAGCTGTATCTCCCGGGCTTCTGACATAAGCATGATCTGCTTCTTGCCGGTGACCGGGTTGACCGCACAGGAAATTACTGCTGCCAGTGCAACTGAAAAGATTGCAGCAAACATCAGTACGCTTCTTTTTTTCATCTCTTCTTGATATTTGGTTCCATAATGGCCGGGATGGAATTTCCGGCAAATTCCTAAAGCACGACATTCAAATTTAGTAATTAAAATACAAAAACAAAAGCCGTACCGGAGGCGGCACGGCTTTTCTTTAAGCCATATTGAACTCAATCAGACGTTTACTTTTTCGTCAGCTCAAAATCGAGCGGGGTTTTATTCCCGGCTATGATATCAACCCCGTCAAAACTGACAGTGTCATAGCCCTCTTTTGTGGCGGAAACAGAGTATTCTCCGGCCGGGATTCCAATTATTGCGTAGAATCCAAGTGTGTCAGTAAAGGCGGTTGCCAGTACCGTATCCTTCTCTATCCAGACGCTTGCTTCGGTTATTTTCACACCGGCAGTGTCGGTGACAAAACCTCTCACACATCCTGCCTTTGCCATATTGGCTGCTCTTATCACAGGCTTGAAGATAAACCCGTTGTTATGATCCATGTTGCCTCTCAGAATAAATGACCTTGAAAGATCAACATCAAGAAGGATCTCAGAGAGATTACCCTCTGATACCTCAAGCGCCGGGCTGAGGAAGATTTTAATTCCCGTCTGGCTGCCGCTTGGCACCTTTACCCTGTGTATCTCATCGGAATCCTTCAGCTTAAGCCCTGCCTCATCCACATAAAGTCTTACCATGTTATATGATCCGGTGGGTATCTCCAAATCGAGAAGGGTTTCGGTAACGCCGTTCCTCAGGTCGATAAGGTCAATGTTAATCGTATCCTCCGAAAGGGTGATAAAGGGGCTGCCGTCGCTTATGCCATCACCCACTTTTTTGAGCTCAATCCTGGTAATAGTCACCAGTGCTGATTCGATGTTACTGATGTCAAACGGGGCGTCTGTGACCTTCAGTACAACCCTTCCCTGGTCATCTCCGTTCTTTATCTCGTTGCATGCTCCCGCTATCAGAATCAATGCGGCAGTAATCAATACAGTTAATCTCTTTTTCATCATCTTGTTGTTTTACAGTTTGAATTTCTCCGGCGAAAATAGGCTGGGGACTATGAAGTTTTGATGAAATTTCACCGTCTGAAGATCCGGCCGCGGATAATACGCCTCCTCCTGCCTGCCTCACTGTAGTCGATTTCCTTTTCCTTGAAGATATCGAAGAGCCTGTCAAAGAATGTTTTATCCCTGAAGTCGGGACATTCCAGCGCCATAGCCAGTTCGGGTGTCAGAGGTTCGAAAGGAATGTTTATTCTCATCATTAGTTCCTTCTCCTTCTCGACTTTTCTGAGTGTCAGTGCCACCAGTGGTAATGCCAGTGCACTTCCGGAGCCATAACTGCCGTTGTTGAAATGGATTGAGGGTGTTGAGGCGCCAACCCTGCTGACTATAACTATTCCGGGATTGAAGGCGGCGAACCAGGCATCGGCATAGTTCTGTGAGGTGCCCGTTTTCCCTGCCAGTGGGATATTAACGCCGTAGACGCTGTGTACAGCGGCGCCGGTGCCCTCCCTGATGGCTTTCTGAAGCATTGCTGCCATCAGGGTTGCTGACGGTTCGGACAGGATCCTGTCGCGGCGGTGCGGCGGTGCATACTGCCATATTATTCTTCCGTCAGGAGCACTGACTGATTCAACCATATAAGGTGAGATCTTTTCTCCGCCGTTGGCGAAGGAGGCATAGGCGAGCGCCACCTCCAGGATACTGGCTTCCGCCGTACCCATTGCCAGTGAAGGCATATCCTCAAGCTGATAGGTAAAACCCATATCCCTCCAAAGTCGGTCAACCTTGTCAAACCCTATCTGCAGGAAGAGGCTGAAGGTTGGTATGTTCATAGACTGTGCCAGGGCGCCGGCCAGTGAATACTTGCCTCCGTACGAGTGATTGTAGTTCTCCGGGCTCCAGTTGTTGAATCCGGAGAGAGTTACGGAATCATTGTCAAGGTAGCGGCAGGGTTCAATACCGTCTTCGAGTGCAGCGGCGAAAATGAATGGTTTGAATACTGATGCCAGTTGCCGCCTGGCCAGTATCTGGTCATACGGCTGTGTTTTAAAGTCGATGCCACCCGCCCATGCCATCACTGCGCCGGTGAACGGATCGATGGCGAGCAACCCGGCATGCAGAGTGGTCATCATCTTCCTCAGGCTGTCAGGTATCTCCTTCAGTGCCCTGCGGCCCGAGGAAGTGTTGTATTGATCGTCAAGCCGCTTCTGCATCCTTGCGAGATGGGTTTTAAAAGCCTCACCGGCAGCGAGTTGCAGGGGCATGCTGAGCGTGGTGGTGATGACAAGTCCGTCACGCTCTATATCCCAGGCTTTGCCGCGATAGCCGGTACCCTCCTTCAGAATACGGTCAGTCTCTGCTCTCACACGTACAAGAAAGTAGTCAGCCGGACCGGCCATATCTGTTTTATTGTAATTCAGTTTCAACGGCAAGGCGCTGATCGAATCGGCCATCGACTTGTTGAGGTAACCATACTTCTCCATCTGCCCGATCACCACATTCCTCCTCCTGACGGCGTTGTCGGGATAAAGGCGCGGATTGAAGGAAGTGTTCGCCTTGAGCATCCCTATGAGCAGGGCTGCCTCCTCCCTCTTAAGGTCAGAGGTATGGCAGCTGAAGTATCTCTGTGCGGCAGCTTCGATGCCAAAGAGATTCTCCCCGAAAGAGACGGTGTTCAGATAGAGGGTCAGTATCTCATCCTTGGTGAAAACCTTTTCAATTCGCCCTGCGAGAAGAGCCTCGCGGGTCTTGTTCAGGAAGACGGACAGAACGAGGTAATCCCTCCTTCCATACATGTTTTTTGCCAGCTGCTGGGTGATGGTGCTGCCTCCTCCGGCGCTGCGGTCATTGAAAAGAATCGTTTTGAACAGGACCCTGATAAGGCTCCTGGTATCAACCCCGGAGTGATCATAGAAACGGACATCTTCCGTGGCCACCAGCGCGTGGATCACATGGTCCGGAACCTGGTCCAGGGTAATGTCAGTACGGTTTTCGAAATAGAACTTGCCAATCAGCTCCCCTTCAGATGAGAGGACCAGCGATGCCGTGGAATTCCTGAAATTCTGCAACTCCTTCTTCCCGGGCAGATGCCCGAAAAGTCCGGCGCAGACTGAACTGACAAAGAAGAGCGGTATGAAAATGACCACGGCAGCTGCTACTATCGATATCTTCCATCCCTTCTTCATTTACCTGATTATCTCCTTCGTGTATAATAATGAATTTCAAAAATGCAGAATAAAACTCAATTCTGATGTAAAAATAACATTCTCTCTCCAGAGGCAGGACCTCCTGCGAAAAATGGATTTTGCAGGTTTCGACCCGGCAGTTTTAATGGTTATCTCACTAATTGTTCCGTTGGTCAAAAGGTGGCCGGTGAACATCAAAATTGTTTGGTTGTTGCAAGGAAGAGTCAATAACTTTGGCATGAAAATCCTTCAAAAAGGTAACCGTTTAACATTGGTGGCACAATAATTGAATAGGATAAGGCATCTGACTTAACAAATGGAAAAAGGAACTATCGGACTGAACAGGGACACTATATCGGATCAGCCCGTCATAAAGGTGAGCCCGAGGAGGCTGTCGTTAAGGGACAGCGGCCTTATTCACCTCTTTGATGAGCTTGATATCGAGGTCCGTCAGAGTCTGATTGATTACCTTGACCGTAAGGGCCTGATCAAGGAATCGGGCGTGCTTGTCATCCCCTCATCCCGCCATTATTTTTATGATGCTGATGACATGAACGGTATCAGAACTGTTATTACCCTGAGGCAGCTTAACCACATAAGGGAGATAAGGGATTTTCTCAAGCAGATCACTGGTCTTCTTCCTTCAGAAAGCAATTTTATAGGCTGTTTCATTGACAACCGGTCACAGAGCGGAGTGAATGACAAATACGGTAACCTTCCGAAGCAACAGTCAGAGCGGACCGAGGCTTACGAGAACGGCATCGAATCAAGGATTCCGTTCATCAACAGGATGTACAGCTTCATTGACTCAAGGACCAACCGGTACCTGACCAGGAAGAGCGTTACCAACCTGTTGAAGGAGAACGGTCTCGAGATGGTGGGTATGACCGAGATCAACGGGCTCACCTATTTCCACACCAGGAAGGACAAGCCTGCTGCCTGACAGCAGCGAATCTCAGGAATAGTTGAATTGAGTATTAATTCCGGTTAAGACTGGTACTGAATTTCTCAGCAGGGAGGGAGAGAGTGATTGTAGTGCCCTCCCCTGGTGTTGATGCTACGCTGATCTCACCACGGTGAATATCTATGATCTTCTTTGCCAGCGAGAGTCCAATGCCGTGGCCCCTGACTGAGGATGTCAGTTTACTGCGGTAAAAAGATTCAAAAATGCGCTCCTTCTCGTCTTCGGCTATTCCCGGGCCGTTGTCGCTGAATCGTACCAGGACGTTACCGCTGTCATGTGTCAGATATATTCTGACGGTTTTGTCGGGAGAGTACTTGCATCCGTTCTCCATGATGTTGATGATGGCCGACATCAACAGGTGCTCATCCCCGCGAATTGTCAGGTTTTCGATGTCAGAGATGGTTTCGTCGAGAGCGATGTTCACCGTGTATCCCCTGTCGTGTTTGATAATCTCCTCTCTTGCCTGCCACAGTATTTCATCGATGCGTACATCGCTGAAGCCTGCGGTAGCTCCTTCGGAGCTTGCATGAGCCATCAGCAGCAGCCTGTCAAGCAGGCGGTTAAGCTTGCGGATGTCTTCGAGTACTGCCTCGGTCGCCTCCTGGTATTCCTTTACAGGCCGTTCCTTCATCAGCAGTACCTCAAGCTGCCCTGTAATGGCAGTGAGCGGTGTGCGCAGCTCGTGTGAGGCATTGGAGATAAAATCTTTCTGTACTTCGAAGGCTGTCTCCAGACGTTCAAGCATCCGATTGAAGGTCTGGGCCAGATGAGCAAGCTCATCCTTGCCATTGCCCTCGTCCACCCTCAGGTCCAGACTTGTAATGGATATCTCCTCTACACGGTCCACAACCTTTGAGATGGGTGAGAGCGACCTGGCAGCAAAGAGCCAGCCGGCCGGGTAGAAGAGCAGCAGGAAGAGACTGGTCAGAAGCAACAATATCATCCTCAGATTCTTCATCTTATCAAACCCGTATATGTCGCGTGCGGCGCTCAGTACAACAAACCGGTTGAACTCCTCCGGGAACAGTATCCCCAACAGCTCATAACGCCCGCTGGTGGTACGTACCACACCCGATGTCCTGATCCTGGTCAAAAGATCATCATCATAAATAATAACGTTCCTGGGATCAGTGGAATAAAGTATTTCGTTCTTGTAATTGAAGATGATGATCTTCTCATCGGGAAGTGAAACCGGGTTATCCTCTTCGATTTTTGCTAGCAGATCACTGTCAATCTCATCCACCTCAATGAGGAGCCTGGCGGTGCTGATAGCCCTGCTCTCAAGCCGCTGGTAGAAATCATCACGACGGTATGTGGCTGAGGCAACATATACCGCCAGCGAGAAGAGCAGCAGTATTACGCTGGCCATCAGGAAGAACTGAAGCGTCAGTTTTTGCCTAATCTTCATTCAGGAATCAGTGAAAATATATCCTAATCCAATTCTCGTATGTATGAGCTTCGGCTCGAAGTCCCTGTCAATCTTTTTTCTGAGGATGTTGACATATACCTCCACGATGTTCGTCCCGGTGTCATAGGTGATATCCCAGACCTGTTCGGATATGTCTGACCGGGACAGTACCCGCCCGCTGTTGCGCATAAAATATTCCAGCAAAGTGAACTCCTTGGCAGTAAGCTCTATGGTATGGCCGCCACGGATTGCGACCTTTCTTCTCATATCCAATTCAAGGTTGGCTACGCGAAGCGATTCGGGCTGTTGCCTGGAGGTGATCCGTCTCTTGAGGAGCGATTTGATGCGGGCCAGCAATTCGGGAAAGTCAAAGGGTTTGACGAGGTAGTCATCAGCACCGGCATCGAAGCCCTTGACTTTGTCAACGGTTGTACTCATGGCCGTCAGCATGAGTATAGGAAGGTCTGGCTTCTTCTCCTTAACTGCACGGCAGACATCAATTCCCCCTTTACCGGGAAGGATAAGGTCGAGGATAACAAGGTCTATCGCTTCGAGCAAGGCTGCCTGTTCACCGGTGAGTCCGTCATACGCCACCATGGTTTCATACTCCTTTTCCTCCAGCCCTTTCTTGATAAAAGAGGCCACCCTGGGTTCGTCTTCAATGATGAGTATCTTCATGGGACAATGGGAAAATTTTGCTGTTTTTCAGGGTCCTGTTTATGGCCCGGAAAGGTTGCCGCTCAAATTTAACAAAACTATTTCATGGAGAAAGTTTTTCCGGGTTTCTTCGTTTCGCTTTTTGCGCGTTATCTTTGCAGGGTCTCTTCCCGGAGCCTTATGAAACCTTAACCACTCACATCCTGTCCATGACTTCACTCCTGATATTGCGGCAGATCGGCATCCTGGCAACGGTAGTTGTGATAGGCCTTCTTGCCTGCCGCGCCAAGGTGATTACCGCCGGCACCAAGGATTTCCTTGCAAAGCTGATTTTCTACGTGACTCTTCCCTCTATGCTGCTCACAAGTTTCAGCGCAATAGAGGTCACCCCCAGGCTCCTGGCGAACAGCCTGCAGACACTGCTTCTTGCGGCACTGACAATGCTCTTTATGCTCTTCGCCGGATGGCTTACAACCCGCATCTTCAGGATTGAAGGAGGCCATGCATCAATATTCCGCCTGCACAGCATGCTGGGTAACATAATCTACCTCGGATTGCCGGTTATCTCGGCCCAGTTCGGGCAGGAAGGACTGCTCTACGGCAGCCTGTTTGTCCTGGTTTCCAATATCCTGATGTGGACCCTGGGTGTTTCCATAATCACACCCGGGAAGTCATTCAGTATTAAGGACGGCCTGCAAAGAATCTTTAATATCAATACAATAGCTATACTTACCGGATTTGTCCTGTTCCTTTTCTCAGTCAGGCTGCCGCAGTTTGTACTTGATTCCGTAGGGGCGCTGGGCAAGACCAACACATGGCTCTCGATGATATTCATTGCCTCCGTAATATGGTTTGCCGACGGCAAGAAGATGATCAGAAACAGGAATGCCTACCTTCTCTCGTTCAACAGGCTGCTTCTGGTGCCGCTGCTGCTGCTCGGGCTTTTCATATTGTTCAATATGCTTTTTCCCGGAGTGCTCCGCAAGGAGGTTGTATCAGTGATGCTGATGCAGGCAGCTATGCCATGCATGGTCAATGTTGTAATCATGGTTAACATTCTTGGCGAGGATGACGGCACGGCTACGGCAAACGTCTTCATATCAACCATTTTCAGCATTATAACGCTCCCGCTGATACTTCTCAGCCTGAACCTGTTCAGATGAGGGACGGGGAGAAGGATTTCAGGGCGCTGTATGCCCTTATCTTCGCAACCTGTTTGCCAGCGCAGATCCTCATGTACGGCGGTTGCCGTTCCGGGTTCTCAGGAGAGGCACTGCCGGGGCCGCATCTCATGTACGGCGGTTGCCGTCAATCTCCTCGAAGTAGATTTTGTAGAGAGTGCCGTCCCTCAGGGTAACTTCTGCACCAAGCGGAGAGAAGAGAGGAGTCACATCCATTATCCTGATCTCCTTTATCGGGTCAAGCTCTTCAGGGCTCCATTCACAGTCGTCAGTCCGGTGGAGAAGCACGGAGATCATGAGTTCCATGGGCGGATTTCTGGCAGTACGTTTCCTGGTTGCGAAAATCACCGTACTTTCATCAGTCTCGGCATTATGGTTTGTATGTGTCAGTGTATCAACACTGTCCCACCCCGAATATGTTATCAGGGCTAACCGCCTCCCCTTTATTGAGGCGGTAATCACTTTCCTGCCCTCTTCTACGAAGCTGTGTACCTCAGCGGGTTTGCCATCAATGTGTGGCAGACCGAAGTGACCCAGTGTCAGCTCATGCTCGAACGCCATCCGGCTCCGGTCAACCCGTATCACTCCTCCCGGAATGATGATATCAGCCAGGTCGATTATATAGCCCACCCCGTTGTTGGGCGGCCTTCTCATCAGCGCCTGCCGGTACAACACACCTTCATGCACACCGTTGAAGACCATACTTTGGGATGTTGAGAAGAACCGGCTCCTGTCAGTGGTGTTGCCCAGGGTGGCCCCGGTGAGGTAGAAATTAATATCATCGCCTCTGACGTCCCTGGGGTCAAGGCTCCTGAAGCTGTACTCCATGGAGGTGCCTCCCCGGGTATCATGATCCTCCCAGGGAAAATGTGTGTTATAAACCAGCTTTGAGTAGTTGGGATCATCGTAAAAGACCTTTCCCGGGATGATTTCGGATGTGCCGGTCATGCCATGATTGGCCAGCACCAGTCCGGGATTCTCAAGAACTGTTATCTGTGTTTGCTCTTTCAGTTCCGGCCAGAAACCCTCATTCTCACGTGCCGTCCAGAACGGAGACTCGTCCGGCAGGGCGAGGCAGATGAAAGGAAGAAACATTATGAAGGGGCTGGCGGGGCAGCTGTAGTTCTGGATCATATACTCCCTGCGGCCGTAGAAGCCGAGGCTGGGGATCTCATTGTAATAGAAGTCCTCCCGGGTGGTGAACTGCAGCAGCGAACCCGAGCAGAGCCTGCGCGCAAAACCGGGATCGATCAGCTCTTTATCCTTCAGCATGAAGGCGACCGGGAAGGCACCGGAGACCCATGTACGGTAACAGATGCTCCTTGACCACATGTTGACATATCCGTCACGGCCGAAGAATGAGGTTATTGACTCCATCAGCTTCTGCGCGGAACGCTCGATGACGGCCGCAATCTCAGGGTAGTACTCATCACCGAATGCCCTGCACCATATTGTGGTGTAGACAATGAAGAGGCTTATTGAATAGTAGTTGTAAGTCTGCTCCAGGTACCAGCCGTTGCCTGAATGGTAGGAGGCTACCCACAGGAGATGGCTCTTCAGCGCTTCATCGTCAATTTCGTAACCATGTTTCTTCAGGAAGGAGAGGGTCACTATGTTGAAGATACGCCAGTTGTTCTGTGTTGTGCGGTGGTGGCCCCATTTGGATATGGCAACAGCCATTTCGTCCTTCTCCTTTTGTGAATATGCTGACCACAGGGTGTCAGGCATCAGCAGGAGCGTCTTGAAGAGACCCCCGAACTCGCATGTAAACTGGTAGGTTGAGTCAGGGAGATCTTCCGGTAACGGGAGGGAGTTGGCGTGCCCCGGTGTAAGAGCGTTATAGAGATGGAGCCTGTAGTAATCGCGAAGCCTTATGCCTTTTATCTCCGTGTCAGGGTCTACATGGATGAGCGGCCCGGCAAGGGTGAAGGTTCTCTCCAGCGCCTCGAACTCGAGCGACCTGAACCGCCAGTCGGGCGAGCCTTCCTGTGGGTAACTCTTCCCCGGAACGATAGGGAAGGTCAGCGGATCATTGATAGAGCTGACATGGGTGAAAGCCCTCTCCAGGAGGTACTTTGCCAGTTCGATATAATGCCTCTTCGTCATCCCCGTAAAGGGACTCAGTGAGAGGTCGGGATTTTCAACCTCGAATTTTTTCTTCATTGCTTACTTGGTCGAGTATAAGAAATCAGCGTCAAAATTAGGTCATTAGTATGAGAAATTGAGACAGAAGCCTTACAAAATATAATTCTGCGATCTACCTTTGCGCGGTTTAACAGACGGCACAAATGGCAATGCGTACAATAATGGACAATGTCAGGACCTATGGCCTGATGGCCCTGGGCCTGCTGATATTCGCGGTGGCATGGACAGCCTTTCTGTTTCCCCACCAGATCTCGGGCAGTGGCGTTTCGGGGCTTGCAGCAATCATCTTTTACGCCACCGGCATACCGATGGGTTACACCTACTTCGCAATAAACGTTGTGCTGATAATTATAGGCCTGAAAATACTGGGGGCGGGCTTCGGAATCAAATCAATCTACGGGATTTTGCTTGGAGCGGCGATGCTGTCTTTGCTGCAGCCGCTTATCCCTG
Source organism: Bacteroidales bacterium UBA4070 (assembly GCA_002383485.1). GTDB lineage: Bacteria > Bacteroidota > Bacteroidia > Bacteroidales > VadinHA17 > SR-FBR-E99. The sequence goes on along the minus strand of DFYY01000053.1, from coordinate 152,708 downwards.
ATGCCGTTGTCCAGGAGAAGTTCATGTCAGCCCTCATAGGAGGAGGACTCTGCGGAGTGGGGCTGGCGATCATCTTTACCCAGGGAGGCAGCACCGGCGGTACGGACATCATAGCTATGATAGTGACCAAATACCGCAATATCAGCCTTGGGCGGGTAATTTTATACTGCGATGTTATCATTATAGGTTCCTCATACCTGATACTCACAGACCTTGAGCCGGCACAGAGGGTGGAAACGATGGTCTACCTTTAGATTAGCATCCAGATTTATTTTTTTATTTTTATGAGAAAGAATGAGGCAAGCGACTTATACCGCATCATAAAACACGTTGATGACAAGGCCTTCATCACTGTTGCAAATGTCATGGGCGTTTACGGGAGGGGATTTGAGGAATTGAAGAGGTGAGGCATTTTAAGAAGCCGGATCTCTGGGAAGAAGCATGCTCTCAGGAAAAAAACAGGATCTCAGGATAAACACGGTCTTATTGAAAAGAAAAGCCGGCCACTTGGGCCGGCGGTTGTTGTCCCGTCAGGTCTCGAACCTGAACTCTTCTGATCCAGAATCAGACGTGTTGCCAATTACACCACGGGACAGTTATTTGAGGCTGCAAATATATAAAATTTCCAGCTTATTATTGAAACTTCAGATTTTTTAAGCCTTCTGTTTTGTCTGAAAGTCTGAAGTCAGGCGGTCTGAGGTCCTTTCTACCTGTTTTGCTTAGCCCAGGTATCCTTGAGTCCGACTGTGCGATTGAATACAAGCTTGCCCTCAGCCGAATCATAATCGACACAGAAATACCCTATCCTCTGGAACTGGAATTTATTCATCGGCCGGGCCTCTGCAAGTGAGGGTTCAACCTTGCATCCCTTAAGTATTGTAAGCGAGCCGGGATTAAGAAATTCCCTGGGATCAACATCCTTGTGGCCCGACGGATCTTCATCGCTGAAGAGCCTGTCGTACAGTCTTACCTCGGCATCAAGAGCATGCTCTGCCGATACCCAGTGAAGTGTACCCTTGACCTTACGGTTCGAATCCGGTCCTCCGCTGCGGGTTGCCTGATCATAGGTGCACTTCACCTCCACAATCTCACCTGCATCGTTCTTCTTCAGACCCGTACATTTGATTATATATGCTCCTTTGAGACGAACCTCCTGACCCGGGGCAAGACGGAAGAACTTGTGAGGAGGATTCTCCATGAAGTCCTCCTTTTCAATATAAATCTCCCTGCTGAACGGTACAAGGCGTGTCCCCTGCGTTTCATCCTCGGGATTGTTGAGTATCTCCATATTCTCGGTTGCACCTTCAGGGTAGTTGGTGATTATTACCTTCAGCGGATTGAGCACACCGAAAACCCGTGGCGCCCTCTTATTCAGGTCTTCCCTGATTGCATATTCGAGGAGGGAGACATCATTTATTGCTTCGACCTTGGTGTAACCAATGAGATCCACAAAACGCCTTATTGATTCCGGGGTATAACCGCGCCTCCGAAGCCCGCAGAGTGTAGGCATACGCGGATCATCCCAACCGCTGACCATGCCGTCCCTGACCAGTTCGAGCAGCTTGCGCTTGCTCATAACCGTATATGTGAGGTTAAGACGGTTGAATTCAATCTGCCGCGGACGGTACTCATCGTTCTTAAGCTGATCGATGAACCAGTCGTACAGTGGCCTGTGCACCTCGAACTCGAGAGTGCAGAGCGAGTGGGTTATCCCCTCGAAGTAATCACTCTGCCCGTGGGCGAAGTCGTACATGGGATAGACCTTCCATGTTGTACCGGTTCGGTGATGAGGGGTCTTGAGTATGCGGTAGATAATGGGATCACGCATGTGCATGTTCGGGGAGGCCATGTCAATACGGGCTCTGAGTACGCGGCTGCCCTCCTCGAATTCACCTTCGTTCATACGGTAAAACAGGTCCAGGTTTTCCTCAATACTACGGCTCCGGTAGAGGCTCTCAGTGCCGGGCTGTGTGGTAGTGCCCTTCTGTTCAGAGATCGCCTCTGCGCTCTGGTCATCAACATATGCCAGGCCACGCTTTATGAGCGACACGGCAAATTCCCACAGCTTTCCGAAATAATCCGAAGCATAGAATTCACGGTCTTCCCAGGTGAATCCCAGCCACTGAATGTCTTCCTTGATCGAGTCAACATATTCTACATCCTCCTTCGTCGGATTGGTGTCATCAAACCTGAGATTGCACTTTCCGCCGTATTTTTCTGCCATACCGAAATCGAGGCATATAGCCTTTGCATGCCCAATGTGCAGGTAGCCGTTCGGTTCTGGCGGGAAGCGGGTATGAATTCGGCCGCCGTTCTTTCCCCCGGCAAGATCCTTCTCAATGGCCTGCTCTATGAAGTGCTGTGATTCGGGTTTGATTATCTCTTCAGACTCTTTCATTTGATATGTTGAATTGACCGTACAAAAGTATACGGAATTGAAGCACGAAATGCAGATGTGAAACTTTTTCGCCCTGTTTTCGAAACCGGATGATGTCTTACCTTGTGACCTCCACGCTTACGCGGCCGATCCTGCCACCCATGACGGGATTGAGCTTAGCAACCCTGACCGTGGCTTTGCGGATACCGGTCATCTCATTGTAAAGCGCATTCAGAATACGTGTGGCAATATGTTCCAGCAGGTTTGATGTCTTTTCCATCTCCCGCTTTACAATCAGATATGCCGTCTGGTAGTTGAGGGTGTCATGCAGTTCGTCACTTTTCCCGGCTTTGTCNNCGGTAATGCCCGTGAAAGGCATAAAACTCCATATCTTCAATCCTGATCACTCCCATTTTTGTCCGGATTATATGGTTCAAAATTATGAATTATTCACAACATCTATTTGTAAATGTGAATGGTCTGCGGCCCTGGGTTGGGTAGGGGCCTGGTTTCTACAATTCTTGATGCCCTACAGG